>NZ_LZKK01000133.1 GCF_001672815.1 Mycobacterium sp. E796 | reverse complement strand
CGACCAGATGCGCAAGATCGCCCAGCTATCCGGCGGGCAGTCCTACACCGCCACCAACATCAGCGAGCTGAACAAGAGCTACAACGCCATCGAGAACGACATCGGGTTCCGCACGGTGCCCGGCCCCGGCAGCGCCGGCTGGCTGCGCCTGGGCGTCGTCGTCGCGCTGATCGCGGCGGCGCTGGGCCTGCTGATCAACCGGCGCCTGCCGATCTGACGCTGCCGTCTGACCGCTTAGGCGGGCAGCCGCCGGTTCAGGAACTCTCCGGCCAGGACGGCGCCGGCCAGCAGCACCGCGCCGAGCAGCATCCAGGCCAGGCTGGCGTCGCCCTTGACGGTCTGATAGCCGATCTGGCGCTGCAGGGTCGAATAGACGCTCTCCAGCGATTCCAGGCTGTCGGCGTGGAACGCCTGGCCGTCGGTGATCTTGGTGATCTCCTGCAGCGTCTGGTCGGTCGACACCGGGACGGCGACCCGCTGCCCGTCCATCTCGATCTCCCCGCCCTTGGTGCCGAACGAGATCGTCGAGATGGGCACGCCCTGGTCCTTGGCCAGCCGCGCCGCGGTGAACGCGCCGTCGTGCGG
>NZ_LZKK01000132.1 GCF_001672815.1 Mycobacterium sp. E796 | reverse complement strand
CGCGTTGGTGGAGGGGAAGGTGACGGCCGCCAACATCTTCAGCACCTCACCGGCGATGCTGCAGAATCATCTGTTGGCGCTGGAGGATCCGCAGCACAACTTCCTGGCCGGCAACATTGTGCCGCTGGTGAATTCGCAGAAGAAGTCGGACCGCCTCAAGGACGTGCTGGACGCGGTGTCGGCGAAGCTGACGACCTCCGGTCTGGCCCACCTCAACGCCGCGGTGTCGGGCAACTCCGGCATCGATCCCGATCAGGCCGCGCGAAACTGGGTGCGCGACAACGGCTTCAATCACCCGATCGGTCAACAGCGGTGATCGTCTTCGACAACGTCAGCAAGGTATTTGCCGACGGGACGACGGCCGTCGACCGGCTGAGCCTGGTGGTCCCCAACGGCGAATTGACGGTATTCGTCGGCTCTTCGGGCAGCGGCAAGACCACGGCATTGCGGATGATCAACCGGATGATCGAGCCGACCTCCGGCCGGATAACCGTCAACGGGGCGGATGTGTCGACGGTCAACCCGGTGCGACTGCGCCTCGGGATCGGCTACGTCATCCAGCACGCCGGCCTGATGCCCCATCAGCGCGTGATCGACAACGTCGCAACGGTTCCGCTACTCAAGGGCAGGTCTCGCCGGGATGCCCGTAAAGCCGCCTACGAGGTGCTCGAGCGCGTCGGGTTGGACCCCAAGATCGCCACCCGCTACCCGGCGCAGCTCTCCGGCGGCGAACAACAACGCGTCGGTGTGGCGCGCGCGCTCGCGGCCGACCCGCCGATCCTGTTGATGGACGAGCCGTTCTCCGCCGTCGACCCGGTGGTGCGCCACGAACTGCAGAACGAAATACTGCGTCTGCAAAGCGAACTGCACAAGACCACCGTGTTCGTCACGCACGACATCGACGAGGCGCTGCGACTCGGCGAACGGATCGCGGTGTTCAGGGACGGCGTGCTGCAGCAGTACGACGAACCCGCGCATCTGCTGTCGCGTCCGGCCAACGAATTCGTCGCCCGGTTCATCGGTCTGGGCCGCGGGTATCGGTGGCTGCAGCTCATGGCCGCGGACGGGCTGCCGTTGCACGACATCGAGCGCATCGCCGCGGCCGCCCTCCCCGACGCGGGTCTCCCGGACGGCTGGGCGGTGGTGGTCGACGACGCCGGCATTCCGGTGGGATGGATCGACGCGGAGGGCCTGCGCAAGCACCGCGGGGGTGCGTCGTTGTCCGACAGCATGGGCGGCGTCGGGTCGGTGTTCCGCCCAGACGGCAACCTCAGCCACGCCCTCGACGCGGCGCTGTCGTCGCCGTCGGGCCTGGGGGTCGCCGTCGACGACGGGGGCAAGCTGATCGGCGGCGTGCTGGCCGTCGACGTGCTGGCCGCGGTGGAAGCCCGGCGGAGGGTCTAGGCATGCATTACCTGCTCACCCACCTCGACGACGCCTGGGCCCTGACCGTCGTCCATCTGCGGCTCTCGCTGGTGCCGGTCGTGATCGGGTTGGTCATCGCGGTGCCGCTGGGCGTGCTGGTGCAGCGCGCGCCGATCGCCCGGCGGCTGACGACCGCGACCGCCAGCGTCGTGTTCACCGTCCCGTCGCTGGCGCTGTTCGTGGTGTTGCCGACGATCATCGGCACCCGGATCCTCGACGAGGCCAACGTCATGGTGGCGCTGACGGCCTATACCGCCGCGCTGCTGGTGCGGGCGGTGCTCGAGGCGCTGGACGCGGTGCCCGCCCAGGTGAACGACGCTGCCACCGCCATCGGCTACCCCGCGATCAAGCGGATGCTGAAAGTCGAACTGCCGCTGTCCATTCCGGTGCTCGTCGCCGGGCTGCGCGTCGTGGTGGTGACCAACATCGCGATG
>NZ_LZKK01000131.1 GCF_001672815.1 Mycobacterium sp. E796 | reverse complement strand
GCTACGCACGCACCGCCGAATTCCTACAGATCGTCACCTCGGTGTGGACGCAGGAGTCGGTAGATTTCACCGGCAAGTACTACAGAGTCGCCGACGCCAGGGTGTCGGCGCCGCCGAATCCCTTGCCGGAGATTTACTTTGGCGGATCCTCGGCGGCGGCGCTGCCGATCGCTGCCGAATATGCCGACGTGTACCTCACCTGGGGTGAGCCCCCGGACGACGCCGCCGCCAAGATCGAGCGCGTGCGCGAGCAGGCCGCCGCCGTTGGCCGCAAGGTTCGGTTCGGCATTCGATTGCACACCATCAGCCGCGACACCTCGGCGGCGGCCTGGGCCATCGCGAACGAGATGCTTGCCGATCTGACCGACGAGGAGATCGCGAAAGCCACATCGCTGCATGCCAAATCGGAATCCGAGGGACAGCGAAGGATGACGGCCCTGCACGGCGGCCGGGTGGACAAGCTCGAGATCTACCCGAATCTGTGGGCCGGGGTGGGTCTGGTCCGCGGTGGCGCCGGCACGGCGCTGGTCGGCAGCCACCGGGAGGTCGCGAACCTGATCCTCGAATACCATTCGCTCGGCTTCGAGGAGTTCATCCTGTCGGGTTACCCACACCTCGAAGAGGCGTATTGGTTCGCCGAGGGCGTGCTGCCACTGCTGCCGAAGTAGCGGATTCCTGGTGGGCGCCGCCGCGGGGTTGCAATCCGGGTGATTCCAAGAGCGCCTGCGCCCCCGCCGCGCAGTGGGAGAGCGCGCACTTGCGGCCGAGGCACGCGCCCCGCTGGGGTCATCGGCGCGTTTCCGGCCGCCGTCGCTGGGCGCCCGAACTGCCGATGGGCGCGGGCAGCAAACTGACGGGACCACAAGCGCAACAAGCGAAGTCACGGCGATTGAATGGTGGGCGAGAGGCGATGCCCCGGTCGGCAAACCGGGCACACCGACGCCGGCACGTTTTCCTGCTCGACACGGGCGCCGGCATCCCCCGCCATGCGGCGCCAGCCGGATCATCGAGCGGTTATTCCCGTCGCTGGCTGTGCCCTGCCAAAACCGCGGTCGCGGTCCCCGTCTCCGGGCGCATCGCGGCACAGTGGTTGTATTCGTTAGGAAGGCTGGTCTGGTGATGCCCGATTCGTCGAGCCTCGTGCATCTGGCGGTGGCGTTGGATGGTGCCGGCTGGCATCCGGCCGCATGGCGGGAGGCCGAAGCACGACCGCACGAACTGTTTGACCCCGCCTACTGGGCCGACCTGGTCGCCGAAGCCGAGAGCGGATCGCTGGACTTCGTCACTATCGAGGACGCGATGACCGTCCAGTCGGACGATCCCTTCGAGCCTGACAATCGCGTCGACCGCGTCAGCGGTCGCTTGGACGCGGTGCTCGTCGCCGCCCGAATCGCCCCGCGCAGCAAAGGAATTGGGTTCGTACCGACGGCGACGATCACTCACACCGAACCGTTCCATGTGTCGAAATCGATCGCCACGCTCGACTACGTGAGCACCGGCCGGGCCGGGGTCCGGGTCCAGATCTCCGCCCGCAACGACGCGGCGGCGCACTTCGGGCGCCGCACGCTGCCTCGCCTGTCCCTCGACGTGATCGACGACCCCGCCGGTCAGGAGCAGATTCGCGAGCATTTCGCCGAGGCCGCGGATTACGTCGAGGTGCTGCGCCGCCTGTGGGACAGCTGGGAGGACGATGCCGAGATCCGTGACGTCGCGACGGGACGGTTCATCGACCGTCAGAAGCTGCACTACATCGACTTCGAAGGCCGGTGGTTCTCCGTCAAGGGACCGTCGATCACCCCACGCCCGCCGCAAGGGCAGCCGATCGTCGCCGCGCTGGGGCACAGCCGTGCGTCGTACCAGTTGATCGCGGGCAGCGCGGACGTCGGGTTCGTCACACCGCGTGACGCCGCGCAGGCGAGCGATATCGTCGACGAGATCGGGGCGTTGCGAAGGGCCGCGGGCCCAAGCGGTGACGCACTGCACATATTCGGTGACGTGGTGGTGTTCCTCGATCGCACCCCGCAGGCCGCTCAGGCCCGGCGACGCCGACTTGATGACCTGACCGGAGCCGAATACCGCAGCGACGCACATGTTTTCGTCGGGACCCCGGAACAGCTGGCCGACGTGCTGCAGGAGTGGCATGCCGCAGGGCTGTCGGGATTCCGGTTACGCCCGGCCGCTTTGCCCCACGACCTCGTGCAGATCACCCAGGGCGTGGTGCCCGAATTGCGCCGCCGCGGGCTGTTCCGTGCCGCCTACGAGGCGGACACGCTTCGCGGACTGCTCGGATTGCGCCGTCCCACCAACCGCTACGCGGTCGCCTGAAACAAGCCCGATATTGAGGATCTCCAGATGAGCGCTCCGGCAAAACAGATTCACTTAGCGGCCCACTTTCCCGGCGTCAACAACACGACGGTGTGGAGTGACCCGGCGGCCGGAAGCCACATCGAGTTCAGCTCGTTCGCGCGGTTTGCTCAGGCGGCCGAGCGAGGCAAGTTCGATTTCCTGTTCCTGGCCGAAGGCCTGCGGTTGCGCGAGCAGAACGGACAGATCTACGACCTGGACGTGGTGGGCCGTCCCGACACCTTCACCGTGTTGGCCGCGCTCGCGGCGGTGACCGATCGCCTTGGACTGACCGGCACGATCAACTCCACCTTCAACGAGCCCTACGAAGTGGCCCGGCAGTTCGCCTCGCTGGACCATCTCTCCGGCGGGCGCGCCGCGTGGAATGTCGTGACCTCCTGGGATGCGTTTACCGGCGAGAACTTCCGCCGGGGCGGATTCCTGGCCGAAGACCAGCGCTACGAGCGCGCGAAGACTTTCCTGCAGACGACGCTGGAGCTCTTCGACTCCTGGCGCGGTGACGAAATCGTGGCGGACAAGAAAACCGGTGTCTTTCTTTCCGACCCACACGCGGGCGCATTCGCCCACCAAGACGCGCATTTCGACATCCACGGTCGATTCAACGTCCCGAGAAGCCCGCAAGGCCGGCCGGTGATATTCCAGGCCGGCGATTCCGACGAGGGTCGCGAGTTCGCCGCCTCGGCCGCCGACGCGATCTTCTCCCGACACAGCACGCTGGGAGCCGGGCAAGCGTTCTACGCCGACGTCAAGGGACGCCTCGCCCGATACGGGCGACATCGCGACGAGTTGCTCATCCTGCCCGCCGCAACGTTCGTCATCGGTGACACCGACGCCGAGGCCGCCGACATCGCCCACGAGGTGCGGCTGGCGCAGGTTTCCCCGCAGACGGCGATCAAATTTCTCGAACAGCTCTGGAACCGAGACCTGTCGGACCACGATCCGGACGGTCCGTTGCCCGCCGTCGACCCCATCGTGGGGGAAAACACCGTTTCGCGCGGGAGGGCCAGCGTCCGCATGTTTCGGGACCCGATCGCGATCGCCAATGACTGGCGCGCCAAAGCCGAGGCGGAAAAGCTGACCAGTCGCGAATTGATCGTCGAGGTGACCGGGCGCCAGTCCTTCATCGGGTCGCCGCAGACCGTCGCCGCGACCATCAACGACTTCGTGCAGGCCGACGCCAGTGATGGGTTCATCCTGGTCCCGCACATCACGCCCGGGGGGCTCGATCCCTTCGTCGATCAGGTCGTGCCGCTGCTGCAGGAACGCGGCGTGTTCCGCGCCGACTACGCGGGCACCACCCTGCGCGAGCACCTCGGCTTGCCGCCGCTGCCGGTGCCCGGGCGATCGGCTGACCCGGACGCCTCCAGAGGGGTGGCTTCTTAAGGCTCATGACTACCCCACTAACGGTCCTCGACCTCGTTCCGATCTCGTCCGGCTCGACCGCCGCGCAGGCCCTGCGCAACAGCATCGACCTCGCGCGGCACGCCGAAGGCTTGGGCTACGCGCGCTACTGGTTCGCCGAACACCACCTCAACCCCGGCGTCGCGGGCACCTCTCCCGCGGTGCTGCTCGCCCTGACCGCCGCACACACGTCGACGATCCGGCTCGGTTCGGGCGCGGTCCAGATGGGACATCGCACCGCCTTGTCCACGGTGGAGGAATTCGGCTTGCTGGATGCGGCGCATCCGGGCCGATTCGATTTGGGCCTGGGCCGTTCCGGTGGCAAGCCGCGGGTGCCGGCACGGATCGCTCCGACGCCGCGGCCGGTGGCCAATGGGCACGCATCGAATGGATTGCGCATCCCTGAAAGATTCGATCCGACGCCGCTGCTGAGCTCGCCGCGCTTCGCATTGCACAAGGCGTTGCTGTCGCTGCCGGGTGCCGAACCGCAGAATTACGCCGAGCAGGTGGACGACATTCTCGCCCTGATCGCCGGCGCCTATCGATCCGCCGAGGGCGAAGAGGCGCATGTCGTGCCTGGGGAAGGCGCCGACTTGCAGATCTGGATCCTCGGCAGCAGCGGCGGGGAGAGCGCGGCGGTCGCCGGTGACCGGGGCCTGCGGTTCGCCGCCAATTACCACGTAGCACCGGCGGCGGTCCTGGAGGCCACCGATGCCTACCGGGCTGGTTTCAGGCCCTCGCCCGAGCTCGACCGGCCGTACGTCTCGGTGTCGGCCGACGTCGTCGTCGCCGACGACGAGGCCACCGCACGCAACCTCGCGGCGGGTTACGGGCCCTGGGTGCGCAGCATTCGCACCGGCGAGGGCGCGATCCCCTTTCCCACCCCCGCCGAAGCGCGCCGGCACACCTGGACCGCGGCGGACCGTGAACTGGTCGCGGACCGTGTCGAGACCCAGTTCGTCGGCTCCGCGGTGCAGGTCGCCGATCAGCTCGAGCGATTACGCGATGCGACCGAGGCCGACGAGCTGATCATCACGACGATCACTCATGATCACCAGGACCGGGTTCGGTCCTACCGGCTGCTCGCCGAGGAGTGGGCCCGGCGATGAGGTGGCCGGCTTAACGAATCTGCAGGCCGGTCACCGCTCGTGAAATGACCAGGCGCTGAATCTCGCTCGTTCCCTCGAAGATGGTGAAGATCTTCGCATCGCGGTGCATTCGCTCCACCGGGTAGTCGCGGGTGTACCCGTTGCCGCCCAGGATCTGGATGGCCTCGTCGGTGACATAGACCGCGGTCTCGCTGGCCACCAGCTTGGCCATCGAGCCCTCCGCCGAGTCGAAGCTCTGGTTGTTGCGCGCCATCCAGCCGGCCCGCCACACCAGCATCCGCGCCGCGTCGATGCGGCTCTTCATGTCCGCCAGCTTGAACGCGATCGCCTGGAATTCGCCGATCTTGCGCCCGAATTGCTCGCGTTGGCAGGCGTATTCGAGGGCGTATTCATAGGCGGCCCGGGCCACCCCGACGGCCATCGCGCCGACCGTGGGCCTGGTGCGCTCGAAGGTCTTCATCGCGGCCTGCCCGCGCGACGAGGCGCCGGACTTGACCCGGGCGATGCGCTCCTCGAACTTCTCCCGTCCGCCCAGAATCGTGTCCTCGGGCAGCCGGACGTTGTCCAGCACCACTTCGGCGGTATGCGACGCACGGATCCCGTGCTTCTTGAATTTCTGCCCCTGCGACAGGCCGTGGGTGTCCGGCGGGATGACGAACGTGGCTTGGCCGCGGGTGCCGAGCTCGGGATAGACCGAGGCCACCACGATGTGCACATTGGCGATGCCGCCGTTGGTTGCCCACGTCTTGGTGCCGTTGAGCACCCATTCGCCGGCCGCCTCGTCGTAGCGTGCGCGGGTGCGGATGGCGCCGACGTCGGAGCCCGCGTCGGGCTCCGAGGAGCAGAACGCGCCGAGTTTGGGTTCGTCGGGCGTACCGAACATCTCGGGAAGCCAGCGACCGAGCTGTTCCGGAGTTCCGTTGCCCGCCAACGCCGCCGCGGCCAGACCGGTGCCGAGGATGGACAGCGCGATGCCGGCGTCACCCCAAAACATCTCCTCGAACGTGGTGAGGAAGCCCAGTCCGCTCGGCTCGGCCGCCTGCTGGGCGAAGAAGTCGGGGGAGTACAGGCCGACCTTCGCGGCCTCCTGGATCACGGGCCACGGGGTTTCCTCCCGCTCGTCCCATTCCGATGCCGCGGGGCGGATCACTTCGGCCGCAAACTTGTGCACCCAATCGCGCACCTCGATCACGTCGTCGCTCAATTGCAGTGAGAATGTCACGGGTTGGCTCCTGAAATAGGTTGGTGGATTTCAGCTTTCCGGCTTTTCCGGCTTGCGATGTTGCTTGAGGACGCTGAGCGTCTGGTTCACCCACGCCTCGATGTAGCGGTCCTCGGCGATATTGCCGGGCAGGCGCCCAGTCAGCGACTGAAGCGTCGCGGCGTAGGACAACGACCCGATCGCCACGGCCGCGGTCGCCGCGGGATCGGGTATCGCGGTGCCGCCCGATCGATTCAACGCGGCCAGTTCGTCGGCGAACCGCTGGTAGGCGTTGTCGGTGATGACCTGCCAGGTCTTCTCGCCGAGATCGCCGAGCTCGTCGGGTTCGCGCAGCATGACCTTGAGCAAGTCCTCGCTCTCCTTGAGGTTGCTCCAGATCAACTGGCCCGCCGTTCGCACCGCCTGCTCGACGCTGCCGGGCTCTCCGGCGTCGTACTGCTCCCGGGCGGCCACGATGCTGTCGATCCGGTGCGCGACGGCGGCCTCCAGCAGCTCTCGCTTGGAGCCGAAGTGCTTGTAGAGCGCGCCCGACCCCGGCGCCAGACCGGACGCTCGCTGGATGTCGGCCACCGACGTCGCGGCGTACCCCTTGTCGGCGAAAAGCCGCAGCGCTTCGCCCAGCAGTCGGTCACGCCCCGAAAGTTGCATAGGTGAGAGAGTACTCACTCACCTATCTCGTGGCCATATCTATGTTGCGAAGTTCACATCGCTCTCGGGGCACCCGCCGGCGGCGAAATCGGCCTCGCGGAACATTTGCATCGATAAGCGCCGGGCCCGTCGGGTTGCCCGCGTGCGAACACCACAGTTACCTTTCACGGCAGGGGTCCGGGGAATTCGCATCCGAATGACGACGTCGCGAGCCGTGTAAACCGCTATTTCCCAACGTGTTACGCACGCGTCGGCGGCGAGATTACGACGTACAAGGCAACACCCAACGCGAAGGTGAGTACTGCAGCAAGTCGAAGACATCACCGGAGCGGGGCATCGGCCACGCCCAAGTTTCGCGACGCGAACGAAACGACCGGCTGCGCTCCATAATTCGCTTGCGCCACTATCGGCATACCGGCGGCACGGTGCACATCCACGGCATGAGCGAGCCGGACGGGACCGGTCTGGCCGACGGCGAGGCCGCAAACGTCGAGCGCGGCGGTGCCCAGCTGACCCTGGTCCATCCCAAGACGGCTTCGCCCGAAGGGAGCTGACCCCTGCGCCACCGCTCGTAGCGCCGCGCGTGTGAACCGCTAACCTCAAACATCGCGCCTATATCCTGAGCTCGTTGGTCAAGCCAGGGCCAAGACGGAAGGCAAGATGTCACGAAAAGTTCGGCCGCTGCCGCGGACGGTGTAGTGATGGCGACCGATAGGCCTCCGCTTCACCGTCTGCGGTTGCCGATGAAGGTGCTCTCGCTGCGCACCATCCTCATCGTGGCCGCGCTCTCGGTGATCACGCTGGTCGTCCTTTTGGGCGCGTGGGTGTGGATCGGCGTAACCAACGATCAGTACAGCCAGCTCGACCGTCGGCTGGACTCGGTGAGCAGTTTGGGAGACATCAACACGCTGATCAACAGCGGCCAGCTCGCCGATCCCGATCGGCCGACGCCGGACGGCAACTTGGTGCGCACCGCGCGCATCGGGGATGTCACGGTATCCGTTCCGGCCAATATCGTTCTACCGAAGCTCCCGAACGGATACGCCAACACCACCATCAACGGCGTGCAGTACCGCGTCCGCACCTTCAGCGCGGGCCCGGCCTCGATCGCGCTCGCCGCCCCGCTGGCCGAAGCGCATCACCGGATCAACGAACTACACATGCGAGTGTTGCTCATCTGCGGCAGCGTCATCGGCGGCACGATCATCGTCGGCTGGGTGATCTCGTTGATCATGGTCAATCCGTTCCTGTTGCTGGCGCAGCAGGCCCGCGCCATCAACGCCCAATCCAGCCCCGACGAAGTCCAGGTTCGGGGCGTGCGCGAGGCCGTGGAGATCGCCGAAGCCGTAGAGGGCATGCTGGCTCGCATCGGCAACGAGCAACAGCGCACGAAGGCGGCGCTGGAGTCGGCGCGCGATTTTGCCGCCGTCGCGTCGCACGAGCTGCGCACTCCGCTGACCGCCATGCGCACCAACCTGGAAGTGTTGTCCACCTTGGAAATACCGCGGGAACAACGCCAAGAGGTGATCGGTGACGTCATCCGCACCCAGAGCCGGATCGAAGCGACGCTGACGGCGCTGGAACGGCTCGCGCAGGGCGACCTCACCACGGTCGACGACTTTGTGCCGTTCGACGTCACGGAGCTTCTTGACCGTGCCGCGCACGACGCGCTTCGCGTCTATCCGGATGTGCAGGTGTCGCTGGTGCCGACGCCCACGGTGCTGATGGTGGGGTTGCCCACGGGGCTGCGGCTGGTGATCGACAACGCGATCGCCAACGCGGTCAAGCACGGTAGCGCCACCGAAATCCGGCTCTACGTTACAAGTTCCGGCGAGGGCGTGGAAATCGCCATCGACGACAACGGCACCGGGGTGCCCGAGTCCGAGCGCACCGCGGTCTTCGAACGCTTCTCGCGCGGGTCTACCGCTTCCCGTTCCGGATCGGGTCTCGGGCTAGCCCTCGTCGCCCAGCAGGCCGAACTACACGGCGGGAGCGCGTCCCTGCACGCCAGTCCGTTGGGCGGCACGCGTCTTTTGATCCGGCTGGCCGGTGACGGGCGCGGGCCGGCCGTTTAACGCAATGCGGGGCCGCGACAGGCGGCGGGATATCAGGGCCATTGACATGAATCAGGTAAATTGATATCACTGGGAAAGCGCATACCGATTCGCCGACGAGTGAACGGAAGACGAGATGACTCACCCCAATCCTCCGGCCTGGCTCAAGCCGATGAACCAGGTGATGATGGGGATGCAGAAACTCGGCATCGTCGCCGGGCCGGTACGGGTGCTTACCGTGCCGGGCCGCAATTCGGGGCAGCCGCGCAGCACGCCTGTCACGCCCTTCACGCTTGACGACAGCCGCTATCTCGTTGGATATTCCCAGGCCGATTGGGTGCGCAACGCCCGCGCGGCGAGCACCGGAACGATCAAGCGGGGCCGCAAATCCGAGCGCGTGGCATTTGCCGAACTTTCCGCGGAGCAGGCCCGCCCGGTGCTACGCGCCTTTCCCGAAAAAGTGCCGCGGGGCGTGGGGTTCTATAAGCGCTCGGGGCTGGTGCAGCGCGGCACCGCCGACGAGTTCGAGGCCCTCGCCGGCCGATGCGCCGTGTTCCGGCTCGAGCCCGTGCCGGCACCCTAAAGACTAGGCACTTGCCGCCGAAACCAGTTGACGCCGAGGGATTTTCATTGGCACCGGACTGCGGCGTGGGACCGCGCGCGGCCAGAAGAACCACCTGCCCAGTAGCGCGACGATGGATGGCACGACGAGCGCCCGCACCACCAGGGTGTCCATCATCAGCCCGACCGCGACTGTCGTGCCGATCTGTGCAATGCTGAGCACGCTGCTCCCAAGCAACGCAAGCATTGTGAGCCCGAAGACGATGCCCGCTGTGGTGACCACCCCGCCGGTACCGCCGAACGCGCGAATGATGCCCGTTCTGATTCCCGCGGTTGCCTCCTGCCTAATCCGCAACGCCAGCAGGAGGTTGTAGTCCGCGCCGACCGCGATCAGCGCGATGAAGGCGATGGGCGCTACGGCCCAGTGCAGCTCGTGATGAAGCAGACGCTGCCAAATCAGTGCGCTGATGCCCAGCGCCGATGCGTAGGAGGCGACGACGGTGCCGACGACGACCAGCCCGGCAACCGGACTGCGCAACATCGCCGTGACGATCAGGAAGATGAGGACCAGCGCCGCACCCACGAGCAGTGCGCCATCACGCGCGACGAAGTGCTGCAGATCGGCGGTCACGGGGCCGACGCCGGCAAGGGCGACATCCGTCGGGGCCAGCGTTCCCTCCTTGGTGGCCTCCTTGATCGCGGTGCGCACCTGGTCCGCCCGCGCGGCGCCGTCGGCGCCCCATTCGGTGCCGTTGCCGTAGACCAACAGATAGGTGGCGCGACCGTCGGCCGAAATCAGTTTGTGCAGTACCTCGACGTACCGCGGGTCGCTCAGGGCCCGCTGCGGCAGGTAGAAACCGGACGCGGCACTGCCCTGAAATTGAGCGGCTAGCTCGGTCAGGTAGTCGGTCAACTGGTGCAGCTGCGGCCCGATCGTCTCGCTCAGGCCCAACAGCTCGCGCGTCGCCGAACGTGCCTGTCCAAGTGCGTCTTTCATCGACGTCACGGTCTGCGGCAGGCTCGACATGGCCGCCGCGGCGGCGCTTGACCCGCTGGTCAGCTTGGCCGCGCCGTCGCCGAGCCGAGTCGAGGTCTGCACCAGGTTGTCGACGGGCTGCAGCACACGATCCACCGTCGAGCAGAGCGGGTTGGCATCGCAGCCCGGCGTATGAGCGACGAAATCCCGCAGCGGGTCGAGGTAACCCGACACCGTGGCGACGGAGCGTTGCACGCCGTCCATGCCGCTGCGCATGTCGTCCGCGGCGGCAGACATGTCGGCCAATCCCGCGCTGCCGCCGCGCAAGCCACCCCCCAGCCTGTCCACCGCGATTTGCGTCTGGGCCAGAGCGCCGTCGAGTTCGGAGACCCGGTTCAGCCGTTGGGTCAGCGAATCGATCGTGTCCCCTAGTTGGCGGCCGAGCACGCCGGTCTGATACGTCAGCGTCGCCTGATCGGGCACCCTGCCGTCGGGGCGGCTCGCGGACTGCACCATGCGCACCCCGGGGATCGCCATGATCCGGCGCGAGATCCGCTCGACGGCTATCAGCCCGGCCGGGGTGCGCAGCTCATGGTCGGCCTGAATGGTGACGACATCGGGCAGCAGCGAATTCGACGCGAAGTGCCGGTCGCTGGCCGCGTAGCCGCGGCTGGATTCGGCGGCAGCAGGGGTGGCGGCCGGCTCGTTCCAGCCGACCCGCATGCCAAGTAGCGGGAGCGCCGCCAGCAGGGTCAAGCCGCCCGCCGTGATCAGGATGGGGCCGGGCCAGCGCGCCACCGCTGCTCCGACGCGCCGCCAGCGCCGCGCGGTGGTCGAGGGCCGCGGCTCGAGAAACCCCCGGCGCAAAGCCAGGCCCATCAGCGCCGGCGTCAGCGTCAGCGCGGCGGCCATGGTGACCAAAACCCCTATCGCGCAGGGTATCCCGGCGCTGCGGAACATCCCCACCCTGGCGAAGCCGAGGCATCCGAGCGCAACCGACACCGTCAGCGCCGATCCGATCACCACCGGCGCGACGGCCCGGTAGGCCTCGGCCAGCGCCTGCGCCGGCGCGATACCGCGGCGCCGGCCCTCCTGGTAGCGGCCGATGAGGAAGATCGCGTAGTCGGTGCCCGCGCCCAGCGTCATCGCCGCCATAAGCGCGGCCGAGAACAGCGACACCTCAACGACATTGGCCTGGCCAAACGCCGCAGCGAGGGAACGGGCCAAGGCCAGCGCGATGCCGACCGAGGTCAAGGGAATCGCCGCGGCGATCGGCGATCGGTATACCAACAGCAACAACAGCAGGATGACACCGACCGTGGCGGCGGTGATCATGAGCATCTGCCGGTCGATCGCGGAGAATTCGTCGACGATGGTGGCGCCGGGACCCGTGACGAGGACGCGCAGACCCTGCGGCGGGGACAGTCGGGCCACCCCGCCGCGCACCGAATTCACCGAATCGCGGGCCTCCGACGTGCCGAGCATTCCGGCGAGCCGCACCATCAGGCTGACCGCCCGCCCGTCGGAACTCTCGGCGCCCGCGGCCGTGGCGGGCTGTGACCACAAGTCGGTCAACGCGTTCACGTGGCCACGATCGGCGGAAAGGGCCGCAGTCAGGGCGTCATAGAACTGACGGTCGCGCGGCGTGAGGCGCTGATCACGTTCCAGCACAACATAAACGAAGTTGTTGCTGGCCTTTTGGCCGAACAGCCCGGCGGCGCGGGACGCGGCCACGGAGCTCGGCGCCTCGGCGGGCATGAATGTGCGGGCGTGGCTGTCCACGACCCGTTCCAGTTGAGGGACAGTGAGATTGGCGACGCCCGCCGCCAGGACCCACAGGCCGACGATCAGGAGCGCGTATCGGCCGGTAAGGCGCGAGAGCATTCCCGTGCCGTCACGCAACGGTCTGCCGATCGCTGGGTCCGCCCAGCAACTCCATGGCCCGTCGCTCGCCCCCGGACAGGGAGCGCACCCGCAAAGACCGTCGGGACGCGATCTCCAGCAGCGAGTGCAGCCCGGGCTCGGCGGCCGCGAGGTCGGCACGCACCCGTTCGGCCGCAATGCCGTCGTGCGCCGCCTGATCCAGCTTGGCGACGAGCATCGTCATCCAGCGCTGTCGCAGCGAGAGCAGCAGCCCCTCTTCGTCACCGAACAGCCGAGACACCTCGGACGAGCCGTCGGCCAGCGCGAGGGCCGCCTCGGGATCGGTCTCGGCGGCCTTGATCACGTTGGCCATGAAGGCCATCCGGTCGTGCAGCAGTGCCCATGTCATGACTCGACATTAGGAAGGCGGACCTCTGCTGCGCGTCGTGCCGAGGTTCGGTTTTTGCCTCCTACCACGGGCGGAGACGGGTGCCGACCTCGGCATGATGTGACGACGAGCGAAGCTCTCTTAGGATTGGACGATGTTGCGTGTCGCCGCGGATTACCTGCGGGAACAGCTTCGCCGGCGCAGCGAGCTGATCCCCGTGGGTATCACCTGGACGTCGTTTGTCGCTGTCGACGTCACCGAGGTCGGCGCCTGGGTGATCGCGATCCTGCAACGCCCAACCGCCGGCCTGCCCGTGGTGCTAGCCGCACTCGCGGTGTCGGTGTCACCGACGCTGCTGTTCTTTTTCTTCAACATGAAGCTCAGCCCGCTGCTGATGTGGGCAACCTGGTCGACGGCCACCGCCATCATGCTGTTCGGCACGCCGACACCCGTTCATGCCGATTTCGCGCCGGCGCTGCTGGTGCTCATGGTCCTATCCGTCGCGACCCTGAGCTCCATCGCGGGCGGCCTGCTGGCAGCCGCGTCGGCGGCCGGGCTGCTGCTCGCCGCGGCCGCGCTGCACCGCCTGGACGCGGTCGCGCTATACCTCGGTTTCGTTGCGGCGGGCTGGCTGCTCGGCTACATCATGCGCAGCCAACGGTTGCTACTGGCCGAGCAGATACGCGCGCAGGAGGCGCTGGCCGAGCACGCTGCCGCCGACGAGCGACGCCGCATCGCCCGAGAAGTGCACGACGTCATCGCCCACTCGCTGTCGATCACGCTGTTGCACGTGACCGGTGCGCGGCGGGCGCTGCAGCAGGACCGCGACGTCGACGACGCGGTGGAGGCGCTCGAACAGGCCGAGCGGCTGGGCCGGCAGGCGATGGCCGACATCCGCCGGACCGTCGGGCTGCTCAACGATTCGCCGATGAAGATCGCGCCCGAACCCGGCGTCGACGACATCCGGCTACTCGTCGGGGATTACGAGCGCGCCGGTCTGGCCGTCACACTGCGCGTCGAGGGTCCCACCCCGCGCGTCTCGGCGGCCGTCGGCCACGCGCTGTATCGCATCGCCCAGGAATCGCTGACCAACATCGCCAAACATGCCCCCGATTCGAAATCTACTGTGGCGCTGAGCGTTTCAGCGGTCTCAGCAAGCCTTGTCATCGACAATCGGCTGCCGGCCGCGGTGGCCGCGGCCCCATGCACGGAAGGGCGCGGGGTGAGCGGCATGCGCCAGCGCGTCGAACTGCTGGGCGGCGCGATCGAGGTCGGCCCGACGAGCGACGGGTGGTCGGTGCGTGCCGAGATCCCGCTCGAAGCGGGCGACACGGGCTGGCGGCCGCCGTGGTGCAAGTTGTGATCGACGAGGCCGAGATCGCGGTGCTGCTGGTTGACGACCAGGACTTGGTGCGCTCGGGGTTGCGCCGGATCCTGCGCCGCAAGGACGGATTCAACGTGGTCGCCGAATGCGCCGACGGGGACGAGGTGCCTGCCGCCGTGGCCGAGCACCGGCCCGACGTCGTCGTGATGGACCTGCGGATGCGGCGGGTCGACGGGATCGAGGCGACGCGAAGGCTGGCCGGCGGCCCGCCCGTGCTCGCGTTGACCACATTCAACGAGGACGACCTGCTGTCCGGGGCGCTGCGGGCCGGGGCCGCCGGATTCGTGCTCAAGGACTCGTCGGCCGAGGAGTTGATCCGCGCCGTGCGGACGGTGGCCCGGGGAGACAGCTACCTGGATCCCGCGGTCACCTCGCGCGTCCTAACCACCTACCGCAAGGCCGCCCCCGACGGCTGCGAACGGCGGGGCAATGAGATCGCCCAGCTCACCACGCGCGAGTTGGACGTGCTGACGCTGATCGGGAAGGGATTGTCCAACAGCGAAATCGCCGGCGAACTGTGCATCTCGGGTGTCACCGTCAAAAGTCACATCGGCCGGATCTTCGGGAAACTCGACCTGCGGGATCGTGCCGCGGCGATCGTCTACGCCTACGACAACGGGATCGTTGCCCCGCGCTGAAACGTCACGAGGTGCGGCGACCGCAACGCCTGCCCGCGAACGTGCGGCCAGCCGCACATTCGGCTTCGAGCGTGCGTCCAGCCGCACGGTCGAGGAGTGATGGCGGCCTGTCAGCCCGAATTCACAGTGGGGTGGCCTGTTGGGCCAGGTTCAGCAAGACGTAGGCGATGCAGAAGAGGAAGTTGAGTACGACCAGAACCAGGCCCATGAACAGCAGAGAGCGGGTGCCCTGGCGCTTGAGGCGCTTGACCTTCGCGCCCCGGGCCTCGCGATTGAGCTGCATCGCGATCAACGCGAAATTCACATCCGTCACTTCGTCGTCGGCGACGGGCACCCCGGCCACCATTTGGCGTAGGCGTTCGGGGGCGGTGTGGACCCCGACGCGCTCGAAGTGGTGACACAGCCGCCGCGCCCGCCTGCGGCCGAGTGCCTGACATCGCATCTGTACCTGATGCAAGAGTTGCCGCCGTTCGTAGCCCCAGGCATCGGACGGACTCGTCACAAGCCGGGAGTCTAATGCGCGCCTACCCCATTTCGGGAGGTCTAATCGAATTCCGTCGGCACCTTTTCACCCGCCGCGTATCCGCTCGGACTCGGGCAGGTCCAGGTAGCGCTCGAGGTTGCGATGCATGTTGATGACGCGCCTTTCCTCGCTGGAGAGCACCAGGTGGGTGAATCCGGGTTGGTGCAGGCCGCGCTGTAAGCCCGCGAGCAGCCGGATGTCCTGGGTCAGCACCAAGCCCGGTTCGGCCTCCCCGGCGGTGCTCCGGACGTCCGCCGGCTTGCACCGCGGTGCGCCCGGCGACATCCGGGTCATCAAGAAGATGACCAATTCGCCGTGATCGGGATCCGCGCCGGGCCGCGAGCACATGAGCGTCAGGTGATCGGCATTGGCCAGAAACGTCATATTAGGGAACACGTTGTACTGATGCAGTCGGGTGACCCGGTCGGTGTCGGCCCACACGAGATCCACCCCGCGGCTGGCCGCGAAGGCGCGGGTGCGCGCCGCGATCAAGTCCTGGACGGTCTGCCCGGGCCGGCGTTCGTCCGCGGGGAACGGCGTGCCTTCGGCCGCGCCCATCAGCGCGCCCTGCGTGTAGACGTACGCGTCCCAGACCTCTTCGTCACTCAGCGTGCCCTCGAAGCGCGGGCTCTGCACGCCGTAGGGCTGGTCCGACTTGCCGGTGTGGCCCCAGATCTGTTGGGGCGCATGGACGTCGTCGACGCAGCGCAGCAGCTCGGGATGCAGCGTCTGGATGTGGTAGGTCTCGCTGTAGCCGTCGGCGATCGTCTTCCAGTTGGCGTCGACGTCGATGGTCAGCGTCGCGTAGCAGCGGAAGTCGCTCAGGTGGCACCACGCGATGTCGTCGGGCACTGCCTCCAGGTACTCGAGCAACGGCCTCGCGCCGACATCGAGGTTGACGAAGACCAGCCCCTCCCACGTGTCGACCCGGGCGGGTATCAGCGGGAAGTCGGACATCCGCAACGAACCGAAGCCCTTGCGGTCGGGCACCCGCTTCAGCGCGCCGGCGAGGTCCCAGGTCCACCCGTGATACCCGCACTTGAGCTCGCGCAGCCCTGAACCCGAGCCGGTGCACAGCGAGTTGCCGCGGTGGCGGCAGGCGTTCTGAAATGCGCGCAAGACGCCGTCCTCACCGCGCACGATCAGGACCCCGTAGGGGCCGCACCGGTACTCGAAGTAGTCGCCCGCCTCGGCGACGTGGTCGACCATGCACGCGAGCTGCCACACCTTCGGCCACATCCGTTCGACCTCGAGTTGGGCGAACGCCGGCGAGTAGTAGCGCTCGGCCGGCACCAGGGTCGGGCAGGCGGGCGGGGTGCCGATCGCGTCCTCTTGGGCATTGGGGCGAGTTCGAGCGGGGTTGCCCACTGACGCGTTCATGCGCGGAGCCCTAGCGCGCTCCGCGCACCAGGCGGCCGGGGCGCGCCCCGGTGTCGACGTCGTTGCGGCGAGTCACCGTCCCGCTGACGATCGTGGCGGCGTAGCCGCTCGCTCCCTGCAGGATCCGATGGCCGCCGGCCGGCAGGTCGAAGGCCATCGCCGCCGGGTGCAGTCGCAGGGCGTCCATGTCGATCACGTTGATGTCGGCCTTCTTGCCGGCCTCGATGGTGCCGCGGTCGGTAAGGCCGAACAGGTGCGCGGTGTCGCGGGACTGCTTGCGGATCACGTACTCGAGCGGCAGCTTCTCGCCCCGTCGGCGGTCCCGGGCCCAGTGCGTCAGCAGGAAGGTGGGATAGGAAGCGTCACAGATCATTCCGCAGTGGGCGCCGCCGTCGGAGAGTCCCAGCACGCCGGCCGGGTGCAGCATCATCTCCCGGATCGCGTCGCAGTTGCCGTCGG
Organism: Mycobacterium sp. E796; assembly: GCF_001672815.1. Taxonomy (GTDB): domain Bacteria; phylum Actinomycetota; class Actinomycetes; order Mycobacteriales; family Mycobacteriaceae; genus Mycobacterium. Next base: position 7,071 of record NZ_LZKK01000131.1, on the reverse strand, counting down.
CGTAGTTGAACAGCGGCAGCATCAACATGTTGGTCGCGTTCGACTCGAGCATGAGGTCGTAGAGCGTGGCCAGCGGGTCCTCGCCGCGTTCCTTGGCGATCGCGGCGACGGTGCGGTCGGGCGTCGGCTCGTAGTCGGGTGGGTTGCCCAGCGCATAGAGGCGGTGCAGCGAGTGCTGCACCAGGGCGAACATCCCGTCGAACAGCAGCGTCGGGTCCACCGGCAGGTCGTCCTCGGAAAGGATCGCCGCTTTTACCGCGGGATCGGCGAGGCGCTGCGCGAGCTCGGCGCGGCTGCATTCGGCCGCGAGCCTGCGATACGTCGGGCGATGGCTGAAGCCGTGATGCCCTTGGAAGCCGATCATCATGCCGAACGGACGCGCCGCGATCTGCGGGTGCAGCCGTGCGCCCGCCGCGTGCGCATCCGCGGAGAGGTCGAGCATCTCGCGCCACAGCTTCGGGTCCGCGTCCACCTGAATGAGGGCGAACGACACCGGACGGTCGATCTCGGCGCTCAGCCGGCGCATCCAGTCCAATTCCTTCTTCGGGCCGATGATGTCCTCGCCCGCGGCCCCCTGCGGCGCCAGCTCGAACACGGCCTGACCGCCGGCTGCCATGGCTCGGCCCAGGCCAAACAGTTCCTCCTCGGCGGCGAAGGTGCCGGGCACCGGCTCGCCGTCCATCGCGCGGTGGCCCATCGTGCGCGACGTCGAAAATCCGAGCGCACCGGCCTCGATGGCCTCGGTGACCAGCCGCGACATGGCCGCGATGTCGTCGGGCGTGGCCGGCTCGTTGCGGGCGCCCCGCTCGCCCATCGCGTAGGCGCGGATGGCGCCGTGGGCGACCTGGCTGCCCACGTCGATCGCGAACTTCTGCTTGCCGATCGCGTCGAGGTACTCGGGGTAGGTTTCCCAGCCCCACGTGATGCCCTCGGTGAGCGCGGTGCCGGGGATGTCCTCGACGCCCTCCATCAACTCGATCAGCCACTGCTCGCTGCCGGGCCGCACGGGGGCGAAGCCGACCCCGCAGTTGCCGGTCACGATTGTCGTGACGCCATGGCCGCTGGACGGCTCGAGCAGGCCGTCCCAACTCACCTGGCCGTCGTAGTGGGTGTGGATGTCGACGAACCCGGGGGCCACCAGATGCCCTGTCGCGTCGATGGTTTCGGCGGCTTGTGCTGCGTCGAGGCCGGCCATCGGGGGGTCGTCGGCGCCGCGGCGGACGACGTCGACGATCACGCCGTCCTTGATGCCGACGTCGGCCCGATAGCGGTCGGCGCCGGTGCCGTCGACGACAGTGCCACCGGTGATCTTGAGATCGAACATGAGGGAGCCTCTCCGCCGCATTACGCTACGCCGCGTAGCGTAAGTACTGACGATATTCCTCCCGGCACCTTCAGTCAATGAATCGTGCGAACTTCGGGCTAGAGACAACTCTGCAGTGCCGCAATGGTTTCCAGATCGTCCAGCGCCGTCACGCCGCGCCGCAGGCCCTCCATTGCGATGCCTTCGACCTGCATTCCGCCCATCCCCGCGGTGATCAGCGAGGCCACATACGCGTACAGCGCGCCCTGCCGGTAGCGCCGCCACAGCTCGTCGCGGTCGAGGTCCGGTCCCCCGGCCGCCGCCAGGGCGCGTCGGTAGTCGTCGAGGAGCTCCCGTTGGTTCGCCACGCGGTCCTCGGGGGTCAAGCTGGTGATCAGCGTGTACGCCAGCTCGCGGGAGGGGTGTCCGCGCCGCACCGCCTGCCAGTCGAGCAGCCCGGCCTTGCCACCCTCGAAATACATGTTGCCGGGGTGCGCGTCGCCGTGCATGACGGTGTGCGGGGGCGTGTCGATCAGCGCGGCGACGGCGCGGTAGTTGTCGGCGATGAAAGCGCCGTTCTCGACCGGGATTTCGGTGCGTCCCGCGAGCCGTTTGATCGAGGCGTTCATCAGCGAGCCGGTCAACAGCGACGTGACGTCGCCTGACGGGGTGTACAGCCAGCCCAGCGGGCCGCGGCGGTCGCGCGGGAGGCGGTCCCAGAAGCTGGCGTGCAGGTCGGCCAGCAATTCGACGATGAGGCTGGCCCGGTCGGGGGACAGCGGGTGCAGGGTGTCGGGAAATTCGCACGACTCCGCGGGCAGGTCTTCCAGCACCAGCAGGTAACGGCCCGTCCAGGCGTCGAACGCCGCGCCGTAGGCCTGCGGCAGGCCGTGCAGTTGCGGCGCCAGTTCGTTGTAAAAGCGCACCTCGGTGTGTCCGAGGCGGCCGAGCTCGCCCATCAGGCGGGTGGCGGTGGTTTCGGCGGCGACCTTGACGAACACCGACTCGGGGACGTTCTTGCCGGTCAGCACGAGCCGGGCTCTCGACGAGGTCCCTGCGTCCCGGTCGAGCACGCGGACCGAGCGAACGCTGGCTCCCATCAGCTTGGACAGGACCCCGGCGTCGATGTCAGCGACCGTGCGGGGCAACCCCAGCCGGGCCCCCACCACGGCGTCGGCGGCCACCCGGCGGACCCCCTGACCCAGGTGAGCGGCCAAGCCCGCGAGGGAAAAAGCTTGTTCCGCAAGGTTTTTCATATGCATCCGTTCTGGTTCGGGAGCCCCGTGCCGGCGGGAGGGGTCACTCAACCGACCCGGGGTCCCGTCAGACAAAAATACCCGAACGTCTGGACATCAGACAATACGCGATTATTGTCTGATTTGTGGCACCAGCGCCCGCACCACGAACTGCTCGACGAACTGGCGTTTGTCGGCGGCCGGGCGATACCGCCACGACGGCCCCAGCAGAAACAACGTGGTGGTGTGCAACCACTGGACGATCGAGCGAAAGTCGAGGTCGTCGTAGAGGCGCCCCGCCCGCTTCCACCGGTTCAGCAGGGGTTCGTAGTGCCGCAGCAGCAACTCCACGAAGGGTTCCGAGCCCTTCTCCAGGGCCGCGGCCACCGCGGTGCTCTCCGCGGCGAACATCGCCTCGTTCAGTGGATTGCCGGCCACCGACTCGACCCGCGCCAACACCATCTCGGGCACCGACCGAACCGGGTCGTCCGGCGCGGGCAGCGAGCGCACCAGATCAGCGAGCGCTTTGTCGACCCGCATCAGCATCAGGCCGAGCAGCACATCGTCACGGCCGGGGAAGTACCGGTAAACCGTCGACCGCGACACCCCGGCCTCGTCGGCCACCTCGCCCATCCGGAACTGAGAGTTCCCCCGGCGGACGATGCAGCGCCCCGCGGCGTCGAGGATCCGCCTGCGGGCCTCCTCGTCGTCGAGGATCGCGCGGTCGGCGCCCCACCACCGGCTCGGTTCCATCTCGCCGATGGTACGGGATGCGTTGTGCTACTTGGGTATCTGATGCCGCAGCCGACCGCGGCGTAGTCGCGAGGCATCGAATCATGTTGTGCCCCAGGTCATTAACGGGACAGAGAGGGCGATAGTGGGTTACTCCGCCGCCGACGAGTCGTTCACCCACCAGCTCCCGACGACCTTCGACCGGGTGCACGATCCCGATCCGACGTGGTCGGACCGGTGCTACTTCTTCGCCGCATCGCCCGACGGCACCATGCTGCTGGCCAGCGGCTACGGCAACAATCCCAACACGGGAACCGCGCTGGGATATGTCAAGGTCAGCCTCGCCGACGGCCGGCACTGGGACCTTCTGGCGGGCCGGCCCGTGACCGGCGCCGACCGCGCCGACCTGCGCGCCGGGCCGATGAGCTGGACCTGCGTCGAGCCGCTGAAGAAGTGGAGACTCGACGTCGCACCCAACAACTCCGGCATCGAGTGGGAGCTCTACTACGAGCCCACCGCCCCGATGTGGGAGCTGCTGCCGATGAAGGTGCACGGTGAGGACGGCCAGCTGCTGGCCGACATGTATCACATGAAGGAACCCGGACGATGGAGCGGCTGTGTCACGATCGACGGCGAGCGCATCAGCGTGGACGGGTTCCACGGCGGGCGCGACCGCACGTTCGGCGTGCGCGTCTCGGACAAGATCGACTTCTGGCTGTGGCTCGACGCCGGATTCGACGACCATGCCATCGAGGCGTGGGTCATCGAATCCTCGGACGGCACAGTCAATTACGTCGACGGCGGGATCACTCACGCCGACGGCACCCTGTCGAAGCGATTCGTCGAGATCGAGCACGAGGTGCAATTCGACGGCGACAGCAAGCGGCCGGCCCGCGCGACACTGGTCTTCACCGACGAGGACGGCAAGGCGTACCGCGTCTTCGCCGACGCGGCCCGCCAGGAGGTCAACGCCTACTACGGCCTTCCGATGGCGCATTGCCAATACGAGGACCTGGGCGGCGGGGCGTACTTCATCCATTTCCAATGGGACAGCACCGATCCCGAGCAGCTCGCGGAGACCGAGGGCAAATCGATGGCGCTCGATCAGTTGATGCGGTTCGAGATCGATGGCGACATCGGTTGGGGCGTCTTCGAATTGCTGCTCGGCGGGCAGGGCTACCAACGCTATCCGAACTGGAGGGCAATGGACATGTCGGCGTTCACCCAGGACAAGACACCCGTCGACCGGCTGCCCGCAGAAGACGATCCGGTCCGCCAATGACGCTGGACGCCAACTCCGAAGAGCGCCTGGCGGCCTGGCTGCGCACGCAGGTACCCGACGCTGACGACGTTCGTGTCGAGGGGCTGGACCGGGTGGACTTCGGACATTCCGCCGAGATGATGATGCTGAGCGTCGTCACCCGGCACGGCGACCGGCGCACCCGCCAGGACGCGGTGCTGCGGCTGCGGCCCAAACCACCCGCCCTGCTGGAGCCCTACGATCTGGGCCGCCAGTTCGCGATCCTGCGGGCGTTGGCGGACTCCGCGGTCCGTGTTCCGCGGGCGCTGTGGCTGGAAGAAACCGGCGACGTGCTCGGCCGCCCCTTCTTCGTGATGGAGCGGGCCGCCGGTCAGGTCTATGAGATGGAGGCGCCGGCCGGCGTCGCGGACTCGACCGTGGTGCGGATGTGTCAGAGCATGGTCGAACAACTCGCGGCGATCCACACCGTCGACCTGGCGCAGACCGGGCTCGACGTGCTGGACGACGGTCGCAGTCATCTCGACCGCGAACTCGACCACTGGGCTGCCGAGATGAACCGGGTCAAGCGCGACCGCCTGCCCGCCCTGGAACGGCTCCACGAGGCGCTGCGCGCCGGCAAGCCCCGGCCATGCCCGAAGGTCACGCTGGTGCACGGCGATGCCAAACCGGGCAACTTCGCCTTTCGCGACGGCGAGGTCAGCGCCGTGTTCGATTGGGAGATGACGACCGTGGGCGATCCATTGACCGACATCGGTTGGCTCGAGATGTTGTGGATGCAGCCCGTCGGTATCAACACCCACCCGGCGGCGCTGAGCATCGACGCCCTGCTGGCGCATTACGAGTCGGTCAGCGGGATCACGGTCTGCAACCGCGCGTGGTATCGCGCGTTCAACGCCTACAAGATGGCCGTCATCTGCCTGATCGGCGCGATGCTCATCGAGGATGGCCACAGCGACGACCAAAAGCTCGCGCTCGCCGCCTACGGGACCTCGCTGATGACCAAAGCCGGCCTGACCGAGTTAGGCGTCGACGAAGCTCTCGACGATGGTCCCGTGCTGCCGCGCGACGAACGCATTCAGCAGGTCCTGGCGCCCGCCACCTAGCGCGTCAGGCGAGCTCTTCCGAGGTTGAACCTTCGGAGACACGGCACAGCGCGCTGTCGAGCGTGCTGTACAGCGACAACACGTTGTCCAAACCCATGAGCTTGATCGGCCTGCTGGTGGCCGGGCCATTCGCGACGACCGCGAACCGAGTGGGCGGCGCGACGTCCGCCTGCGCGGACACCAGGACGGTCATCCCGGCCGAGGCCAGGAAATCCACTTTCGACAGGTCTACGACGAGTCCCGCCGGTCCGGTGGCCAGCTCGGTGTGTATCGCCTCGGCGAGTTGCGGCGCGCTGAGCATGTCCACTTCGCCCGAGACGGCGAGTACGACCGTCTGGTCTACCTGCCGTTTTCCTACCTCGAAGGCGATCGGATCGGCCGAGTCGCCGGATTGTTCGATCATGGTTCATCACTCACATTCGTCCGGTGCGGGGACCGGGAAATCAACAGCTTCTGCCAAGCCGGGGCTGTCGACTCAACCCGCGTAACACGCCCATGTAGAGGACAAACACTCCATCGATCCTGCGCCGCTAGGCGGAGCGCAGCCGCACGTGATCATTCGATTCTAAGCTACGGGAGCTCGGCAGGGCGGTCCCCGCCCCGGCGGGTGCTTACAACGTCGGTTGTCATGAGGCGACCGCTGAACGGATTCCGGCGCCGCGACGTGGTCGCAGTGTGCGTGAGGACGGCCGCAGGTGTTGCGCACGGCAGCCCCAGGTGGATGAATTGCTTGCACCGAGTGTCGTTCCCAGGCTGCGCGGCTTGGCCCGGAAAAGCGGGAAAGGACGGTAGGAATGGGGGCCGGTGATCAGGATGGCGTCCCGGAAGACGACGTTGACACGACCAAGCCCGAACACCCCCGTCGCGTCGCACTGAATCGGCGGGCCGCGCTGCTCGGCATGGGCGCCGTCGCCGGCTTTGCCGCGGTGGACGTCGGCGGCTTTGCCTATGCCGGCGGCTGGCTGCGGCCGGACACACTCACCCCACCCCGGTTCGCCGATCGCTTCGAGCACGTCTTCGGCCGCCATGACGGGTTTCGGCGAAACCATGCCAAAGGACTGAGCGCAACGGGGTCTTTTGCGAGCAACGGGGCGGGCGCGGCCATCTGCCGGGCCGCGGTCTTCCGGCCGGGAACCGTGCCGGTCGTCGGCCGGTTCTCGCTGGGCGGCGGCCTGCCGGACCAGGCGGACAAGCCCGACACCGTCCGCGGCCTCGGGCTGCTTTTCGAGGCCGACGGCCAGCAATGGCGCACCGCGATGATCAACTTCCCCGTCTTCACGGACAGCACCCCGGAGGGGTTTTACGAGCGGTTGCTCGCCTCCAAGCCGCTGCCCGAGACGGGCAAGCCGGACCCGCAAAAGCTGGCCGCATTCCTCGATCGGCATCCCGAAACCGTCGCGGCGATGAAGATCATCAAGCAATCCCCGCCCACCGCGG
>NZ_LZKK01000130.1 GCF_001672815.1 Mycobacterium sp. E796 | reverse complement strand
CTTGGCCCGGACTTCGAGCCCATCGTCGACGACATCAAGGCCGCGGCCCGGGCCGTGGGCGAACACCTGCACGCAGGGCACCTCGTCATCCTCAAGAGCACGGTCCCGCCCGACACCACCGAAAAGCTCGTGCTACCGATCCTGGAACAGACCTCCGGCCTGCGGGCGGGGGTCGACTTCGGCCTGGCGTTTTGCCCCGAGCGGCTCGCCGAAGGCCAAGCCATACACGAGCTGACGACGATCCCGGTCGTGGTCGGTGCCGTCGAGGAGCGCAGCGCCCGCGCCTGCTCCACGCTGTGGCGGCACGCCCTGGGAGTGGAGTCTGTGGTCGTTGATGACCCGCGGACTGCCGAGATGGTCAAGCTTGCGGACAACCTGTGGGTCGACCTCAACGTCGCGCTCGCGAACGAGTTGGCCAAGGTATGCGACCGCCTCGAGATGGACGCCCTGCAAGTCATCGAGGCGGCCAACACGATGCCGAAGGGCGGCCGCGATGCGAACATCCTGCGGCCGAGCATGGGCGTCGGCGGCTACTGCCTGACCAAGGACCCATGGTTCGTCAATCACCTGGGCGAGTCGGTCGGCCTGGAGCTCTCGATTCCACGGACGTCGAGGACGGTCAACGACACGATGCCGGCCTACACTTACGGGCTGCTCACGCAACTGCTGGCCGATCAGGGGAAGACGATCGAGACCAGCAAGATCGCGGTGTTGGGCATCGCGTTCAAGAACAACACCGGCGACTGCCGCCTCACGCCCACGAAGTACGTTGTCGCCTTGCTCGAGGAGTCCGGCTGCCAGCTCACGGTGCATGACCCGTGGGTGCCCGACGAGGAGGCTCACACGGTCACCAAGGTTCCGCTGACGCCGGACATCGAGTCCGCGGTCAAGGACGCCGACGCCCTGGTGGTGCTCGCGGGGCACCGCGAGTTCCACCAGATCCCGCTGGCGCGGCTCGCGGACCTGGCGGCACCCGGTTCCGTGTTCCTCGACGGACGCAACAGCTTCGACCCCGCAGCAGTGCGCGCCGCCGGCTTCGTCTACAAAGGCATTGGCCGGTAGACGGTCGAGCGCAATCCGCACACAGAAACGAAAGAGCGAATATGTCCAATGTCGTCGTGACCGGCGGCTACGGCTTCATCGGATCGCACCTGGTCACCGCATTGCTGAACCGCGGCGACACGGTGACGGTGTTCGACTTTGCGAAGAACACCCGCGACACCAGCATCGACTTCGACCGGCACGCCAACTTCCGGTTCGTGCAGGGCGACGTGACCGATATCGGTGCGCTCGCGAGGGCGCTGACGCCCGACGTCGACACGGTCTTCCACCTGGCCGCCGTCGTCGGCGTCAAGAACTACCTCAACGATCCGCTCCGGGTGCTCGATGTCAACGTGATCGGCACCCGCAACGTCCTACAACTAAGCCAGCGGCACGGAATCCGCGTGCTGTTCGCCAGCACCTCAGAGGTGTTCGGGAAAAACCCCCACCCACCGTTCGCCGAGGACGACGACCGGGTCCTCGGGTCGACGAGGACCGCGCGGTGGAGCTACAGCACCAGCAAGGCCATGGCCGAGCACCTCGTCTTTGCGATGCATTCGGCCTACGGGCTGCCGGTGACCGTGGTTCGCTACTTCAACGTCTACGGCCCGCGGCAAAGCCCGATCTTCGTGGTGTCGCAGAGCATCCACCGCATCCTCAATGGCCGCCAACCGTTGCTCTACGACTCGGGTGACCAGACACGCTGCTTCACCTACGTCGACGACGCCATCGCCGGCACGTTGCTCGCGGCCGACAGCACCCCGGCGATCGGCGAGGCCTTCAACATCGGCAGCATGACCGAGACCACCATCGGGGAGGCCGTCGATCTGGCGATCAAGATCGCAAATGTCGACTCCGTATCCAGCGTCGAACATGTCGACACTGCGGCACGGTACGGGGGTCGCTATGAGGACATCCCTCGTCGCATCCCGGACTCGACCAAGGCGCAGCGCGAGCTGGGCTGGCGCCTCGAGGTCGACGTCGAGGAAGGGATCCGGCGCACCATCGACTGGGCGCGGGCCAACCCCTGGTACCTCCAGGTACCCGCGGGAGATCAGGCATAACACGGCCGAAGACGCGGGGACCGTGTCGAGTGAGTGCGCGACGGCCTTGTGGAGTGTGCGCTAGTTGCGGATCAAATACCCGTTGGGCGCCTGCGTCCAGCCAAACTTGTTCTCGCGCTCCACGTCGTGCGTGTAGTCGTCTGGGAATTCCTGCTCGTAGGCTTCGATCGCCTCATACGGGCCCGGTCCCCATCCAGGAAGGACAGGGTGTCCGTTCATGTTCGAGTCCTCTACTACGAGGTAGTCCCCGCCGCGCAGCAACGGGCGCAACAGCTTCATCTCGGCCAGCACGTGATTCATTGAGTGATCGCTGTCGAGGATGGCAAAAACCTTGCCGGGGAACTCATTTCTCAGGGCTCGGATATGTTCAGCGACAGCGGGGACCGTGGATCGCGACTCGAAGAACGTGATATCGGGATCCTGACGGGCTTTCGGCTCGAGAGGCCCGTGGTAGACGTCCACCGAAAGCACCCTGAATGGTTCGCCGATTTGCCTCATGACGTTCGCGAAAAACAAAGCCGAACCGCCGTAATGTGTGCCGAATTCGACTACCAGAGACGGCTTCAACTCAACCAGGATCTCTTGGTAATTCCACATATCGCTGGCCGACTTCTGGCAGTGGACTCCCATCCAAGTAATCTTGTTGAACACTTCAGTGTTGTAGTACCACTTATGGTATTCGTTAGGCTCCGAGCCCGTTGGCTGGTAAAAGTAGCGGGCCAACGGAGGAGCGGCAATTTTCTTCACGAATTCCCACGGCGTCGGCATAGATTCATAAAGGGCCGCGCCAATTCTTAGGAATGCTTTCCTGTCGACATAACTGGCTGGTTGTGCCGAATCTCCGCGGCTCAATGCCGGCCCGTTGCTCTCCGGCATCTGCTTAGCATGCTCTTTTCGCTGCCACTGCATCGCCGAATGATAGCAGCAGATGTTGTTGAGCAGTTGGCGCGGGCAATCGCCCGGTAGCGCAAAGAACCCCTGGGTATCGGGCGTAAGAAACCGAGATCAGCGCGGGACCGGTTCGCTCGACTGTGGGTTTGCGTGGACAGCGAGGAGTGCTGACGATACGGAGTGCCCGACGCCTGCCCACGAGGCGGGCCGGGGTGGCCTCATGCCTTGGCAAAGCAGTACGTCCGGTAACTGGTCTCGTTGTTTTGCAATGCGCGGTGGAAGTGCGTCCATAACCAAGATCCGCAGGACGGCAGGATGCGGCGCTGACCCCTGAACTGCGACAGATGAATCTTCTCTACCCCGCGAGCAACTTCCTCATTAATGACGCTGTTCGAGATAAGCCGCAGCGGGGCGTCGGCCAGGTCTTTTTCCCACTCGGTGATATCTCGGTTTTTTCGGACATCCGCGTATAGGAAATAGCCTCCCGGGCGCAATACACGGGCGACTTCGGCGAGAAAACGGGGAAATCGAGCGTAGCAGTGCGAGGCCTCGATATTGATCACCGCATCGAACGATTGGTCGTCGAAGGGCAGCTCCTCGGCGCTGCCGTGTACGAAATCCAGGCCGGGCAGTTGGTGCTTTTTTCGGCAGAAGTCCAGGCCGACCGGGTTTAAATCCAGCCCTGTGTAGGAGGCCGGGCCCAAGGCGCGCATCACGTACGAGGCTCCGCCGCCGTGCCCGCAACTAACCTCCAGTACCCTTTTGCCGGTGAGGTCCGCCTGGGCCGCCGTGCGGTGGTAGAGCTGAATGGAGTACCGATCGGGCTCATCGGACTCCGCCAGCGGCAGGGCCATCGGCGGATCTTCTTCGTAACCCCAATTCATGAAAACCCTGTCGTCATTGCTGAGGAAGCGGGTATGGAAGGGATACCAGTAGCGGTTCACAATCTGATGCGCCTGCCTCATCGGTGCAGTATGGCATTACGCCCCGGAATGCGGAGCTAGACCGTAATACACGTGTGAGGCAGTCCGATTGCACCCTTCCGGCAACGAAAACCTGTGCTTGACGGCGTTTTTGACGCGTCGGCCGATTGAGGGACTGCGCCCGCGCAAAATCGCTCCAACAGCCAATCTTTCGCCGGTGAGCCGCATTGACTCCGGGGAATGCACACGGAAGCGAGGTTCGGGTCTGGAGGCATCAGGCGGAAATCGCGTCGATCTGTAGGGCCGTGCCGTCAGCGCCCTACAGCCTCTCAACCGGGTATGAGCGCGCGGTCAACCAGCGCTCCGAACGCTGGTGCCAGCCGCCTCGAGTATTCGAGTGTTATGTGCTCCCGGTCGAAGTACACCAGGGTGTTGCCGACAATCCCCGGGCAGCGGTCAGCGGTGCAGAACAGCTCGGTTAGGTCGGCGTATCGTGCACCGCCGGCCTCGGTGGCGGCGGCTTCGGCGGCGATGCCGGGCTTGTTCACCGCGGTCGACGTGGGGGGCGCGCAGGCCACCGCGTCATCGATGTGGCCGGACAGGCAGACCGGTACTTCGGACTGCGGATCGGGGATGGGCCCGAGCACCAGTATCTGTGCCCCGGTGCTATGCAGAGTCTGCACCAGGCGAGTCAGGCTGTCGTTCCATGCCGGGTCGTAGGACGTGAAACCCGACGGCCAGCCGTATCGCGCACCGTACCGCCGCTTGACGCTGAGCACGACCAGCCGCGGGTGCTCGGCGCGCAACTTGGCGATGACCTCGCCCCGCCACTGCTCGCACTCCGTGTATTCGCGGTGGAGGCCGGGGTGAATGATGGGTAAATCGACCAATGGGCATGAACCCATGGCCAGCAAGTCGAGCCGCAGGTGCCGCTGCGCGGCGACCTGCTGTAACGCCGGATTCCACATCGAGCCATTCGAATCGCCGACCAGGGCCACCGTCGTCGGCGAGGCGGTGTCGCCGGTCGCACAGTCGGGCTGGGGCTGTCCGATTTCCCTCGGACTGCGCAGGCAGCCGTTGAACAACATGGCCTTCTTTTCGCCGGCGACATCGGCAAGCGGGGGGGTCAGGTTTGACGGAACGGCCCTGAGCTCGGCGGATGCTGCGACCACCGCCTGCACCTGTGCGAACGCGTCCCGCACCGCCGCGTCATAAGCATCCATCTTGGAACCCGCGGGCGGGGGCGCTGCCGTGATGGTCAGTGGCGTAGCGGCCGGGCCGCGACCGACCGGGACGGGCACCAGTATCAGCAGTGTCACGCCCACGCAGACCGCCATCGCGGTGGCGCCACCGCCGAGCGCCAGACTGGCGAGGGGAGAGCGGCGTATGGGGGCCGCGAATCGCAGCGGGTTCTCGACAAAACGGAGGGTGAGCAGCGCGAGTCCGCCGGAGATCA
>NZ_LZKK01000129.1 GCF_001672815.1 Mycobacterium sp. E796 | reverse complement strand
TCGAGAAGTACGACGTCAACGTCGTCGGCCTGACGCTGTCGGAGAACCAGGCCGAGCACGTCCAGCAGATGTTCGACGGGCTGGACACGAACCGCTCAGCGCAGGTGCTGCTGGAGGGCTGGGAGAAGTTCGACGAGCCCGTCGACCGCATCGTCTCCATCGGCGCCTTCGAGCACTTCGGCCGCCAACGGTGGGGCCACTTCTTCAAGATGGCCTACCGGGTGCTGCCGGCCGACGGGGTCATGCTGCTGCACACCATCTCGCGTCCGACCTTCAAAGAGGCCAGGGCCCAGGGCACCCCGTTGACCCACGAGGTCGTTCACTTCACCCAGTTCATCCTGGCCGAGATCTTCCCCGGCGGATGGCTGCCGACGATCCCGTCGGTCGAAGAGCACGCCGGCGACGCCGGTTTCAAGGTGACCCGGATCCAGTCACTTCAGCTGCACTACGCCAGGACGCTGGAAATATGGGCCGCGGCGCTCGAGTCCAACAAGGACAAGGCCATCGCGATCCAGTCGGAGAAGGTCTACGACCGGTACATGAAGTACCTCACCGGCTGCGCCAAGTTGTTCCGCCAGGGCTACACGGACGTCAACCAGTTCACGTGTGAGAAGTGACCGGCGGCGCCGGCGCCCGGGACGTTACTTGGCCAGGGTGAACTGGCCGACGTTGCTGATGCCCTTGCGGAAGAAGTCCTCGCACCCCGTCAAATAGTGCATATAGCGCTCGTAGACTTCCTCGGACTGGATGGCGATCGCCTTTTCTTTGTTCGCCGCCAGGTTGGCCGCCCACATATTCAGCGTCCGTTCATAATGCTCGCGCAGCAATTGCACTTTTTCGACACTGAATCCGGCGGCATGCGCCAGCGGGAAAATATCTTCCTGCGCCGGCAACTGCCCGCCCGGGAAGATTTCCGTGTAGATAAATCGCGTGAACCGCACGTCGCTCATCGTCAAAGCGATGCCGCGCTCGTGCATCTGCTTCTGTGAATGCCCCAAAATTGTGTGCAGGAGCATCCTGCCGTCGCCGGGGAGGATGTCATAGGCGCGGTCGAAAAACGCGGGCCAACGCTCGGCCTTGAACGCTTCAAATGCTCCGATGCTGACGATCCGGTCGACCTTGTCGTCGAACTCTTCCCAGCCCTGCAACCGCACTTCGACGTTGCGCTCGGTCGGGACCCCCGCCAGCCTGGTTTTGCTGTATTCGAATTGATTGCGGCTGAGGGTAATTCCGATCACGTTCACGTCGAACTTCTCCCAGCCCTCCAGCAGCACCTGCGCTGAGCGGTTCGTGTCCAGCCCGTCGAACATCTGATGGACG
>NZ_LZKK01000128.1 GCF_001672815.1 Mycobacterium sp. E796 | reverse complement strand
TCCCCGGATCGAGGCGACGGTCAACGACGACTGGAAGGCGTCCAGCCCGCGGGGTGCCCTCAAGAGGGCCGTCGACGTGTTCTGCCGCCGGGCCGCTTACGAAGTCGCGGACTTCGCTGACGCGGTGGCTCGCACGCGTCCCGACGCCCTCATCGTCGACGTCAACTGCTGGGGCGCCCTGTCGGTCGCCGACGCGGGCGACACCCCGTGGGCATGCTTCTCGCCGTACACGCCGCCGCTGCAGTCGCGCGGGGTCCCGCCCTTCGGGTTGGGTCTGGCTCCGCTGGCCGGGCCGCTGGGCCGGGCCCGCGACGCCGCGCTGCGGCCGATCGTGATGGGCATGATGGAGCGGGCGGTTCTGCCGGCGGGCAACAAGATTCGCGCGAGTGCCGGCGCACCGCCGGTCACGTCGGCCGACGGGTTCTTCCGGCGGGCTCCGCTGATGCTGGTGGCCAGCGGCAAGCCGTTTGAGTACCCGCAAACCGACTGGGGCGACGCGGTGCAGATGATCGGCCCGTGCATGTTCGAACCGGCCATGCACGAGGTGCCCGAGTGGCTCGAGGCGATCGACCGGCCGATCGTCCTGGTGACGACCTCGTCGCAACAACAGGCCGACGAGAGACTCGTCAGGACGGCGATCACCGCCCTGGCCGACTTGCCGGTGCACGTGGTGGCGACGCTGCCCGCGGGCCTGCCCGCCGACATCCCCCCGACTCGGAACGCGACGGTGGTTCAGTTCGTGCCGCACGGCCCGGTGCTGGACCGCGCGGTGTGCGCGATCACGCACGGCGGCATGGGGGGCACCCAGAAGGCCCTTGCTCGCGGCGTCCCGGTGTGTGTGGTGCCGTTCGGACGCGACCAGTTCGAGGTCGCGCGGCGGGTCGAGGTGGCGCGATGCGGTACCCGCCTGCCGGCGAAAAAGCTTACCGTGAAACGGCTTTCGGCCAAGGTGCAGCAAGCGATGACGATGTCGGCAGGCGCCCGCCTGGTAGCGGGCGGTTTCCGGGCAACCGGCGGTGTGGCCCGCGGTGGCGACCTGATCGAGCAGCGAGTGCTCAGCGGCGCGGTGAGCGTTCGGTCGTGACGCGCGGCAGTCGCTAACCCAACTGGCTGTCGCCCGAGCGCAGCCGTCATCGCGATTTCGGCGAATCCCTGCCGTGCCTTCCAGTCAACTGGGGACCATTGAGGGCCGAACGTCCCTAGTGCAACTCGGGTCTGCTGCCTTGACTGTCCCTATCGCCCATCCGCGGGCCGTAAGGGATCAAAGGAGCAATAGCCATGACCGTGAACGTGATTGCTGTGACTTTCGACGAGCCGAGCAAGGCGTATCAAGCCCTCAGCACCCTCAAGGGGCTGGACCGCGAGGGCCGCGTAGAACTCGAGAGCGCGGCGGTTGTCGAGCGCAGCGAGGACGGCCAACTCCGCATCCCGGAGGACACGGACAACGTCACCGGTGAGGGTTTCCTGGCAGGCGGGCTGATCGGCATGCTGGTCGGCGTCCTCGGCGGCCCGCTGGGGATGCTTCTCGGCCTGGGCGCCGGCGGCCTCGCCGGGGGAATCTACGACATCGATCAGTCAGACGTGCAAGACGAGACGCTGGCCGAGGTCGGCCGCCACGTACCGCCGGGCCACAACGCACTCCTGGCCGAGGTAGACGAATACGCCGAAGAGGTCGTCGACGGCGCGATGACCGCGCAGGGCGGAACCGTGCTGCGTCGGTCCGCCGACGACGTCCTGGCCGAGATCGAGGCTGCCGAGGAGGCCGCCGAGGAGGCGCGGAGGCAG
This sequence comes from Mycobacterium sp. E796, assembly GCF_001672815.1. GTDB lineage: Bacteria > Actinomycetota > Actinomycetes > Mycobacteriales > Mycobacteriaceae > Mycobacterium. The sequence goes on along the minus strand of NZ_LZKK01000128.1, from coordinate 14,568 downwards.
GCCCGCAAGAAGGCGCGCGAGCGCAAGAAGGCGGAGCTGCACGAAAAGTACCAGGAGCGCAAGAACCAGCTGCGGGAGAAGCTGCACATCAGCTGATCTCCCGGCCGACCAAGTTTTCTCAAATCGGCGAAAGCCGGCCGGTAGTGCGCCTCAGCAACTCGCACTACCGGCCGGCTGGCTCTCGCCGCAACCCGCCGTTCAGAACCGCGGGTCAGGGCGAGAATTGACGCGGGCCACCTTCGACCCCCAGGAAATCAATTCGGGGCTGGCGTCGTCGTTGGGGATCTGGCACTCGATCAGGACCGGGCCGCCCTTGTGCGCGTGGGCCTTTTCGATCGCGTCGGCCAATTCCGCTGCGGTGGTTGCCTTCAGCCCCAGCCCGCCGCCGTCCTCGGCGTTAAAAGCGTCGACCAGCCCGGCGTAGTCCCAGTTCTTGTAGTAGTTGTAGGGACCGTCGTGGATGGCCGACTCGATCACGTAGCCGCGGTTGTTGACCAGGAAGATCAGGACCTCCTGGCGGTGGCGGATCATGTTCGACACCTCTTGGGCGGTCAGCTGGAAGGAGCCGTCGCCGATGACCGAGACCAGCCGGCGATCGTCCTCCAGGCCCATCGCGTAGCCGAAGCTGGCCGGCACCGACCAGCCGATCGAGCCCCACTGCATCTCGATCTCGAACCGTGCTCCGCCGGGCAGCTGCGTGTACATGCCGTTGAGCCACGAGTCACCGGTCTCCACCAACAGGGTGGTGTTGGAATCCAGGTCTTCCTCGATCTGGCGCCACATCTCGACCCGGCTCAGGGGGGCCGCCGGGTCGGCCGCCACCGGCCGCGCGACCGAGGCCGTCCCCCGCAGACGCTTGTACTGCGTCAGCGTCGCGTCGTTGGCCTCTACCTTCTTCGCGAGGTCGCTCAGGAAGTCGGCCAGCGCCACGCCGGTGAACTCGGCGTCGGGGAACCGCACCACCCGGGGTTCGGCGTTGATCATCCGCTTGCGCGGCGGCATCGCGCTGTAGCCGACCGTGGTGTAGTCGTTGAACACCGGACCGGCGGCCACGATCAGGTCGGACCAGTCGACGATGGCCTGGCACTGCGGGCTGCTCACCTCGCCCCAGTAGATCCCGGCGTATTGCGGGTGGTCTTCGGGGAAGAAGCCCTTGGCGTTCGGCATGACCGCCACCGCGCAGCCCAGCGCCTCGGCCAGTTCGCGGAAGGCGTCGATCGCGCCGTAGGAGCGTAGATGTACGCCGGCCAGCAGGATCGGCTTCTTCGCCTGGGCGATGAGGTCGGTGGCCCGCGCGACCGCGTCGGCCAGCGTCCGTGCGTTGCTCGGCTGCCAGCCGGGCAACTCCGAGAACGGCGCCGGTGCCGCACACGGCGCGGCCGACAGGTTGCACGGGATCTCGATGTAGGCGGGCTTGCGTTCACGTAGCGCGGTGCTGATCGCCTGATCGATCATCGCGGGCGCGTTGTCGGGGTGCTGGATGCGCACCGCCACGCAGGTCACCTGGCGGAACACCTCGTACTGCGCGGTGAAGTCGTGGGTGCCGACCGTGTGATGCAGGATGTGGTTCTCACCCGCGTCGTTGGTGTTGGGGCTCGACGACACCATGATCACCGGCAGGCGTTCGGCGTGGGCGCCGGCCACCCCGTTCAGCGCCGAGTACGCCCCGACGTTGAACGTGGTGAGCACGGCGCCGACGCCGTTCACCCGGGCGTAGCCCTCCGCCGCGTAGGCGGCGTTGAGCTCGTTGCAGCAGCCGATCTGCTCGATGTTCTCGTTTTCCAGCAGTTCGTCGAGCAGGACGAGGTTGTAGTCCCCGGGGACCATGAAGTAGTGCTTCAGCCCGATCTGCTCGAACCGCTTCGCGAGGTACTTCCCCACGGTGAAGTCAGCCATGATTGCGTTCCTTTTACGTTGCGTCAGAAGGGAATTGGTTACTCAGGAGCGTCGATCGGGACGACGTTGATGAGCTTCTTGTTGACGAACTCCTGAATGCCGATGCTGGACAGTTCGTGCCCGTAGCCCGACAGCTTGACGCCGCCGAAGGGCAGGTCCGGCTTGGTCCAGGTGGGGTGGTTGACGAACACCATGCCGGTCTCGATCCGCTTGGCCACCGCGACCCCGCGCTGGGGGTCCTGGGTGAAGACCGAACCGCCGAGCCCGAAGTGCGAGTCGTTGGCCAGCCGCACGGCGTCGTCCTCGCTGGTGGCGCGGAAGAAGAGCGCGACGGGCCCGAAGAACTCCTGGTAGTAGGCGGGGTTGTCCGGGGTCAGGTCGGTCAGGATCGTCGGCTGCACGAACGCGCCCGTGGTGGGCACCGGCTCGCCGAGCGGGATGGCCGTCGCGCCGGCCTCGACCGCGGCCTTGATCTTGTCGTTCAGCTCGTCGGCAGCGCCCTGGCTCGACATCGGCGGCAGGGTCGTCGCCTCGTCGAACGGGTCGCCGGCCTTGAGCTCGGCTAGGGCGGCGGAGAACCTCTCCAAGAATTCGTCGGCGATCTCCTCGGCGACGATGATCCGCTTGGACGCCACGCAGCACTGCCCGCCGTTGTTCATCCGGCCCCACACCGCCCACGGGACGGTCTTGTCGAGGTCCGCGTCGTCCAGCACGATCAGCGCGTCCGAGCCGCCCAGCTCCATGGTGGACTTCTTCAGGTTCTTGCCGGCCCGGGCCGCGACGACGCTGCCGGCGCCCTCACTGCCGGTCAGCGACACGCCGCGCACCCGCGGGTCGTCGATCAGCAGGTTGATCTGGTCCTTGGTCGCGAACAGGTTGGTGTAGGCGCCCTCGGGGAAGCCCGCCTCGAGCAGCAGCCGCTCGAAGGCCGCCGCGGCCTGCGGGACGTTGGAGGCGTGCTTGACCATGACGACGTTGCCCGCCATCAGGTTCGGGGCCGCTACCCGCGCCAGCTGGTAGAAGGGGAAGTTCCACGGCTGCACGCCCAGGATCACCCCGAGCGGCTGGCTGACGAGCATCGCGTTGTCGTTGACGCTGATCGTGTCGATGCGCTCGGGCGCCAGGAACTTCTCGGCGTTGTCGGCGTAGTAGGAGAAGATGTGCGCGCTCAGCGCCACCTCGCCCAGCGCCTCCTTGTAAAGCTTGCCCATCTCCAGCGTCAGCAGGCGGGCGAATTCGTCGGGCCGCTCGGTGAGGATGGCGGCGGCGCGCTGGCACAACGCGGCGCGCTCGGCGTAGGACGTCTGGCTCCAGGACTCAAATGTCTTCTGCGCCTGATCAAGAAGGTTCATCGCCTCCGCATCGGTCAGGTCGTCGAAAGTTGCCACGACCTCGTTGTTGTACGGGTTGACGGTCCGGTATGCCATGATTTCCTCCGTTGTTTCGCACCGGCCCGTGGCCGGCGTCTTTGCATGTTGTGCCTGGTTCTGTGAAACAGCGCTTGCCGCAAGCGCTTTGCGCGCAGTCCCTCGCCTGCGCGGCGTTGTTATCAGGATGCGGGCCGGGCCGATGCGTGTCGTTACGGCCACCGTCAAATGGCGATTCCTGTCAGCCGGTATTCCGGCCGGATCAACGACGTCCTGACGATTCGTCAGGATTGTGATGATTGACAACGAGATTCGCGCCGACGGACCTCGGCGGCGAATTGGTGCTAGCCGGGGGGTTGGTCTGCGGCTGGCATGCAGCTATCCGCCACCCAGGATGGCGACACTGTTGGCAAGGCATGTCAACGTGAAAGGAAAACGCCGACATGAAGAACCTGAAAGTCGCCATGGCCGCCTCGATGGCCGTGGCAGGAATTGGGTTGGCGTCGCTGGTGGCGACGGCCGGCTCGGAGAATTTGGCCGACTGCCCGAGCGGTTGGTACTGGGATAGCGACCGGCAGAACTGCCTGCCGCCCGGGCTACCCAAGGATCCGCCGAACGGATGCCTCACCGGCGACGGCACGCATTTGAAGGGCACGATCTGCGTCAACTAACCTAAATGCACTGCGGCTCAACGCGTCTCTGATCAATTGCGGTCGGCGCCCGGGGTCAGGTAGGCCAACCCCCGCAAGATCCACGGTGTTCTTCTGGCGATGGCCTCTACGGCGCGGTCCGATCGACGCATCGCGGTGCGCGGGCCGGGCGTGGGCATTGACGCCAGTGTGGCCTCAGCCGTTCCGGCCCGGGCACCGCGCCGGTCGACCGCTAGCAGTTGCCAAGTGCCTGGCACCCCGCGCAGCTCGACGGTGCCTCGGTCGTCGAAGCCTGTGCCCGAGCCGATGACAAGGTCACGCACGGTGCGGGAGACGAGGATTTCGCCGGCACCGGCCTGCCCGAGGATCCGCGCGGCGACGTGTACCGCAATTCCGGTGATGTCTCCGTCGAGCAGTTCGCACTCGCCCGTATGGACGGCGCTGCGGATCCGGATGCCCAGTGTGTCGGCGTCATCGCGCAACGCCTCGGCGCAGCGGATCGCTTGCGTCGGGCCGTCGAACGTGGCGAGGTGGCCGTCACCGGTGCTCTTGAGCACGGTCCCGTCGAACCGCTGGGTGAGTTCGCGCATGACTTCGTCGAAGCGCTGCAGGACCGCACGCCACTGGTCATCGCCGGTCGCCGCGGCGTGCTGTGTCGAGGCGACCATATCCGTGAAGAGCAGGGTGCGCAGGGCGCGACGCGATCGTGGCGGCGCTGTATGGCTGCCGGTGAGGAACTCCTCGATCGCCGTCGTGGTCCGTTCGGGCTCGGTGAACCAGGGCGCATGGTCTGCGCCCTGGACCTCGATCAGCTGCGCCCCACGGATGTGGTCGGCGAGGTATCGGCCATTTTGCACGGGCACGCCGGGGTCTCCACGGGCGTGGATGACGAGAGTCGGGACGTCGAGAGTCGGCAGGATCGGCCGCACGTCGATGCCGAACGAGGCTTCGACGGTCGCCCTTGCCATCCCGGGGCTCGCGCACATCCGCTCCATCATCCCGAGCTGGCGGATTGAACGAACCGACGGCACCAGGCACTTGACCGCTCTACCGTCGCCCCAATCCGAGCGGGCAGCGTCGCCGAATTCCTGCCAGCGTTCGATCTGCTGCGTCGATGGCGTGTACATCTCTCCCAGCTCGCGGAGCATCCGCGCCCGGATCTCGGCAGGGCTGCGATCCAAGTCGTCCCATCCGATGCCGCCCAAGTAGGCGTACGTGCCATGAAGGATCAACGCCCGGGTTCGCTCCGGTCGGCGTGCCGCCCACACGATGGCGGCCGGTCCGCCTTCGCTCAACGCGAGGAGGGCGGCCTTTTCGAAGCCGACAGCGTCCATGACGGCCCCGATTTCTGCCGCTCGATCGTCCACCGAGCGAACCTTAGGGACCGGGTCGGACAAGCCGACCCCGGCCTTGTCGAATATCGCGATGCGGCAGAAGGTGCCGAGACGCTCGAAGAACGCCTTGTATTCGGGCAGCGTCCAAAACAGTTCGACATGGCTGACAAAGGGCGGGATAAAGACGAGGTCGATGGCCCCGTCGCCGAACACTTGATAAGCAAGGCTCAAATCGCCGCAGGGCGCGTACGACGTTTCCGCCATCGGATGAGCGTACTGCTGTAAGCGTTGGCCGTCATCACATCTTCTGCATCGCACAGGGCATGCGACAAAGCCGCTCATTTCGCCTTTTGTGAGAACTCTGCCAGGTGTGTTGGTCGGCTTCGCCGCTGCCTGGTGGCAAGGTCGACGCGCGATGAGCAAAGTGCAAAAAAGCAACCGTGGGGCTTTGCTGAACGTTCGAACGATACATACTGAACAGATGTCGCCCAGACGTCGGCGCGCCGCCCGCACGTCAACGGTTGCGCCTTCGAAAGCGTCGGTCCGGCGGCGGGCAGTTCCGGCGCCCAGGTTTGCGGTTACGGCCGCGGCGGGGTTCTCGGTCGTCGCAGCGGTGCTGGTCGTTCTCCTCAAGCAAGTGGCACCGGACGACCCGACTGGGACGATCTACGCGGTCCTGTTGGGAGTGGCCCTCGTCGGCAACTTTGTGGCCGCCGTCGCCGCCGTTGTCGCGGCGTCCGCCGATCGCCGTCGCGAGGCCGAATTGTCGTCCGAACTGGCCCGCGCCGCCGCCACCGACCGCGTGAAGGCCAGCGACGGATCGGGCGAGAGTCCGCACGGATTGGAACAGTTCTTCGAACTTACTTCCGACCTCATGGTCATTTCCGATCGGGGCCAATTGCTCAAGGTCAATCCGGCCTTCGAAAAGACGCTGGGTTACACGATGGACGATTTGATGGCCGCCCCATTCGAATTGGTACCACCGGAAGACATGGATCGGCTCCGCGAACCGATAAAAGACCTGACCGAGGGCCGCGGGCCGGTTCGTTTCGAAAACCGGGCGATTAGACGTGATGGTTCTTCGCGGTGGATCGAATGGAGCGTCACGCCGCACCACGGGTTGTTTTATGCCGTCGGCCGCGATGTCACCGGGCAACGCGAGGAAGAAGAGCAACTCCGCGAAATGCGGACCATGCTCGAGACCAGCCAGGAGCGGCTGCGGGCGAGCCGGGACCGCCTGCGTCAGCTCGCCCGGCATCAGACGGCGCTGCGCCGGGTGGCCGAACTGGTCGCCCGCGATGCCGAGCCTGCTGACGTGTTCAACGCCGTGGCCGAGGAGATGGCCAATATTCTGGACGTCTACAACGCGACGGTGGGTCGTTACGAAGGCGATGAAATAGTCACTGCGGCGCTTGGGCGTCCGGAGATCGACCTGCCCAATCCGCCGACGGTGGGCGAGCGGTTTCCACTCGGCGGCGACGACGTCGCTGCGATCGTTCGGCGCACGGGGCGGCCCGCGCGGGTCGACAACCACGAGCACGCGGAGGGCGTTTCGGCGGCACGCCTGAGGGAGATGGGCATCCGATCGATGGTCGGCGTTCCGATCATGGTCGGTGAACAACTGTGGGGGGTGGCCGCCGTAGCTTCGCGGGGCGATCCACTGCCGGCGGACACCGAGGTGGGCGTCGCCGACTTCGCCGATCTGGTCGCGACCGCGATCGCCAATGCGGCGGCGCGTGAAGAGCTGAATTCCAGCCGCAGCAGCCTGCGCGAGCTCGCGCGACGCCAATCGGCGCTGCGCCGGGTGGCGGAACTGGTCGCGCGCGAGGCGCAGCCGGCAGCAGTGTTCCACGCGGTTGCGGAGGAAATCGCCAGCATCCTCGACGTCCAGAATGCGACGGTGGTCCGTTACGACGACGACGCGACGATCGTGGAGGCCGTCGCGCGGGCCGATTCCGCGATGCCGAACCTTCCGGTGGTAGGGGAACGGTTCGTGATGGAGGGGGACAACATCGCCCTAATGGTTCGGCGAGACGGTCGACCGGCGCGAATCGATGGCTACGAGAACGCTTCGGGCGCGTGGGCCGAACGCATCCGTGAGGGCGGGCTGCAATCAGTCGTTGGTGTCCCCATCGTTGTCGGCTCAGATCTGTGGGGAGTGCTTGCGGTCGCGTCGCGGACCAAGCCCATGCCCCCTGAGACCGAAGCCCGCATGGCCGATTTCGCCGACCTGGTCGCCACCGCGATCGCCAACGCGGCCACCAGAGAACAGCTTCGGGCGAGCCGCGACAGTTTGCGCGACCTCGCCCGGCATCAGACGGCACTGCGGCGGGTGGCCGAACTGGTGGCGCGCGAGGCGCCGCCTCGCCAGGTATTCCGGGCGGTGGCCGAGGAAACCGCCGGCTGCCTGGACGTCCACAACACGACCGTCGGCCGGTTCGATGACGATGCCATCGTCATCGAGGCCCTTGGCCGCGCCGAGCCGGAACTGCCGAACCCGCCGGCGATCGGCGAGCGCTTTCCCCTGACGGGCGACCACATCGGGCCAATCATCCGGCGCACCGGTCGCCCCGCCCGAATTGACAGCCACGACGATGCGGCGGGCGTGACGGCCGCACGCATTCGCGATGCCGGGGTGCGGTGCATGGTAGGCGTGCCCATCACCGTCGGGGCACACGTGTGGGGTGTGCTTGCCGCGGCGTCGCGCAACGACCCACTGCCGCCCGACACCGAGGCGCGCATCGCCGATTTCGCGGATCTGGTGGCCACGTCAATCGCTAACGCCGCCACCAGGGTTGAACTTCAAGCCAGCCGTGACAGCCTGCGCGACCTCGCTCGCCAGCAGACGGCGCTGCGCCTGGTGGCCGAACTCGTTGCCCGCGAAGCGGCGCCCGCGGAGGTCTTCAAGGCGGTCGCCGAGCAACTGGGGGAATGCCTGGACGTCTACAACACGACGGTCATTCGTTTCGACGGTGACGACGTCGTCGTCGAAGCAGTCGGACGCGTGCAGGAATTGGCGACCAGCGCGCCGACGGCCGGCCAGCGTTTCTCGCTGGGCGGCGACCACGTCGCGCCGATGGTGCTGCGCACCGGGAGGCCCGCCCGCATGGACACCCACGACGGCGCGGCCGGCTCGACGGCCGCGTTCATCCGTGATCTCGGCATCCAATCCATGATCGCGGTCCCCGTCGTCGTCGGTGGCCATGTCTGGGGTGCGGTCGGCGTGGCGTCGCGAACGGGACCCTTGCCGCCCGACACCGAGTCGCGCATGGCGGACTTCGCGGATCTGGTGGGCACCTCAATTGCCAACGCCGCCACCAGATCTGAGTTGCAGGCCAGCCGCGATAGCCTGCGCGAACTCGCCGACAACCTGAGCGTGCTGGCCAGGCAGCAGACGGCGCTGCGGCGCGTGGCGACGCTGGTCGCACAAGGGGTCAGTCAGGCGGAGGTGTTCTCGGCGGTGGCCGAGGAGATGGCCGACTGCCTGGACGTGGGCAGCGCCGAGGTGCTCCGTTTCGAGGACGACGGCGCGGCGATCGTCGTCGTGGCCTCCCATGCGGCGCCCGGAGTGGCGCATTTGGAGGTGGGGGAGCGCCTGGGCATCGAGGGCGACAACGTCGCCGCGAGGGTGTTGCATACGCGGCGCGCGGCGCGGATGGACAGCTGGGAGGGCGCTGACGGCCCCATCGCCGACCGCGTTCGGGAGTTGGGTGTCCGGTCGCGGGTCGGGGCGCCGATCGTGGTGGACGAGCGGCTGTGGGGGTTGGCCGTGGTTGCCACCACCGAACACGATCCGTTGCCGCCCGACACCGAAGCACGCATCGTCGAATTCGCCGAACTGGTAGCGACGGCGATCGCGGCCGCGACCACCCGCGAGGAGTTGATCGCGTCGCGGGCCCGGATCGTGGCGGCCGCCGACGACGCCCGTCGGCGCCTGGAACGAGACATCCATGACGGGGCCCAGCAACGGATCGTCTCCCTGGGCCTGAAACTGCGTCTCGCGCAGGAGTCGGTGCCTCCCGAGTCCGATGCCCTGAAACACGAGCTTTCCGAGGCGGTTTCGGGTTTGACCGACGTATTCACCGAGCTGCAGGAATTATCCCGGGGCATCCATCCGGCGGTACTGTCGACCGGCGGCCTGTCTGCGGCGCTCAAGACGCTGGCCCGCCGCTCACCGGTGCCCGTCGACCTCGATGTCGCGATTGACCACCGGTTGCCGGAGTCCGTCGAGGTCGCCGCGTACTACGTGGTCGCGGAGGCTTTGACTAACGCGGCCAAGCACGCCCAGGCATCCGAGGTGAGGGTGCGGGCGCACGCAGACGACACGAACCTCGCCCTGCTCATCTCCGACGACGGCGTCGGCGGGGCGGACTCGGGTAAGGGCTCCGGGCTGATCGGCCTCAAGGACCGCATCGAGGTGCTCGGCGGCTGGATGCGGGTGGCCAGCCCCCTGGGAGGGGGCACCGCCCTCGACATCACCATCCCGCACCACACCAGCCGAGCCGAATGAGGGTAAAGCGCTGCGAGGCAAGGCTTCTGAACGGGCGGGGCGGAAAGCCTGTTCGTCTCAACTCGCCGCAGCGATGTCCGCCAGCTGTTGAGGCGTGACGCTGGCGGTGGCCTGCTGCTCGGTGATCGTCAGTTGGCCGCGACGCGTGCTCAAGAACGTCAGGATCCACGAGACCAATGTCGTTGTCCTGCTTTTGAAGTCCACGAGGTACACCAGGTGCAGGAACAACCAAGCCAACCAGGCGATGAACCCGCCGAACTCGATCGGGCCGACCTTGGCCACCGCCGAGCACCGCGACACCGTGGCCATCGATCCTTTGTCGAAGTACCTGAACGGCTTCCGTGCGGTGCGGTCGGCGCCCTTGAGTTCCTTCTTGATCACTGCAGCGACGTACTTGGCGCCCTGGATCGCGCCCTGGGCCATGCCGGGGACGCCTTCCACATACGCCATATCGCCGATCAAGAACACGTTCGGATAGCCCGGAATCGACAAGTCCCGCAGCACCTTGACGCGTCCGGCACGGTCGATCTCAGCCGCGGACTGGTCGGCGATGTCCTGGCCCAACGGGCTGGCCGATACGCCCGCCGACCACACCTTGCATTGTGATTCGATGCGTCGGACGGTCCCGTCAGCGTCCTTGACCATCAGGCCACGGTGGTCGACATCGGTGACGATCGTGCCCAGCTGAATCTCGACCCCCATCTTCTGCAGCCGGTCCTGGGCCTTCCTCCCGAGTTTGGGTCCCATCGGTCGGAGCACCGCATCTCCGGCATCCAGCAGGATCACCCGCGCCGTGGCGGAGTCGATGTTGCGGAACGAGCCTTTCAGCGTCTCCCGGGCCAGTTCGGCGATTTGACCCGCCATCTCCACACCCGTCGGACCACCCCCCACGACGGTGAAGGTCAACAGCCTCCGCCGGTGCACCGGATCGCTGGAGAGCTCCGCCTGCTCAAACGCCCCGAGGATGCGCCCGCGCAACTCCAGCGCGTCGTCGATGGTTTTCATGCCGGGGGCGAACTCGGCGAAATGGTCGTTGCCGAAATAGGATTGGCCCGCCCCCGCCGCAACGATCAATGTGTCGTACTCGAACGTATAGCGACGCCCGAGCACTTCCGAAACCACGTGGCGGCCTTCGAGGTCGATGTGCACCACGTCGCCCAGCAACACCGTGGCGTTCTTCTGCTTCCGCAGGATGACTCGGGTGGCGGGGGCGATTTCGCCCTCCGAGATGATGCCGGTCGCCACTTGGTACAGCAGTGGCTGGAACAGGTGGTGCTGGGTGCGGGCGATCATCGTGACGTCGACGGCAGTGTGCTTGAGTGCCTTGACGGCGGTCAGCCCGCCGAACCCAGAACCGATCACGACAACGCGATGCCGTTGTTTCACTGCCACTTCACTTCCTTCAGTACGTTTTTAGTCGCCATCTCGCGTTGCACTTGCTCCGCACGGTTCCGCGCAACGGAGCAAACCGACGCGCGGACTGGGTCCGTGCGTGTCAATGATCGAGATTGATGCTGGAAAACACATCACCGCTGGCACCCATACCCGCTTGCGGAAAACCACCAGCGGCATCTACCGGCTGGCGTGAACCCGTCTGAGCGCGTGTGACTCGGGTATCCGCCCCGCGAAAGGATCCCGCCGCGGCGATTGACGAGAGCCGCGGAGGGTATAGGCACCGACATGACCCCGCGTCCCGATGCGTCGGATGCCGTCCAGCCCGAAACGGCCGACTCGTTCGACGCCGTGGTGTCCGCATGGGCCGAGCCGGTGCGCTGTGAAAGCGCGTACGGGTGTGAGCGGCCGGCGAGTTGGCTCGCGCTGCGCCACCAGCCCTGCGGTGGTCATCAGCCAGTGTGCACGTTCCACTACCGCAAGTGGGTGCGGGCTTCTCTGGCCAGGATCGGCCGCTCGGGCCGAATGCGGTGCATCTACTGCGGGCAGAATTTCAAGACCGTCGAACAGTGCATGTGTTTCCGGCCCCTGTGAGCCGTTGATCCGGCGGCGGCTGACCCTACAGCGGCGGAACGGCCGCCGTCCGAACACCGGCCGCAGCCCTTGGCCGGCTCAGCACCCGCTGCGGCCACCAGAACCACGGGCCGAGTATTCGGGCGATCGGCATGACGAGGCACAGCCGCATGATGAACATGTCGAAGACCAGTCCGATCGCGATCGTCGACCCGGCCTGCCCGATGTTCTTCACGTCGCTGGAAAGCAGCGCCAGCATCGTGCCGGCCAGGACCAGGGCCGCCGTGACCGCCACGCTCAGGGAACCCGCGATCGCGCGGATCATGCCGGTCGCGATGCCGGCATCGAGCTCTTCCCGGTACCGGGACAGCAGCAGCAGGTTGTAGTCGCAACCCACCCCCACGAGCACGATGAACGCGATCGGAACGTTCAGCCAATGCAGTTGTGTGCCAAGCAATGTCTCCCAGATCAGCGACGCCAATCCCAGCGACCCGGCGAACGACAGCACGACGATGACGAGCACCAAGATGGACCCGACCAGCGCCCTGGTGATGACCAACACGATGACGAACACCAGCCCGAACGTCGCGAGCATCATGAGGATGAGGTCGTTGTGGGAGAAGTCCTCCACGTCGCGGTAGGTCGGTGAGGCGCCGGCCATGTCCAATTTCGCGTTCGAGAGCGCCGTTTGTTTGATGGCTTCGTGTGCGGCGGCGGTTGCGTTCCTCGTCTGCTGAATGCCTGCCGGGCTCATCGCCTCGCCCTCATGAAAAATCGAGAAGCGCGCGCCTTTTCCGTCAGGGGTCATGAAGAATTCGAGACCGACCTTGAAATTCTCGGTTTGGAGCGACTCCGGCGGCAGAAAGAAAAAGTCGTCGTTCTTCGCGTTGTCGAATGCCTGCGCCATGTCGATCATCGGATGGATCATCACTTCCATCTGCGGAATCATGGCGTGCAGCGTGCTTTGCATCGCCAATGTCAGCGACTGCATCGCCCGCATTTCCTTGACCATCGTTCCCATGTGTTCGGTCATGGCGTGCATCTGGGGGACCATCTGGGGGGTGACCGTGTCGATGATGGCGAGGCCCTTCACCAAGTTGCCGAGCTGTTCGCTCACCTGGTCGACGTTGTCGACCGTCTCGTTAAGCGACCGGATGGTCCAGCAGATCGGGATGTCGTAGCAGTGCCGCTCCCAGTACAGGTAGCTGCGCAGCGGCCGGAAGAAGTCGTCGACGTTGGCGAGGTTGTCCCGGACTTCGTCGGTGATCGCGCGCATCCGGTCGGTCGCTTCGCGGGAGAGGTGAGTGCCCTCGGTCAGCTGGCTGGTGAGGTCCTCCAGCCGGCCGGTGAGCTGTTCCAACTGGGTGGTTTCCTCGATGAGCTTGCCCATGTGGTCGGCCGTCGTGTCGATGTCGGCGACCCGGTCCTTGAAGAACGCGAGGTTCTCGCCGATCTTCGTTCCCACCGACCCCATGGAGTAGGGAAGTGAAGCGTGTTCCAGGGGTCGGCCGTTCGGCCGGGTGATGCCCTGCACCATGGAGATGCCGGGAACCCGCAAGATGGTCTTGGCGATCCGGTCCAGGGTGATCAGGTCGGTCGTGTTGCGCATGTCGTGATCCGCGCTGACGTAGAGGTTGTCGACGGACAACTGACTCTTCGGGAAGTGCCGGTCTGAGGCCGCGTAGCCCTCGACGGACTCGACCGTCGCGGGCGCGAAGTCCCGGTCGTTGTAGCTCACCTTGTAGGTGGCGAGGTTCATGACGCAGAACGGGACGACGAGGAGGGCGACGAAGATGAATGCGGCCGGCCACCGGGTGATGGCGGTCCCCAGTCGGCGCCACATCGGGCTCGTCGGGCTGATTTGCTGCAACCACTTGATGCGGCCTCCCAGCGCAAGCATCGCGGGCCCCAGCGTGAGCGCGGCGACGACCGCCACGACCATCCCGACGAAGCACGGCGGGCCCAGGGTGCGGAAGTAGTTGAGTTTGGTCAGGCTGAGACAAAGCGTCGACCCGGAGATCGCCATGCCCGACCCGAGGATGACGTGCTGCGTGTTGGCGACCGATTCGTAGTAGGCGGATTCCTTGTCGTGACCCGCCCGGCGCGCCTCGTTGTATCGGCCGATGAAGAAGATGCCGTAGTCGGTGGCGACGCCCAGAACCAACGCGACGAGCATGTTCATCGCAAACGACGAGATCCCCAGAATGTGCAGCCCGACGAGGAACGAGACGACGCCTCGGGCCGTCGCCAGAATCAGGAGCACACCCACCAGCGGTATGAGGGCTCGTGCCACCGAACGGTAGGCGAGCAGCAGCATGACGATGATGACGATCACCGACACGATCGTGAGCGTGAACATGCTGGCGTCGGCGGCGTCGAGCGTATCGGTGTTGAGTGCGGCCGGCCCGGTCACGTAGGTCTGGAGGCCTTGCGGTTTCGGGACTTTCGCCACGATGTCCCGGATGGCGTCGATCGACCGGCTCGAGGTGGCATCACCGGTGTCGCCCGTCGGGCGGACGGTCAGCGTGGCGGCCTCCGCGTCGGCGCTCTGCTGTCCGGACTTCGTGACCGGCTTGCCCCACAGGTCCAGCAGTGACTGCACGTGCTGTTTGTCGTTGCGCAGGCGCCGGACCACCTCGTCGTAGAACTGACGGTCCTGGTCGCCGAGCTTGCGTCCCCGGGTCTCGAAAAGAACGACGACCGCGCTGGTGTAGTCGGATTCCCTGAACGCGCTGCCCTGCACGAGCGCGGCCTGCGACGACGGGGAGTCCCGGGGGACCAACGCCTTGGCATTGGCCTTGGTGTTCTCCTCGATGGAGGGGACGAACACATTCACCACGACGCCC
>NZ_LZKK01000127.1 GCF_001672815.1 Mycobacterium sp. E796 | reverse complement strand
CGCCGTAGCCGCCGAGCATGCCCAGGTAGCCCTTCGCCGCCCACTGCCGGCAGTGCCGTTCCTCGTGGTGCAGCACCCGGTCCAGGTCGGGGCTGCCCCGAACGATCCGGCGCAGCCGCTCCGCCGGATCGCTGAGCGGGCCGCCGTTGACCATGAAGATGTCGCCCCAGGTGGTGCTGCACCACGAGGAACGGCACTGCCGGCAGTGGGCGGCGAAGGGCTACCTGGGCATGCTCGGCGGCTACGGCTGGGAGCTGGTGCGCGAGTTGGCGTTCGGCAAGACGAACAGGCTCGAGGAGGACGCCGGCCTGTCCGACGGCGGCTACAGGTGATACAGCGCGCGAATCCCGTGGGAGAGCACCATCGCACCGATCACGACCAACAGCGCCGCCAGCAGGGCGGCGTTGTTCTTGTCCATCCATTCCTTGACCCGCGCCAGCGTCGGGTCGAGGCGCTGACCGGCCGCCGCGTAGGCGAGGATCGGGATCGCGACGCTCGACGTCGCGACGACGACGAAGAACGCGGCGGCCAGCCAGTCACCGGCGACGCCGAGTCCGCTGGTGCCGATGCCCAAACCCGCCGGCACGCAGATCAGCGAAACGTCCGGCCGCACCACCGCCAGCGCCGCCCCCATCAGCCCCGCGCGGGCCGGCGTGATCGTGTCGAACGTGCGCATCCAGGCCGGCGACTCGCTGTGGCCCTGCCGGGTGAACCATTTGAAGATGCCGTAAATGATCAGCGCCGACCCGAGGACCACCCGCAGCCAGGACGACCACCTCGGCGGCGACTTGTCCAGCCCACCGAGCAGGCCGGACGCGGCGACCGACAGCGCCGTCAGCGCGGCGATGCCCAGCACCCAGCCGGCGAGGAACGCGAGGCTGCTCGGCCGCGCCCGCGGCGCCTGCAGGACCAGCACCGCGGGGATGACCGTGAGCGGCGAGAGCGAGATGACCAGCCCGAGCGGAATCAGCCCGGTCGCGACGGTAACCCAGCTTCCTGCCATGGGCAGCAATCTAGCGTGTGCCCCGCTACAGCGCGTGAATTCCGTTGTAAAGCACCAACAAACCGATCAGGACCAGGATCACCGCCAGCATGGCGGCGTGGTTTTGCTCCATCCACTCCTTCAGCCGCTCCAGCGTGTCATCGAGGCGGCCGCCGGAGCCGACGTAGGCGAGTATCGGTGCGGCGACCGTCAACGAGGACACGGCAACGAACACGGCCCCGGCGGTCCAGCCGGCGGCTATCCCCAGCCCGCCGGTGCCGATCGCCAGGCCGGCGACCGCGCACAGGATCAGCACCTCGAGGCGCACCACCGTGAGCACCACCCCGGTCACGCCGGCGCGCAGCGGGGTCATTTTGGAAAACGAACGCATCCAGGCCGGGCTCTTGCCCTGGCGATGCCGGGTCAGCCAGCGGACGATGCCGAACACGATGAGCGCCGCCCCCAGCACCACGCGCAGCCACGAGGCCCACTTCGGCGGTGTCTGGTGCAGATCGCCAAGCAGATCGGAGGCCCCGACGAACGCCGCGGTGAGGGCACCCATGCCCACCAGCCAACCGCCGAGGAAGGCCAGGCTGGCCGGCCGGGGCCGCGGCGCGTGCAAGACCAGCACCGCCGGGATGACCGTGATCGGTGAGAGCGCGATGACCAGACCGAGCGGAATGAGCTTGGTCAGTGCGGACGCCAGGTTGCCTGTCACGGGCAGCAATCATCGCACTGCTAGCCTTTCCGGCGCAGCGTCCAGGCGGGTATCCAGTGCGTCACGGTCTTCCGCTTGGAGCCATAGGCGATCGGATAGGTCACCAACCCCCACCAGTCGCCCTGTTCGCAGATGCCCCAGCAGCTCAGCCGTCCCTCGACGACCTTGTGCAACTGCAGGCCGTTGGGTTGATAGCGACCCGAGCGATGCGGCTCGCGCGGAAAGAGCACGGTCAGGTCGATCAGCACCGCGATCGGCGGGCGCACCACGCGAAACGGGTCGCGGACCGGCTGCCCGTTGTATCCGATCGACGCGAGGTCGCCCATTTATCGATCATACGTTCGAACGATGATGGTTGGGCAACGGCTGAGGGCGCGGCGCAGCGTCTGGCAACATAGCGGACGGTGAGCGCCTCCGATACCCGCGAGTCAGGACGGCGGCGTGGCGCGTTCGACCCGTTGGTCGTCGGACTTCTTGCGGCCGCAATAAGTTTGGCCGGTGCGGCCCGCCCGTCGTTCTGGTACGACGAGGCCGCGACCATTTCGGCCTCCTACAGCCGATCCCTGGGCCAGCTGTGGCAGATGCTGGGCAACGTCGACGCGGTGCACGGCCTGTACTACCTGTTGATGCACGGCTGGTTCCAGGTCTTTCCGCACACCGAGTTCTGGTCGCGCGCGCCGAGCGGCCTGGCGGTGGGCGGCGCCGCGGCCGGGGTGGTGGTCCTGGGCGGGCAGTTCTCGTCGCGCACCGTCGCGGTGGCATCCGGGGTCCTCTGCGGGGTCCTGCCCCGGACGACGTGGGCGGGCGTCGAGGCGCGGCCCTACGCCCTTTCCATGATGGCCGCCGTGTGGATAACCGTGCTGCTGGTTGTCGCGGCGCGCCGCAACGGCGCCTGGTCGTGGCTGTCGTACGGCGTCGCCCTGGCGGCGTCGATCTTGCTCGACGCGTACCTGGCGCTGCTGGTATTGGCGCACCTGGTCTACATCGCCGCCTTCGCGCGGACGCGAAAGGTCTTGCTGCGCTTCGTCATTACCTCGGCGGTGGCGGTGGGCGTCCTGGCACCGTTTTTGGCGGCGGTCGCCCGGCAATCGCCTCAGATCAAGTGGGTGCCGACGATCGGGCACCGGACGATCGAGGACGTGGTGATCCAGCAGTACTTCGAGCGAAGCCCGCCGTTCGCGGTTCTCTCGGCGCTGGTGATGGCCGCGGCTATTGTGTTGTGGCTCAGCGGATCCGTGCGGTTGGCGCGCGGAGACCGGCAGCTGTTGACCATCGCGGTCGCGTGGCTGGCGATACCGACCGCCCTCATCGTGCTCTTCTCGGCGCTAGCCCACCCGATCTACACGCCACGGTATCTGGCCTTCACCGCGCCGGCGATGGCCCTGATCCTGGGCGTCTGCACCGCCGCCGTGACCGCCAGGCCGTGGGCGGCGGCGGCACTGGTAGCCCTTTTCGCCGTCGCCGCGGTGCCGAACTACGTTCGGGCGCAACACAACCCGTATGCCAAATACGGGATGGACTACAGCCAGGTAGCGGACCTGATCACCGCCAAGGCGGCGCCGGGCGATTGCCTGCTGGTGAACGACACGGTGACGTTCATGCCGGCCCCAATGCGCCCGCTGATGGCGGCTCGCCCGGATGCCTACCGCAAACTCGTCGACCTCACGCTGTGGCAACGGGCGACGGACCGCCGGGACGTCTTCGACACCAACCTCATCCCGGAGGTCGTCGCCAAGCCGTTGAGCCAGTGCCGCGTCGTTTGGATCATCACCCAGGCCGACCCCGCGGTCCCCGCCCACGAGCAGGGCGCGGCGATTCCCCCCGGCCAGGTCTACGGGCCGACCCCCGCCTTCGCGGTCCCGCATGACCTGGGCTTCCGGCTGGTCGAGCGCTGGCAGTTCAACCTGGTTCAGGTGATCAAAGCGGAAAAATAGTCACCAGATGCGGATGTAGTCGACGAGCATGTCCGCCGGGTAGGTCGCCGCGGCAGGATCACCCGCGCCGACCCCACCGACCGCCAGCGTGAACATGGGCGTCATCCAGTAACCGGGGTTGTTGAACGGCCACCGGAAGTCGTCGGGGGCGCCGCCGTGGACGTGGATGGGCTTGTTCGGAACCGTGAAGTACTGCGACCCGTCGCGCGAGAACTGGAATCCGTTTTCACCCCAATGCATTTGCCAGGTGTGCCAGCCGCCATCCACCAGGCCGGGAATCGACTTGCCTTCCCAGGTCTTCCCGTTCGACGCGGCGTGGACGGTGGTGCCCGGGGGCCACGAACCGTTGCCGTACCACTCGAAGACGTCGACCTCGCCGTCGGGCAGCGGGTCCTCGTTGACACCCCAGAACGCGGACCACAGGCCGGGGTCCAGACAGTTCAGCTTGATCTTCGCTTCCCAGGTCTGGTTGATCATGCTGCGGAAGTTGCCCCGCAGTTTCGCGCCGTAGTAGGTGTCGCCCTCCTGGGTGGCACGCAGGACAAGGTTGGAGTTGCCGTCCTGGAACACGTTGCGGCGGTCGTCGCGGTAGATCCCCGCGACCGGCGGAAACACGTCGTCCTGCCAGGTCTGCACCGTCCACTTGGCCGGATCGGGAGCCGAGCCCGCCGGGCCGTCGAAATCGTCGGCGAAAAGGTAGCCGCCGGGCCCGGCCGACGGCGCCTTCGGCGGTGCCGGCAGAGACGGATTGGCCAGCGCCTCCGGGATGGGGGTCGCGGCCACGGCCGCCAGCATGCTCAGCCCCGTGGTCAACAACATGCTGCGACGATCCATCTGCTTACCACCCAATCGCTAAGAAGCCGGAACCTGCGGCCCGGCGTGATCTTCCCCGAGGCAACTTTCGCAAACGGTGTTATAAAACCACGCACCGGGGGCGGTACGCATCTCGCGCGACGGTGCGTCGCCCTGGGTTTTCGCGGATTAACCGCAGCTAGCGTGGCAAATCCGCTTCCCAGCTCTCCGCCGCGCGGGTTCCCGCCGCGTAAAGCAGTTGCTTGAGCTGGCGCTGCTCGTCGGCCGTGAGCCGGCCCAGGACGCGTTGATCGGCCGCGCGGACCGCGGCGTCGGCCCGTTTGAGCAGGGCTTTGCCGCGGCGGGTGAGCTGGGCGGGCATCGCCCGGCCCGACGGTGTCGACGCCGGGCGGGTCAGGGCGCCGCGTTCCTCGAGGGCGTGCAGCACCTGGTTGGCCGCCTGCGCCGAGACGTTGGTGCCGCGAGCCAGCTCGGCGCTGCTGAGCCCGGGGTGATGGGCCAGGATCCGCATGCACACGAACTCGGGCAGGGTGAGGCCCAGCGGCTTGAGCTCCGCGGCCACCTGGGGCCGCAGCGCCGCCACAACGCGGTACAGCAAAAACCCCAGCGGCGCCTCGTGGAATTGACTCACACCCTCATGCTCGCATGCGGCCGGCAGCCCCGAGAAAGCCACCATCAATTTCCTTGACATCGCGGGCGACGGTGGTATCAAGGAGCTTGATAGTCAAATGTGGAAAGGAACGACAGCGATGTCTGGTGGATTCTTTGGTGGTTTCGGTGGTTTCGGCGGACCCGGGTTCGGTGGCCCAGGCTTTGGCGGTCCCGGCTTCGGCGGACCCGGGTTCGGCGGGTGGAGCGAAAAGGGCTGGGGCCAGGGCGGCTTCGGGTTCAAGGGCGGATTCGGCCACGGTGGGCCCGGTCATCGGCCCTTCCTGAAGCGTGCGGCGTTCGTCACCGCGGCGCTGCTGCTCGACGGGCCGGCCGACGCCGCGCGGATCGTGCAGCGAGTGTCCGACGCGACCGAGGGCGCGTTCACGCCGCCGCAAGACGTGGCGGAGCTCGCGATCGGCCTGCTGGCCGGCCGGGGGGTGGTCACGGTCGACAACGGCGTCGCGACGCTGACCGAGCTGGGCCGTAACCTGCTGGCCTGGCGGGGCGTCAGCAGCGAGACCGCGCACGCCTTCCTGGGGCGCGCGGCCAAGTTTGGCGACGTGTTCAAGATCCGCAGAACGCTCTTCGAGCTCGCGGGGCTGGCCCGCACCATCGCCTGGACGGGCACCGACGAGCAGAAAGAGCAACTCGCCGAGACCCGGACCAAGGTGCTGGAGGCGCTGACCGACGCCAAGAAGACGCTGCACCGCGTCTTGGGGGAGAGTTAACCCGAAGCCGGTTCGCTCAGCTTGACCAGCATCTTGCCGATGTTGGCACCGGTGAATAGGCCGTTGAGGGCGTCGACGCACGACTCGACGCCCTCAAAAACGGTCTCGCGGTGCTTGATTCGGCCCTCACCCTCCCACTGGCGAAGCGCCGCATAGGCTTCCTCGAAGCGGCCCCAGTCGTCGAGCGCGTTGAACCCCTGCATCAGCGCGGTCTTGGACAACAGGTTCACGTAGTTGGCCGGCCCCGGGTGCTGGCCGCTGAGGTAGCTGGAGATGACGCCGCAGAGCACCACCCGCGCCTTGGTGGCCAGCCGGCCCAGCACCGCGTCCAGGATCGGGCCGCCCACGTTGTCGAAGTAGACGTTGACCCGGCGGGGGCAATGCTGTTTGAGCGCCGCGGCGACGTCCTCGTTCTTGTAGTCGATGCACGCGTCAAACCCGAAGTCCTCCACCACCGCCCGGCATTTCTCGGGCCCGCCGGCGATGCCCACCACGCGGGCGCCCGCGATCTTGGCGATCTGCCCGGCCACCGACCCGGTGGCGCCCGCGGCCGCCGACACCACCACCGTCTCCCCGGGCTGTGGCCGGCCGATGTCCATCATCCCCATGTAGGCGGTCGCCCCGGTCGGGCCGTACACCGACATCACCGCCAGCTGGTCCACCGCGGCCTGGCCCGGAACAGGGGTGCTGAACACGTCGTCGCGGATGATCGAGTACTCCTGGAAGCCCGTCAGCGTGGTGACGACGTCGCCGACCTCGAAGGCGTCGCAGCGCGTCGCCACCACCTCGCCGATGCCGGCGGCCCGGATGACCTCGCCCAGTTGCACCGGTGGAAGGTAGCCGGGTTGGTCGTTCAACCAGGTGCGGGCGGCGGCGTCCAGGCCGACGTAGGTGGTGCGCAGCAGCGCCTCGCCCTCGGCGGGTTCGGGCGCGAGCGTGGTGACCAGCTCGGTGTCGTCGGGCTGGACCAGCCCGGTCGGGCGGCGACGCAACAGGATCTGACGGTTCGGCAACTCGGGCACGGTGCTGAAACTACCCATACGGGCCGATCCAATGGGAGCATCTTCGCATGAACTCGCAGGACGACCCGGAGCAGCGCATCCGGGAACTCGAGCAGCCCCTGGCCGACACGGCACGCGCGTCCGAGTCCGGTCAGGCTCAGCCGCCCGGCGGCTACCCGTATTCGCCCGGCACGTATGCACCCCCGACGTATCCACCGCCACCGCCGCCGCAAAGCCCGTGGACCTACGGCGGCCCGCTCTCCGGGCCTCCGCCGAAGTCGCCGTCGGGCAACCGCACGTGGTGGATCCTGGGCACGGTCATCGTGGTCGGGTTCCTGGCGCTGGCCGGGGGCATCGCGGCCTTTGCGGCACACCAACTTTCGGGCGTCCGGTCGATCATCAACTCGACGCCCACCTTCCCCACCGTCACCGGGACCTTCGGTCCACCCTCGACCACCTCGCGGAGCCCCAGCCCGTCGAAGACCCGAACCACGACGCCGTCGACGTCACCCACCCCGTCGCCCGGGGGCAGGCTCAGCATCTCCGGCATCAACGAGAACCGGACCGTCGCGTGCAACGACAACCTCGTCAACGTGAGCGGGGTTTCCAACACGGTCGTGATCACCGGCCACTGCACGAGCCTCACCGTGTCAGGCGTCCAGAACGCCATCACCGTCGACGCCGTCGACAGCATCGACGCCTCCGGCTTCGACAACAAGATCACCTATCACTCGGGCAACCCGAAGATCAGCAACGCCGGCGGTTCGAACGTGGTGCAGCAGGGCTAGGTGGACTCCTCCGGATCCGAATCCGAATCCAAATCGTCGTCGAGGACGCTGACCGCGATGCCGTAGGGCAGGAAGCGCACCTTGCGCTTGGGGTCGACGTTGTTCTTGTTGGCGCGCAGCGCGTCGAGTTCGGTCGCGTAGACCTGCTCGACGTGCGCGCCGCCGTCGGCGTCCACGGTGTAGATCGCCCACACCCCGTCGCCGGCCTCGCCGGCGGTCTCCGGCCCGCGGCGGGGCCGCCTAGACAGGTCCTCGAACAACGCGGACCAACTCGTCCCCGGCACCGGCGCCGTGACGAATTTGCCGAGTCGCTCGAACACCTCGCGCAGCCCCTCGCTGCCCTCCCTGATCACACGGTCGAAATCCTCGGGATCGAACCCGAACGCACCGTACTCGCCCACGCAGGCCTCCTTGCATTTACAGCGTTACTGCCCAGTGTGCGCTCAGTCGCCGCCTCGTGCCACGGGCGGGCCTGCGGGCCCGGGCGGCGGGGCCGGCGGCGGTGGCGGGTTGATCGGAACTGGCACCGTAAAGAACGGAAAGTGCAGGTACAGGGTCAGAGGCGGCCGCTGGTACGGCGGCGGGGCGGGCGCCGCGACCTGCTCAGGCGGCGGCGGGGCGGCCGGCGGCGGCGCCGGTGCCGGTGCCTGCTGCACGGGGGGC
>NZ_LZKK01000126.1 GCF_001672815.1 Mycobacterium sp. E796 | reverse complement strand
CTCGACGGCGCGCGCAGTGCCGTTCACGGGCACAAGACTGATTGGCCGCACGGCCGTCGCTGAATCTGGCAATGAGCTATCCCTTCGTACCGGCCGGCCGAGCGCATGCTCTGCGACCGCCTCCCCTAAAGACCGCGTTGGGACGCGCGCCACATCGTGCCCGTTCGTGTGACCTAAATCCCCCGATCCCAAAGTTAAGGGATTCAGTATCGATTGCGCAACGTTTTGTGGCACATCCGTACCTTTTTCCTTGATTGGCTCGGAGTTTGATGCCGACGACCTCGGCGTTTGCCGGGGCGCCGTCGGACCTGCCCGCGACGAACCCACGCACCTCCGACCGAAATCGTGATCGACTAGTCCCATCCGCTACAGAGCAAGAGACAAGGACGGTGGACGATGGCAGCCAACCAAGAGGGCATCGGCGTGCTGAAGCTCGAATGCCCGCAACGCCACCCCGTGGGCAGGATCCTCAAGGAGGCCCCGCACCAGTCGGTCATGTACGACCCAGGCGCGATGGCCGGAGAGCGCCGATTCTGGCCGAACGAAGAGGACCAGCCGCAGTTCAAGACGCACTGCCGCTTCTGCGACAAGCCGGTGGGCGAGGCCGCGAGCACCCTGCAGGGCCAACTGGCCGCGCTGGTCGGCGACGCCTCGCAGACCATCGGAACCGTCACGATGCAGTTCGTCTAGCGGGCGTTACAGTCTTGGGGCGCGATGTTAAGCGCCGACGCGAAAGAGGAGCCCCGTGGCGACACCGGACGACAGCCCTCGCCCGCCCGAAGGCGACTGGCTGGGCACCCCGTACCTGAAGTTTGAACGCCAGGGACCGATCGCGGTCTGCACGATCGACCGCCCCCAAGCGCGCAACGCCCTCACACCGGCGATGTACTTCGGAATCCGTTACGCCATAGGGCGTGTCAGCGAGGACCCGGACCTGGCCGGGCTGCTGATCACCGGAACCGGGGACGTCTTCGCGCCCGGCGGCGACATGGGCGGCGGGGGAGCCACCGACAACTGGATCACGTTCGGCTCGGCGCTGGGGATGGACGTCACGCCGTTCGACGCGGTGCGCACGTCGGCCAAGCCCGTCGTCTCCGCGGTCAACGGGCTGTGCCAGGGCGGCGGCATGCAGATCGCGCTGTGCAGCGACCTGTCCGTGGTCAGCGAGCGCGCGACCTTCCGGGTGCCCGAGCTGTTCCGCGGCTACGCCGACACGTACTACAGCCAGATGCTGGCCCGCGTGATCGGCCCGGTCCGCACCCGCGACCTGATGTTCACCGGCCGGGTGCTGACGGCCGCCGAGGCCCTCGACTGGGGCCTGGTCAGCCGGGTGGTGCCCCACGACGAGCTGCTCGCCACGGCCAAAGACCTGCTGGCGCAGGTGTGCCGGACCGCGCCGCGCGCCCGCGGCGTCATCAAGTCCAGCATCGACAACTACCTCGGCCTGTACGACCGCATCGGCATGACCGCCAGCCTCACCGACGCCGAGGCCCGCGACGGCTTCCGCGCGTTCAAGGAGCGCCGCTCGCCGGACTGGGTGCACCCGGAGCTGCGCACCGAGGGACGGCTATAGGTCGATCCATTCGCCGTGCGCCGCTACCCGCAGCAGGCCGGCGATGCCGGCCTGATCGAACGCCGCGGCGAATTCGTCGGCGCCCTCGCTGAAATGGGCCCAGCCGTCGACGTGGGCCGGGATCACCACCTTGGCGCCGAGGACCTCGGCGGCGGCGGCCGCGCGCGCCGACGTCAGCGTCAACGGCCGGCCGTGCTCCTTCGCGGGCACGCGCGCCGCCCCCGCGAACAGCACCGCGACGTCGACCTCGCCGACCCGATCGGCGACGGCCTTGACCGCGCTGATCGAGGCGTTGTCGCCGCTGAGGTACACGGTGGGCACGCCGGGTCCCGACAGCACGAATCCGGTCACCTCGCAATTGACGTGGCCGCCGGCGTCGCGCTGCCCGTCGGCGGGGCCGTGGACCGCCGGAACCGCTTGCGCCGCAAGCGAACCCGAGCCGCCCGGGAGGTCATACGACTCCCACGCCGGCACGCCCACCGCGGGCGGGCCCAGCCGCCCTGCCGCGCCGGGATTGGTGAGCACCAGCGGGGCGGCCAGCGCCATCCGGCGGCCGTCGTCGTCGAGGTTGTCGGGATGCTGGTCATGACTGATCAACACCGCGTCCACCGGACCCAACGCGTCGGCGTCCACCGCCGGCCCCGCGAGCTTGGTCAGGTAGCCATGCTCACCGGGCGGATCGAAGGTCGGATCCATCACGATCCGGCGGCCGGCGATGTCGATCACCGTCGTCGGCCCGCCCAGCACCGTGATCGCAAAGTCGCGTCGCCGCGAGTCAAACATTTCGTGCCCGACCTTTCCAATACGGTTCGCGCAGCGCGGTTTTGAGGATCTTGCCGCTCGCGTTGCGGGGGAGCGACGGCACGAAGTCTACGGTCCGCGGGCATTTGTAGCCGGCCAGGTGCCGGCGGCAGAACTCGATGATGTCCGCGGCGTCGACCTCCTCGGTGGCGACGACGATCGCCTTGACCGATTCGCCCCAGAAGTCGTCGGGCACCCCGATCACGGCGGCGTCGGCGACGGCCGGGTGCTCGATCAGCACGCTTTCCACCTCGGGCCCGTACACGTTCTCACCGCCGGTGATGATCAAGTCCTTGAGCCGGTCCTCGATGTAGACGTAACCGTCGGCGTCGAGGCGCCCGATGTCACCGGTGCGCACCCAGTCGTCGTCGGTGATCGTCTCGGCGGTCGCCTCCGGGCGGTTGAGGTAGCCGCTCATGTTCTGGTTGCTGCGCACCCAGATCTCGCCCGGCTGCCCGACGGGCAGGACCTCGCCCGTTTCGGGGTCGACCACCCGAATCTCCGTGCCCAGCACGGGCTTTCCGGCCGACAGCTGCAGGTGGGGCCGGTCGGGGTCGCGGTGGTCGTCGTCGCCGAGCGCCGTGACGGCCCCGCACAGTTCCGTCTGCCCGTACACCTGGACGAAGTTCGTCTCGGGCCAGGTTTCGAGCGCCCGGTGCAGCAGTGGCACCGGCATCGGCGCGGCCCCGTAGACGATGTAGCGCAGGCCCGCGATCGCCGCGCTCGCCGCCTCGCCGGCGTCCAGGAACCGGGCGATGACCGGTGGCACGAAGAACGCGTGCGTCGCGCCGGACCGCACCGCTCCGATCAACGCCGTGGCGTCGGGCTCGCGGGTCATGATCGTCGGCACCCCTGCCGCGATGCCGAACAGCGCGTAGCCGATTCCGCCGACGTGGAAGAGGGGCATCGCCACCAAGTTCGCGTCCCCGTCGCCGAACGGGAATGCCGGCGCCAGGTTCGCCGCGTGATTGGCCAGCGCCCGCTGGCTCAGCAGCACGCCTTTGGGTCGCCCGGTGGTGCCGGAGCTGTAGATCACCAGCGCGGTTTCGCCCTCGTCGACCTCGGCGGCCTGCGCGGGTTGCGCTGCGGCGAGCAGGGATTCGTACTCGTCGTCGATGACCACGATTCGGTCCAGGCCGTCGACCCGCGCGGCGGCCGCCTCGGCGGCGGGCCGCAGTTCCGCGCCGACGAACAGCAGCCGCGGGCGGCTGTCGGCCAGCACGTGCGCCAGCTCGTCTCCCACAACACGCCAGTTGACGACGGTCGTCACCGCGCCGATCGACGCCGCGGCGAACAGGATCTCCAGGCAGGCCGGGTGGTTCTTGTCCAGGAACGCCACGCAGTCGCCGCGCCGCACACCGGCGGCCCGCAGAGCCCCGGCCGCCCGCCGAATCCGCGACGCCCACTGTTCCCATGACCACTGCCGCTCGCCGTAGCGGATCGCGACGTCGTCGGGCCGCTGCCGGGCGTGTCGCTCGACCAACCCGGCGAGCGTCCCATCGAGGTGAGTGTGTTCCACACGTCGAGTGTGCCCTGAGGGCTTTGCGTGTGCGCACAGGGCGGGAATCCGGCCGGTCCGCCGCCCCGGGCTCACCTGCGACGCCGTAGGCTCACACGCGGCGCCGTGGGCGCACACCGAGCGCCGGTGTGCCACTATCACTGCCATGGTCAACGCCGATCGCGCCCGGTCCCGCACCTTCGTCGTGACCGGGGCGGCGTCCGGCATCGGCCTGGCCACCGCGCGGCGCCTGCTCGCCGAGGGCGGCACCGTCGTCGGCGCGGACGTGGCGGCCCCACCCGACCTGGGGGCCGAATTCCACTTCGTCACTGCCGACGTCACCGACGAGGACGCCATCGCCGCGGTGTTTGCCGCCGTCCCCGACCGCCTCGACGGCGTGTTCCACGCGGCGGGCGTCGCGGGAGGCGGGCCGGTGCACCTGCTCGACCGCAAGGAATGGGAGCGGGTGATCGGCATCAACCTCACCGGCACGTTCCTGGTGGCCAAGGCGGCGCTGGCCAGGATGATCGAGCAACCCCGCGTCGACGGGGAGCGGGGCTCGATCGTCACCGTCGCCAGCATCGAGGGGCTGGAGGGCACGGCCGGCGGCAGCTCCTACAACGCGGCCAAGGGCGGCGTCGTCCTGCTCACCAAGAACATCGCGCTCGACTACGGGCCCAGCGGCATCCGCGCCAACGCCATCTGCCCCGGCTTCATCGAAACCCCCATGGCCCAAGGCGTTTTCGGCCTGCCGGGGATGGAGGGCCCGCTGGCCTCGATCACCGAGGAGCACGCCCTGCAACGGTTCGGCCGGCCCGAGGAGGTCGCGGCGATGGCGGCGCTCCTGCTGTCGCCCGACGCCTCGTTCGTCAGCGGCCAGGCGATCGCCGTCGACGGCGGCTACACCGCCGGTCGCGATCACGGCGTCGTCAAACTCTTCGGCTTGCCCGACTAGCGCCTTAAGATTCGCGCATGGTCACTCCCGACGACGCGATCGCGGCGATTCGAGGCACCGGCGGCGCGCAGCCGGGCTACCGCGCCCTGCACGCCAAAGGCACGCTGTACCGCGGCACGTTCACCGCGACCCCCGATGCGGCGGGCCTTTCGCGAGCCAAGCACCTCGACGGCTCGACGGTGCCCGCGCTGATCCGCTTCTCCAACGGATCGGGCAACCCGTCCCAGCGCGACGGCGCGCCCGGGGTGCGGGGGCTCGCGGTGAAGTTCACGCTGCCCGACGGGTCCACCACCGACGTCTCGACGCAGACCGCCAGGCTGTTCGTCTCCAGCACGCCGGACGGATTCGTCGATCTGCTCAAGGCGATGCGGCCCGGCCCGACGACGCCGCTGCGCATGGCCAAGTACTTCCTGACCCATCCCCGGCTGTTCGGCGCGCTGCCCGTGCTGCGCGACGCCAACAAGGTCCCGACCAGCTACGCCACCATCGAATACCACGGCCTGCACGCCTTCCGCTGGGTCGCCGCCGACGGCAGCGCCAGATTCGTTCGCTACCACTGGGTTCCGGCCACCGAGTCCAAGGCGCCGGCCCCCCAAAGTGACGGCCCGGACTTTCTCACCGACGAACTGAACGCGCGCCTGGCAACCGGTCCCGTCCGGTTCGACTTCCGCGTCCAGATCGCCGGACCGGACGACTCGACAGTCGACCCGTCGGCGGCCTGGCAGAGCACCCAGATCGTCACGGTCGGCACGCTGCAGATCGACGGCCTGGACACGCAGCGCGAGCACGGCGGCGACATCGTCGTGTTCGACCCGATGCGCGTCACCGACGGCATCGAACCCTCCGACGATCCGGTGCTGCACTTCCGCAGCATCGCGTATTCGGCGTCGGTCAAGCTGCGCACCGGCGTGGACCGCGGGCCCGAAGCGCCGCCCGTCTGAGGCCGACTAAACTTCGCGGGAGTGCTGCTCTCCCATATGGTTTTGATCGTCGTGGCCGGGTTCGCCGCCGGCGCCATCAACGCCCTCGTCGGATCGGGCACCCTGGTCACCTTCCCGACGCTCGTCGCCCTCGGCTATCCGCCCGTCACCGCCACCATGTCGAACGCGGTCGGCCTGGTGGCGGGCAGCGTGTCGGGCACCTGGGGCTATCGCGCCGAGCTGGCCGGGCAATGGGATCGGCTGCGCTGGCAACTGCCGGCGTCGCTGGCCGGTGCGGTGCTGGGCGCCTTCCTGCTGCTGCACCTGCCCCCGACGGTGTTCGCCCGCGTCGTGCCCGTGCTGTTGGTGCTGGCGCTGGTGCTCGTGGTGATCGGGCCGAAGCTGCAGACGTGGGCGGCGCAGCGCGCGGAAGAGGCGGGCCGTTCGCCCGAACACATCACGCCGGCACGCAAGGCCTTACTGGTGTTCGGGACGTTCGCCGTCGCGGTCTACGGCGGCTACTTCACCGCCGCGCAGGGCATCCTGCTGGTCGGCGTCATGGGCGCGCTGCTGCCCGAGTCGGTGCAGCGCATGAACGCGGCCAAGAACCTGCTGACCCTGGTGGTGAACGTCGTTGCGGCGGTGAGCTATTCGCTGGTGGCGTTCGGCCGCATTAGCTGGCCGGTCGCCGGGCTGATCGCGGCGGGCTCGCTGGTCGGGGGACTCGTCGGGGCCCGCTACGGGCGCCGGCTGTCGCCGACGGCGCTGCGCTCGACGATCGTGGTGGTCGGGCTGATCGGCCTGTACCGCCTGCTCACCGTGGGTTGACGACGGCCTCGGCGATGACGTCCATCACGTCGTGGCGCTTTCGCCACGCCCGCAGCTGACGCATCGCCCCGTTGCCCTGCGCGGCGACGCGCTCGAGTTCGGCTGTGACACGGTCGTATTCACCGAGCGCGTCCAGCGCCGGGCGCACCCGCTGCACCAGCGCGCCCAACATCTGGCGGACCGGCACCGCGCCGCTGCCGTGGATCAGGTCGAGCGTGCGTCCCGCGAGCCCGTCGTGCGCGGCCTTCCAGTACGCGGCCCGCAGCGCCGCGGGCGGCAGGCGCTCGTGGTCCCCGCGTCGCTCGTCGAGCGCCGTCATCACCGCGGCCCTGATCAACGTGGCCAGCAGCACCGTCTCGTCGACGGTGGCCGGCACGTCGGCCACCCGGATCTCGACGGTCGGGAAGTTCTCCGACGGGCGCACGTCCCAATAGACCATCTTGTGGTCGAGGATGACCTCGCTGTCGATCAGCATGCGCACGGTGCGGTCGTACTCCTCGGGGGCCGGGAAGTACGGCGGCGGCCCGGCCACCGGCCAGCGCCGCCACAGCACGCTGCGCCAGCTCGCGTAGCCGCTGTCGGCGTTGCGATACACCCGCGAATTGGCCGACAGCGCAAGCAGTGACGGCAGCCACGGCCGCAGCCAGTTGCTGACCCGGATCGCGGCGGCCCGGTCGGGCACCTCCACGTGCACGTGACACCCGCAGATGCCCTGCTCGTGCGCGACCATCCCGTACGCCTCGCCGATCCGCCGGTACCGGGGTGTGTCGGTGACGGGAAACTCGTGCGGCGTGGTGGGCGGGAGGCCGGCGGCGAGCAGCTGCACCCCGGCGGCCTCCGCGGCCTCGGCGGCGGCACGGCGCAGCCGGGTGAGTTGCTCGCCCAGTTCCGCGCTCGTCGCTGTCACGCTGGAGTTGGTTTCGACCTGGCAGCTGCTCAGTTCCAGCTGCAGGGTCGCTCCCCGCCGCTCGGCTTCCTCGGCCACCGCGGCGTTGCGGGGGGCCGGTTCACCGGTACGCGGGTCGACGAGGAGGAATTCCTCCTCAGCCCCGAAGGTGGGAAGCCCGCTCATTCAGCCGATTATCGGCCGATTGACTCGGGTCGGCTTACCAGCGAGCGGTCGACGCGAGCGCGGCGTCCGCGGTCGGGTAAACCGGCAGCAGGCGGTTCAGCCCGCAGGCGTCGACGATTCGGGCGACGAATGGTTCGCAGGTGACCAGGCGCAACTCGATGCCGCGCTCTCGACACCGCTTCGCCTCCTCGGCCAGCACCGCGAACGCGCAGCAGCCCATGAACTCGAGGCCGCTGA
>NZ_LZKK01000125.1 GCF_001672815.1 Mycobacterium sp. E796 | reverse complement strand
GCCGCGATCGATTGCGGCACCAACTCG
Organism: Mycobacterium sp. E796; assembly: GCF_001672815.1. Taxonomy (GTDB): domain Bacteria; phylum Actinomycetota; class Actinomycetes; order Mycobacteriales; family Mycobacteriaceae; genus Mycobacterium. The sequence continues at coordinate 1,479 of NZ_LZKK01000125.1, read as the reverse complement.
ATCCGGTTGCTGATCGCCGACGCGGATGGCGGCCGGCTGCGCGACGTGCACCGCGAGACGCGGATCGTGCGGCTGGGGCAGGGCGTGGACGCGACGGGTGAGTTCGCGCCCGAGGCGATCGCGCGAACCCGCGCCGCCCTGACCGACTATGCGTCGCTACTGAAGGCGCACGGCGTCGAGCGGGTGCGGATGGTGGCGACATCGGCGGCGCGCGATGTCGCCAATCGCGATGTGTTCTTTGCGATGACGGCCGAGGTGCTGGGTGCGGTGTTGCCCGGTGCGGTGGCCGAGGTGATCAGCGGAGCGGAGGAGGCCTCGCTTTCCTTCCACGGCGCGGTCGGCGATTTGGACAGCAGTGCTGCGCCTTTCGTCGTCGTCGACCTGGGTGGCGGCTCCACCGAGATCGTGCTCGGCAGCGAGCGGGTGGTGGCCGCCTACTCGGCCGACATCGGATGCGTCCGGCTTACCGAGCGCTGCCTGCACTCCGACCCGCCCACGCCCGACGAGGTGGCGGCCGCCCGAGCGGTGGTGCGCGAGCGGCTGGACGTCGCGCTGGGCGTGGTGGACGTCGAAGGGGCCCGGACCTGGGTCGGGCTGGCCGGCACGATGACCACGCTGTCCGCGTTGGCGCATAACATGACGGCGTATGACTCTGCGGCCATTCATCTTTCACGCGTGCCGGGTGCTGATCTGCTGGCAGTGTGCGAGCGACTGATCGGAATGACTCGATCCCAGCGCGCCGCGCTGCCGCCGATGCACGAGGGCCGGGCCGACGTGATCGGCGGCGGCGCGATCGTGGTGGAGGAATTGGCGCGCGAACTGCGCGCCCGCGCCGGCATCGACGAGTTGATCGTCAGCGAACACGACATCCTGGACGGCATCGTGCTGTCGATCGCCGGCTGAGTCATATCCGTCCCATTGGTCCCCGCGGGGAGGCGGCACCCTTTGTGCCCGCCTCACAGCGACAAATTCCGCCGTCGCGGCCGATCGCCGGCTGAGTCACATAGGCCCCATTAGTACCCGCGCGGAGGCCGCACCCTTTGTGCCCGCCTCAGAGCGACACTTGGCCGCCGCACGCAACGCGAGCACCCGTTTATGTATTCGGTGTTCGGTGGAGCGCGGGATATAGCCCGGCCCGTACAGCCCGCGCCGAAGCCGGCGCACCCTGTCCCGCTCCGTCTCCCAACGCAGGGCATCCGAAATGACTTTCGATGCCCTCCCGGGGACGCAAAAGCCTTGCGCTTCAAGCGCATGGAGCATTTCGGCGACGGTTGCCCGCCCATTATGAGCGAGGTGCATCGCGAGCACATAGCGCAGTTCGATTCCTCGAAGGTTCATTGCCGCAGGGTCGCATACCTGTACGACATCGCCTCAAGTTGTCGCTGTGAGGCGGGCACAAAGGGTGCCGCCTCCGCGCGGGTACTAATGGGGCGCATGTGACTCAGCCGGCGATCGGCCGCGACGGCGGAATTTGTCGCT
>NZ_LZKK01000124.1 GCF_001672815.1 Mycobacterium sp. E796 | reverse complement strand
GCGGTCGCCCGTCCGTCCAGCGCGGCCTTGACCTCTTCGATCGGGTCGCTTTGCAGGGGCGCGGAAGCGGGCCGGTCGAGTGCGGCCTTCACCTCTTGGATCGGGTCGGGCCGGCGGGGGGCGCGGTCATCGACGACGGGCGGCAGGATCGTGGTCAACCGGTCGTCGGGTGGAACCGGACGGCGGCGGCCGGGCGCTTGGAGCGCGTCGCGCCGCTGCGGATCCGGACGGTCAGGGGTGTCCGGCGGGCCGGTGCTCGCGTGCTTGCCCACGCGCTCAGTCGTCGCCGATCCGTTGAGGTCACTGGGCGACTGGTCGTGGGGCCCTTCGTTACTCAATGGCCGTGCGGGCGCCGTTGCGCGCCGTCCGGGTGCCGCCGGTGCCTTTGGGGGGGCGTGCCGCACCCATCACGTACGACTTCACGAGGTGGTTCCAGCTGCACGTTCGGCACACCTCCACCACGTGGACGGAAAACTCCGGGAAGCGGGTCGCCAGCAGCACCAGCTCCTCGGCGGTGCGCGCCGAACCCGACACCGCGCCCAGGTGGTCGCCGAACACCCACGACACCAGGGTCAGCTGCTCCTTGCGGCAGATCGGGCACATCACCTTGCTCTGTTTCCCGTGAAATTTCGCAGCGCGCAGCAAATACGGATTGGCGTCACACACCTCGGATACACCGGTGCGTCCCGAATAAACCTCGGCGAGCAGGGAGCGCCGCCGAAGCGCGTAGTCCACCACTTGTCGCTGCAGTCGCACGCTGACCAGAGTACGTGGCCG
>NZ_LZKK01000123.1 GCF_001672815.1 Mycobacterium sp. E796 | reverse complement strand
CGGCCCCCCGCCCCCGGCCCCCCCCCCGCGCCCGCCCCCGCCGCCCCCCCCCCCCCCCCGGCGCCCCTAACCCCCCCCCCGCCCCCCGGTGGGGGGGGCCCCCACGCCCACCGCCGAACGATCCCGCAACCGGCGCGCGAAGATCTCGACCAGCGCCGGCCCGGTGCCCCAGGTGATGTGAAAGCGGGGAACCGAATTGCCATGTCCCTGCGCGCCGTAACCGCCGCGCTCGGCCCAGCCCACCAACGGAAAAATCTTGAGGCCCCGGGCGCGCAGCCAACTGCGTTTCTCCCCGGCCGCGAAATCGACGTAGGCGTGCGCCCATTGGCGTGGCCAGTAGTCCTCGGGCCGGTCGAACGCCGCTGTGCCCAGCCAATCTTGGAGGGCCAACTCGTGGCTGTCGCGGATGCCCAGCCGGCGCTGCTCCGGGCTGTCGACGAAAAAGAGGCCGCCGAACGACCAGAACGCCTGCCCGCCCAGATTGGCGCTGTTCTCCTGGTCGAGGATCAGCACTCGCAGGCCGCGCTCGACCAACTCGCAGGCGGCCACCAGACCCGAAAGACCGGCACCGACGATGATCGCGTCAGCGGCGAACCCCGCGACCGAAGAATCGCTCATGTGGCAACAGGGTAATGCCCGCGGCCGGCGGGCCAATCAGACGCTCGGTCAGGCGGCGTCGAGGACCGCGCTGTGGGGCCGCCACTTGTACACGGTCGGGGTGCAGCCGTGCATCGACGCCAGGTCGACGGCGTCCAGCATCGCCTGCAGCGGCCCGGGCTTTCGCAGTTGGTGCGCGGCGACGGCGACCCGCACGATGCCGCCGCGGCGCGCGATGCGCTCGGCGGACAGCACGACCATGCGGCACCACCACGGCTCGGTCAGGAAGCCCTCGCCGATGCCCAGCACCCGGGCGCGGACCGTGCTGTGCCGGACCAGGTCGGTGATCCCGTGCAGATCGGCGAGCAGCCGAAAACCGTTCTGCGGCAACGCCTTGACCACGCCCGGGGACACCACCCAGCCCGGTGCCGCGAAGAGGCGGGTGCGCAGCCCGAGGTGCTCGAGCACCCGGTCGGCGCCCATCAGTCGCAGGTTGGCCTCGTGCGCGCGCAGCACCGCGAATTCGCCGCGGCGCTTCTTGGTTGCGGGGTCGTCGTAGCCGTGCAGCACGATGGCGTCGCCGCCGGCCCGACGGGCGGTCAGCCACTCCACGGTGCGCGGGTCGCGGTCGAGCCGGTAGTCGCCCTTGAGTCGGGGAGCAACCAGCAACGAGACCGGGACCTTGCGGGCATCCATTTGTGCGCAGAACGCCTCGACGTCGCCCAGGGTCCGCTCACCGATCCCGGACACCGAGACGATCAATTTTCCAGACACACCTGCAGTTTGACGATTCCAGGTGTCGGGACGGTGAAGGACACGCAGACGGCAGGCGTATATCGGCCCAGGCGGAAATTCGGCCGGGCAAAGCCCGCAAGCAGCGAATCTGCGTGCGCCCGGACGCCCGAACGGCCCCCGACAGCAAACGCGTCCCACCGTCGGCGGGAGCAATCGATTCGATATGCTAAGCAACGCCATGGACAAGGCCCGTTCAGCAGCGGCCGACACCTCGCCGCCCACCGTTCCGCCTCAGCATCCGGGCGCCCATGTCTACCCCGACAAGCTGGACGCCAGGCTGTTACGGGTCTCCGGGGTGTGCCTGCTGGCCACCGTGATGGCAATCCTGGACGTCACCGTCGTCGCCGTCGCGCAACGCACCTTCATCGACCAATTCGGCTCGTCGCAAGCCATCGTCGCCTGGACCATGACCGGCTACACGCTGGCGCTGGCGACCGTGATCCCGTTGACGGGCTGGGCCGCCGACCGGTTCGGCACCAAACGGCTCTTCATGGGATCGGTGGTGGCGTTCGCGCTGGGCTCGTTGCTGTGCGCGGTCGCGTCAACGATCCTGCAGCTCATCGTGTTTCGAGTGGTGCAGGGCATCGGGGGCGGCATGCTGATGCCGCTGGGATTCGTGATCATGACCCGCGAGGCCGGCCCCGGCCGCCTCGGCCGCCTGATGTCGATCCTGAGCATCCCCATGCTGCTCGCCCCGATCGGTGGGCCGATCCTGGGCGGGTGGCTCATCGACACCTCCAGCTGGAGGTGGATCTTCTTGATCAACCTGCCGATCGGGCTCTTGACGCTGGTTCTGGCGGGACTGGTGTTCCCCAGGGACCACCCCGCGCGCTCGGAGACGTTCGACGTCGTCGGCGGGCTGCTGCTGTCGCCCGGCCTCGCGACGTTCCTGTTCGCGGTGTCCTCCGTCCCGCGCTGCGGGACGGTTGCCGATCGCCGCGTCCTGATACCCGCGGCCGTCGGCCTGCTGTTGATCGCCGCGTTCGTCCTCCACGCGCGGCGCCGCACCGACCACCCGTTGATCGACCTGCGGTTGTTCCAGAACAAGGTGATCAGCCAGGCCAACGTGACGATGGTGCTGTTTGCCGTCGCGTTTTTCGGGGCGGGCCTGCTGCTCCCGAGCTACTTCCAGCAGGTGTTGCACCAGACGCCGATGCAGGCCGGCGTGCACATGATCCCGCAGGGCCTGGGGGCGATGCTCACCATGCGGCTGACCGGGCCGCTGGTGGACAGGCAGGGCCCGGGCAAGATCGTGCTGATCGGCATCGCGCTGATCACCGCCGGCCTGGGCGCGTTCGCTTTCGGTGTGGCCCGGCAGGCGGCGTACCTGCCCACGCTGTTGATCGCCCTGGCGGTCATGGGGCTGGGTATGGGTTGCACGATGATGCCGCTGTCGGTGGCGTCCGTGCAGGCCCTGTCACCCCACCAGATCGCCCGCGGCACAACGCTGATGAGCGTCAGCCATCAGGTCGGCGGCTCGCTGGGAACCGCGCTGATGTCGACGATCATCACCAACCAGTTCAACCGCAGCGAGAATATCGCCGCGGCAAACAAACTCGCCGCGCTCCAACAGAAAGCCGCCGCCACCGGGACGCAGGTCGACCCGTCGGCCATCCCACCGAAGGCGTTCGCCCCGGGCTTTGCAGACAGTGTCCTGCACGACCTTTCCCATGCGTACACAACGGTATTCGTGATCGCGGTCGTGCTGGTGACGCTGACCGTCATCCCGGCGATGTTCCTGCCGAAGCAGCCCGCGATCGTAACGGCGGGCGAGGACCTCGACTAACCGTCGAACAGCATGGTTGCGATCCGCAGCACGGTGTCCATCGGATCGGCCTGTTTGACGGCAGCGTTGACCGCGTCGTTGAGCCACAGCGTCGAAAACCCGTGCACCAGTGACCAGGCCGCCAGCTGAGCGGCGGCGGGGTCGGCTCGCGCGTTGGGATCCCGCAACGTCGCGACGCCGCGGGATAGCTCGGCCCCGGCGGCGACCTCTGCGGCGGCCAGTTCGGCGTCCGCGGCGTCCAGGAGCGACCGGTTGAACATCACCTGATAGTGGCCGGGGTGCTCGAGGGCGAACCGCACGTACGCCAAGGCGGCGTCGGTGAAACGGCCCCGCGCGCGGGTCAGCGTCTCGGCCAACAGCCGGAAGCCCTCGGTGGCCAGCGCGGTGAACAACCCGCGCCGATCGGTGAAGTGGTGGGCAGGGGCGGCATGCGACACGCCCGCGCCGCGGGCCAGCTCGCGCAACGAGATCCCGTCGGCGCCGCGCTCGGCCACCTGGCGCGCGGCCTCGGCGAGGATCACTGCGCGCAGGTCGCCGTGGTGGTAGTTGGGACGGGCCATCAGGCCAGCATACCGACCAAACTTGACAGTGACTAGATAGGGGTTTACCTTCTGGTGCCAGGATCTTGTCATTGTCTAGATTGGAATCGAAATGGCCCCGTTGATCACGCTGCTAGTGGCCACCATCGCCGCGCGGAGCATCGGCTGGCTCGGCGTCCCTTACGTCAACAGCTGGACGGCCGCGCTCGCCGTCGGGCTGGCGGCGATGTTCTTGCTGACCGGATTTTCACACTTCGCCCCGCCGCTGCGGCGCGACCTCATCGCGATCGTGCCGCCGCGCCTGCCCGCCCCGGGCTACCTGGTCACCATCACCGGATTGCTGGAGCTGCTCGGGGCCGTGGGCCTGCTCATTCCCCTGACCCGGGCGGCGGCGGCCGCCTGCCTCCTGGTGCTGATGCTGGCCATGTTCCCGGCCAACGTCTACGCCTCCCGGATGCCCGATCCCCCCAAGTCGATGACGACCCGGCTACCCCTGCGCACCGCGATCCAGGCCGTTTTCCTGGCCGCCGCCATAGCGGTCGCGGTCGGCAGCGGCTAGCAGCCACGCGTACTGGAACGCGGTTTCCTGCCAGGCCTTGTAGCGACCGCTGACGCCGCCGTGTCCCGCGTTCATCTGGGTCTTCAACAGAATCGGATTTCCGTCGGTGTTGGCGTGCCGCAGCGCTGCGACCCATTTGGCGGGCTCGACGTAGTAGACCCGGGTGTCGTTCAACGACGTCATCGCCAGGATGGCCGGGTAATTCCTGGCTTCGACGTTCTCGTAGGGTGAATACGACTTCATGTACGCGTAGACATCGGTGTCGCTCAACGGGTTTCCCCATTCGTCCCATTCGGTGACGGTCAGCGGCAACGAGGGATCGAGGATGGTGGTGAGCGGGTCGACGAAGGGAACCTGTGCGAGGATGCCGGCGAAGAGGTCCGGTGCCAGGTTGGCCACCGCACCCACCAAGAGGCCCCCCGCGCTACCGCCCAGCGCGACCAGCTGTTGCGGCCGGGTCAGGCCCGTATCCACCAAATGCCTCGCTACCGCGACAAAGTCGGTGAAGGTGTTCTTCTTCTCCAACAGCTTGCCGTGCTCGTACCACAGCCGGCCCATCTCACCGCCGCCGCGGACGTGGGCGATAGCGAACACCATGCCCCGGTCCAGCAACGACAGCCGGGCAATGGAAAAGCTTGGGTCGGTGCATATTTCGTAGGCGCCGTAACCGTAGAGCAGTGCCGGCGCGGGAAACTCGACGTCGGCCCGGTGCACGATCGACACCGGGATTCGCGTCCCGTCGTCCGCGCGCGCCCAGTCCCGCCGCTCCACGTAGTCGGCGGGCCGGTAGCCGCCGAGGACGGGCTGCTCACGCAGCAACGTGCGCTCACCGGTGGCGAGGTCGATGTCGTAAACCTGCGCCGGGGTGATCAACGACCCCGCCCTGATCCGCAGCTTGGGCGAATCCCAGGTGGGGTTGCCGCCAAGACCACTCGACATCAGCTCCGAGGCGAAGGAGATTTCCTCGGGCTCACCGTATTGCCCGTCGGAACCGATGGGCCACAATTGAATCCGGGGCAACGCCTCCCGGCGGTAGCTGACGACGAGATGGCGGGCGAAGGCATCCATTCCGTCGAGCCGGACGTCGTCGTGGTGCGGGATCAGGGTGCGCTGTCGTGTCGGATCGCTGACGGGCGCCTCGGTGAGCGTGAAGTTCACCGCGCCGTCGTTGTGCAGGATCAGGAACCGGTCCTCGCCGCCGACCACCGCGTGCTCGACCGAATACTCGACGCCTTCGCGCCGCGGCAGCACGACGGTGAACGCTGCCCGCGGATCGGCGGCGTCCGCATACAGCATTTCCGAGGTGATCGACGAACCCGCCGCGATGAACACGTACTTCTCGCTTCGGGTGAGCCCGACGCCCAGCCAATACCGTTCGTCGGCTTCGTGATACACCAGCTCCGACGGTTCGTCGGCGCCGAGCCGGTAGCGCCACACCTTGTCGGGGCGGTGAGCGGGGTCCAGGGTCAGGTAGTACACCGTGCGGTTGTCGGCCGCCCAGGTGGCTCCCGCGGCGATGTCGGCGATCTCGTCGGGGTACTGCTCGCCGGTGCGTAAGTCCCTGAATCGCAGGGTATAACGTTCGTCGCCGACGGTATCGACGGAGTACGCCAGCAGGTTGCTGTCCAGGCTGACCGTGGCGGCGCCCAGCGCGAAGAATTCGTGGCCTTCGGCTTCGGCGTTCGAGTCGAGAATGACCTGCTCGCCGGGGATTTCGGTGTCCTCGTCGAGGATCGGCGGGTCCCAGTCGTCGGGATCGGTGACAGGGCAACGGCATTGCACGCGGTACTGCTTTCCCTCGAAGGTGCGGGCGTAGTACCACCAGTCGCCCTGCCGGGTGGGCACTGACAGATCCGTCTCCTTGGTGCGCGACTTGATCTCGTCGAAGATCTTCTGCCGCAACGATTCCAGGTGAGCCGTCATCCGGTCGACGTAGTCGTTCTCGGCCTCCAGGTAGCCGATGACCTCGGGGTCGGCCTTGTCGCGCAACCACTCGTACGGATCGATGAACACGTCACCGTGGAATTCTCGCCGGGTTTCCACCCGCTTCGCGACGGGCGGTGTGGGCGCGTCCAGTGCGGCGTCCGTCATGCGCCCGGCCCGATCCAGTCGCCGAAGCTCAGGCCCGAAATGCGCTCGTAGGCCTCGATGTAACGGCTGCGGGTGGCGTCGATGATGTCGTCGGGAAGCGGTGGCGGGGGCTGCGACCCGTGACGATCCCAACCGGACTCGGGGCCGGTCAGCCAGTTGCGGACGAACTGCTTGTCGAAACTGGTCTGGACCACACCGGGCCGGTAATCGCGGGCCGGCCAGTACCGCGAGGAATCGGGCGTGAAGATCTCGTCGGCCAGCAGCAGGTTGCCACCCGCGTCGGTGCCGAATTCAAACTTGGTGTCGGCGATGATGATTCCCCTCGTGAGTGCGTGGTCGGCGGCCTGGACGTAGATCTGCAGGGTGCGGTCGCGCAGCTGGTTGGCCCGCACCCCACCGACCAGCTCGATCACCCGGGCGAACGAAATGTTCTCGTCGTGGTCGCCCAGCGCCGCCTTCGTCGCCGGGGTGAACAGCGGGTTCGCGAACTTGCTGGCCTCCACCAGGCCCGGCGGCAGCGCGATGCCGCAGACCTTGCCGGTCGCCTGGTAGTCCAGCAGCCCGGAGCCGGTCAGGTACCCGCGGGCCACGCATTCCACCGGAAGCATCTCGAGCCGTCGCACCACCAGCGCGCGGCCGAGCACCTCGTCGGGGATGCGGGGATCGTCGGGCGGGCCGGCCAGGTGGTTCGGCGTGTCGACGAGTCCGAAGAAGAAGACGCTCATCGCGGTCAGAATGCGTCCCTTGTCCGGGATCGTGCTGTCCAGGACGTAGTCGTACGCGGAGATCCGGTCGCTCGCCACCAGCAGCAGGTGCTCGTCGTCGACGCGGTAGATTTCGCGGACCTTGCCGCTGGCCAGGTGCTCGTACTCGGACAGTGCAGGGCGCATCGAGCCAGCCTATCGGGCGCCGAACGCCCGGCCCTGTGCTGGTATTGCGCTATGACATCGCTGCCCTCGCGGGTTCTGCCCTACGCCACCACCCCCGGCCGGCTGGCCGTCCAACTGTTCAGCGACTTCGCCATCTTCCTGTGGACGGCACTGTGGCTGGTCGTCGGCACGGCCGTCTACGACGCCATCTCGACCATCGCCGAGGCCGGTCGGCAGGTCGAGATCGGCGCGAACGGCGTCGCGGGCAACCTGGCGTCGGCCGGCCAGGGCGCGCACAACATCCCGGTGCTCGGCGATGCGGTCAGCAAGCCACTCGCGTCGGCCAGCGCCGCCGCCCTCGACATCGCGGCCGCGGGGCACAGCCTGGAGACCACCGCGGGCTGGCTCGCGGTGCTGGCGGCACTGGCCGTCGTCGCCGTGCCGCTGCTCATCGTGGTCATCCCTTGGCTGTTGCTGCGGCTGCGCTTCTTCCGGCGCAAGTGGGCCGTCAGCGGCCTGGCGGCGACCCCGGCCGGCGAACAGCTGCTGGCGCTGCGGGCCCTGACGAACCGGGCGCCGCGTAAGCTGGCCGCGATCAGCGCGGACCCGGTCGGCGGATGGCGGCGCGAGGATCCGGTCACCATCCGGGCGCTGGCCGCGCTGGAACTACGGTCGGCCGGAATCGCGCTGCGCGCCCGCTGACCGCGCTATGCGCCGAGCGCCGGTCCGACGGTGGTGTTTCCAGGACACCTGCATCTAGCGCTTACCGGCGGTCACCCATGGCCGTGACGCGCGCAGCAACCCCGCGAGGACCACAATCACCCACGCCGCCAACGCGTCCCAGAAGAAGACCAGCGAAACCGTGGTCAGCCAGCGTTGACCGGTTTCGCCTGCCATGGCGTAGCTGGCGGCGGAGTACATGCCCAGCGGGAACACCAGCGCCCACCACACACCGGCGAACCGCAGCGAATCGGGTCGACGGTTGATCCGGCGCAGGCCGAAGTAGACCAGTGGCGGTATCCACAGGGTGGCGGCCACCCACGTCACCACGGTGACCACCCGCACTGGCCCGGCCAGCCCCTCGGGTGCCAGGGCGTGGATATCGTCGCCGGCCAGAGTGGCGATGGCCAGGCCGCCCATCAGGATCCAGCTGTCCGGCTCGAACCCGTCACGATCCTGGCGCTCGGCGATCGCGCGCCACAGGATCAGCCAGGTCATCAGGCCGTAGATGCAGATCGCCGCCGCCCACATCGGCACGGCAACCGTCAGCCACCAGCGATGGCCGGTGCGGTGCGCCAGCTGAGCCATCACGATCGCCAGACCGGATGTCCCGACGCTGGCCAGTTCCCACGCGCCGTGGGCGTGATCACGCAGCCCGGTCCGGCTGGGCGCCAACATGTTCCGCGCGCTGAGCCCGATCAGCACGAGCCAGGCCGACAGCGCGACCGCACCGAGCACCCGCAGCACCCACACGTTGGACGACAGGCGTGTGTCGATCACCGCGCACGCGGCCACGAAGGTGAACAGCCTCAGGGTGACGTCGGGGTCCGTGAGGTCCCAGCGGAGGTTGCGGCGCGCGGCGGTGATGACCGTGACGGCGACCAGGACAGCCAGAGCGACGGTGGCCGCGACGCCGAGCGCGTCGCTGGCCCAACGGTATCCGTGATCGCGCGCGCCGATCGACAAGATTCCCGTCGCCATCACCGCGGCGAACACATCGGGTGACGGCTCGACATCGGCGAGCCGGGGCGTCACTGTTCCTCGCGTAGCTCCACAACCAGATGCCGGATGCCGGTGTGCCGATTGCTGCGCGTCCATTCGACGGGCCGGGCGACCCGCACGGCGCCGAAGCGCGTCAGCAGTTCCTCGAACAGTACCCGCAGCTCAAGCCGGGCCAGATTGGCGCCCAGGCAATAGTGGATCCCCTGGCCGAAGCCCAAGTGCGGGTTCGGCTTCCGACTGATGTCGAATTCGTCGGCGCGGTCGAACACGTCGGCATCTCGATTGGCCGAGCCCTCCCAGATCTGGACCTTCTGTCCCGCCCGGATGGACTGCCCGCCGAGCGTGACGTCGCGGGTGGCGGTGCGCCGCTTCGACGGCGACGGCGACGTCCACCGCACCATCTCCTCGACCGCCGTCGGCAGCAAGCCGAAATCCGAACGCAGCGAACGCAATTGGTCCGGGTGTTCGGCCAGCGCCAGCAGGCCGCCGGCGACCGCGTTGCGCGTCGTCTCCGCGCCCGCGCTGAACAGCAGGCTGAAGAACAGGTACAGCTCGAGATCGGAGAGCGCCGGCGCGTCCTCGTCGTCGACCGTGGCGTTCGCGACGATCGACAGCATGTCGTCGGTGGGCTCGGCGCGCTTGGACGCGATCAGCTCCTGGCCGTAGGCGTACATCCGCGACCCGGCCTCCGCCTCGGACAGTTGCGAAAGGGCGGCCTTGCGCGAGCCGCCGAAGTCGAACTGCGGCTCGATGGCCTGAAAGAGCCAATGCCGTTCGGATTCGGGCACTCCCAGCAGGATGCAGATCATCTGCATCGGCAGTTCGGCGGCAATGTCGACCAGGAAGTCGAACGGTTCGCCCGGCACCACCGAGTCGAGCAGCCGGCGGGCCCGGGTCCGCAGGTCGTCCTCGACGCGGCCGATCATGCGCGGCGTCAGGCCGGAGCTGACGAGCCGCCGGATCTGGGTGTGGCGCGGATCGTCCATCATGTTGAGCACCTGGCCCGCGATGGCCAGGTCCTGCAGCAGCGTGCCTCCGTACGGCCGCTGCCCACCGGTGACCGACGAATACGTGGTCGGGTCCTTCAGCACCTCAAGGGTTTCCGCGTACGTGGCGACGGACCAGAAGCCCTCGCCGTCGGGGGTGTTGTCGGTCGGCTCGTGCCAGTAGACCGGCGCCTCTCGCCGATGCACGGCGAACAGCTCGTGCGGGAACCCACCGGCGAAGTTGTCGAGGTCGGTGAAGTCGATCCCCGAGAGCGCGCCCGCGAGAGTCACAGGATTGCGCCCGGGGTGTATTTGGCCGCGTCCGGGTAGCGACTGACCAACGCGTCCACCGCTGCCACCACCTCGTCCACCTGGTCACCGGCGGCACCGGTGAACGACTTCTTGTCGGCCAGCGCGGCGTCCAGCGCCGCTCGGTCCAGCGGGAGTCGCTCGTCGGCGGCCAAGCGGTCGAGCAGGTCGGGCTCGGCGCCGCGTTCCCGCATGGCCAGCGCCGTCGCCACCGCGTGTTCCCGGATCACGTGGTGGGCCGCCTCGCGACCCATGCCGGCGCGCACCGCGGCCATGAGCACCTTGGTGGTGGCCAGGAACGGCAGGTAGCGATCCAGCTCGTGGGCGATCACCGCCGGGTAGGCGCCGAACTCGTCGAGCACGGTGAGGAACGTCTCGATCTGCCCGTCGATGGCGAAGAAGCTGTCCGGCAATGCGATTCGGCGCACCACCGAGCAGAACACGTCGCCCTCGTTCCACTGCGCGCCGGCCAGCTCGGCGGCCATGGAGGCGTAGCCGCGCAGCACCACCTGCAACCCGTTGACCCGTTCGCAACTGCGGGTGTTCATCTTGTGCGGCATCGCCGACGAGCCGACCTGCCCTTCGGCGAATCCCTCGGTGACGAGCTCGTGCCCGGCCATCAGCCGGATGGTGTGCGCCATCGACGACGGCCCGGCGCCGAGCTGCACCAGCGCGGAGATCACGTCGTGGTCCAGCGATCGCGGGTAGATTTGCCCGACGCTGGTCAAAACCGTTGCGAAGCCGAGAAAGTCGGCGACGCGTCCCTCGAGTTCGGTCAGCTTGGCCGTGTCGCCGCCGAGCAGGTCCAGCATGTCCTGCGCGGTGCCCATCGGGCCCTTGATGCCGCGCAGCGGGTAGCGGTCGATCAGCTCCCCCATGCGGTCCAACGCGATCAGCGTCTCCTGGGCCGCCGAGGCGAACCGCTTGCCCAACGTGGTTGCCTGCGCGGCTACGTTGTGGCTGCGTCCGGCCATCACCAGGTCGCGATAGGTCACCGCCCGCTCGGCGAGCCGGGCCGCCACCGCAACACCGTGCGAGAAAACCAATTCCAGCGACCGCCGGATCTGCAACTGCTCGACGTTCTCGGTGAGGTCGCGGCTCGTCATCCCCTTGTGGACGTGCTCGTGGCCGGCCAACGCGTTGAATTCCTCGATGCGGGCCTTGACGTCGTGGCGCAGCGCGCGTTCGCGGTTCGCGATCGAGGCCAGGTCGACGTCCTCGAGCACCCGCTCGTAGTCGGCGATCGCCTCGGGGGGAACGTCCACTCCCAGCTCGGCCTGGGCCCGCAGCACCGCCAGCCACAGCCGCCGCTCCGCGACGACCTTGGCTTCCGGCGACCAGATCGCGACCATCTCGGCGCTGGCGTACCGGGTGGCCAGCACGTTTGGAATGCTCACAAGCACACAGCTTACGGTGGCGGCCATACCCTGTGCGGGTGTACTTCGTCGGCGTGGACCTGGCCTGGGGCGGTCGCAAGCCGACCGGCGTCGCGGTGGTCGACGCCGACGGCCACCTCGTGCACCTCGGCGCCGCGCGTGACGACGCCGACGTGCTCGCCGCCTTGTCTCCCTATGTCGGGGGCGACTGCGTGGTGGCGTTCGACGCGCCGCTGGTGGTGACCAATCCCACCGGGCAGCGGCCCGCCGAGGCGGCGCTCAACCGCGATTTCCGCAGGTTCGAGGCCGGCGCCCATCCGTGTAATACCGCCAAACCGGAGTTCGCCGACAGGCCGCGCGCAGCGCGGCTGGCCGCGACGCTGGGCCTCGACATGGACCCGCGGTCGCCGGCCGCTCGGCGCGCCATCGAGGTCTACCCGCATTCGGCGACCGTCGTGCTGTTGCGGCTCGAGCGGACCCTCAAGTACAAGGCCAAGCCGGGCCGCGACGTCGCGCGGCTGAAATCGGAACTGCTGCTCCTGATGGACGGCATCGAAAAGCTTGCGCACGCCGCGGTGCCGCTGCGCGTCGAGGGCCACGACGGCTGGGCGCGGCTGCGCCAGCAGGTCGTCGCCGCGCAACGCAAAAGCGGACTGCGCCGCGCCGAAGATCCGGTCGATGCCGTCGTCTGCGCTTACGTCGCGTTGTACGCCCAGCGCCGCCCGGCCGACGTCACGATCTACGGCGATGCAGCCACCGGGGCCATCGTGACGCCGTCGCTGCCGTGACGGCTCAGATCTGCACCGGACGCGGGTCGATGGGGGCGAGCACGTCGACCAGCTCGACCACGGTGCCCAGCGCGGCGGCGGCGGGGTCGCCACCCTCGACCAGGGCGGCAACCACCGAGCCGTCGACCGCGCAGATCAGCGTGCACACCAGCTCGATGCGCACCGATCGGCCGGATCGCTCCAGCGCCTCGGCCACCGCCTCGGCGCGCTGGCGCAGGCTGCGGCGCATGGTCTCGCGCAGCGCGGGCAGGCGCGTGCAGGCGATGTGCCGCTCGTAGCGCGAGATCAATTGCTCGGTGAGCGCCGGATCAGACAGGTCCCCCACCAGCAGGTCCGCCAGCACCTCGGCGGTGGTCTCGGGTCCGCGGCGCCGCCGCGACAACGCGTTGACCCGAGAGCGCAGCTGCGCGATCTCGATCATTCCGATGTGCTCGACGGCGCGCGCGATCAGGTCGTCAAGCGATGAGAAGTAGTAGGTGGTGGACGCCAGGGGCAGGCCGGCGCGCCGGGCGACCGCCCGGTGCCGCACCGCCTCGAACCCGCCCTCGGCGAGCAGCTCGGCGGCGGCGCTCACGAGCGCATACCGTCGACGTTCTCCCTTTGGAGTAACTGCTGCAGTCACGAGTAGCCATCGTGCCAGCAAAAGTGGTACTGCATTGCCATTTCGGCCAAACGGTCATGGCATGATGGCCCGCATGCCCGACCTGAGCCGCCGAACCCTGCTCGGTCTCGGCGCCGGTGCGGCCATCGGTGCTACGGGAGCATACGCCCTGTTCCAGCCCCGAACGTCGCACGCCACGCCGGTGTCTTGGGGCGGCGGCCGCCCGCCGGCGGCACCCGCACCGCTCGAGCCCGCGGCGCCGCCCCAGGCTGCGCCGACGATGGTGACG
Source organism: Mycobacterium sp. E796 (assembly GCF_001672815.1). Lineage (GTDB taxonomy): Bacteria > Actinomycetota > Actinomycetes > Mycobacteriales > Mycobacteriaceae > Mycobacterium. Next base: position 10,941 of record NZ_LZKK01000123.1, on the reverse strand, counting down.
GGCTCCTTCGTGTCGGCGGCGCGCGGCGGGGTCAGCACCAACTGGGCGATCGCCCGGCCGCCCGGGCAGACCAAGGCGCTGCGGCCGGTGATCGCGCTGCACGGTAAGGGCAGCGACGCCGCCACGGTGATGGCCGGCGGCGTCGAACAGGGCCTCGCGCAGGCCGTCAACGCCGGGTTGCCGCCGTTCGCGGTGGTCGCGGTCGACGGCGGTGGTGGCTATTGGCACAAGCGGGCCTCCGGCGAGGACGCCGGGGCGATGGTGCTGAACGAGCTGATCCCGATGCTGGGAAGCCAAGACCTGGACACCTCCCGCGTGGCGTTCCTGGGCTGGTCGATGGGCGGGTACGGCGCGTTGCTGCTCGGCGGGCGACTGGGGGCCGGGCGCACCGCCGCGATCTGCGCGGTGAGCCCGGCGTTGTGGCTGTCCTCCGGGGCGGCCGCGCCCGGCGCGTTCGACGGGCCCGACGACTTCGCGGCGAACTCGGTGTTCGGAATGCCGGCGCTGGCGTCGATCCCGATCCGGATCGATTGCGGCGACAGCGACCCGTTCTACGGGGCAACGAAGCAGTTCATCGCGCAACTGCCCAACCCACCCGCGGGCGGCTTCTCGCCCGGCGGCCACAACGGGGAGTTCTGGAGCTCGCAACTGCCGGCCGAGCTGACCTGGATGGCGCCGCTGCTAACGGCCTGAGTTGGCCCCCACGCGGTCTGAAGAGCCGGCTCTCCTTGGGGATATGCGAGTCCCGAATCCGATAGCACATGCGATATCAAGTTTGAGAACAGTCATATGGCCCCGACAGAGGGTTCACAGGGCGCCCGTGCGACGATCCGACCGTGACCACACCGTTCGGTTGGAGCCTCCCCTACGCCTGGCCGCGAAAGCCCGTCCTCGCGGCAAACGTCGTCTGCACATCGCAACCCCTCGCGGCCCAGGCGGGTCTGCGCATGCTCGCCGAGGGCGGCAGCGCGGCCGACGCCGCGATCGCGACCGCCGTCACCCTGACGTTGGTGGAGCCGGTGTCAAACGGCATCGGCTCGGACGCGTTCGCCATCGTCTGGGACGGGCAGCGCTTGCACGGCCTGAACGCGTCCGGTCGCTCCCCCGCCGGCTGGACGCCGGAATACTTCGGCGGCAACGCCATTCCCCCGGCCGGCTGGAATTCGGTGACCGTGCCCGGGGCCGTGTCCGCGTGGGCAGAGCTCCATGCAAAATTCGGCAAACTTCCGTTCGAGAAGCTCTTCGAACCCGCGATCTCCTACGGCCGCAACGGTTTCCTGGTCTCGCCGACCGTCGCCGAACAATGGGCCGCCCAGGTGCCACTGCTCAGGGACCAGCCCGGGTTCGCCGAGGCTTTCCTGCCGGGGGGCCGGGCACCGAAACCCGGTGAGCTGTTCAGGTTTCCCGCGCATGCGGCCACGCTCGAGCGGATCGCGGCGACCACCGGCGAGGCGTTCTACCGCGGGGACATCGCCGCCGAACTCGAGGCGCACGCCTCGGCCAACGGCGGGGTGATGCGGGCCAGCGACCTCGCCGCCCACCGCGCCGACTGGGTCGGCACGATCGATGCCGGTTACCGCGGATACACCGTGCACGAGATACCGCCCAATGGTCAGGGGATCGTGGCGCTGATCGCGCTGGGCATCCTGGAGCACTTCGACATGTCTTCGTTGCCGGCGGATTCCGCCGACAGCGTGCACCTGCAGATCGAGGCGGTGAAGCTCGCCTTCGCCGACGCGCACGCTTATGTCGCCGACATCGACCACATGGCCCTGGCTCCGGATCGCCTGCTGGACAAGGATTACCTGCGCGAGCGCGCGGCCCTGATCGATCGAACGCGGGCAAAGCCGGCATCGGCTGGCACCCCGAATGGGGGGACGGTCTATCTGACCGCCGCCGACTCCACCGGGATGATGGTGTCGATGATCCAGTCCAACTACATGGGGTTCGGCTCGGGTGTCGTGGTGCCGGGCACCGGTGTCTCCCTTCAGAACCGGGGCGCGGATTTCGTTGTGGCGGAGGGTCATCCGAACCGGGTCGGGCCCGGCAAACGTCCCTATCACACGATCATCCCGGGGTTCGTCACCAAGGACGGCGCCCCGGTGATGAGCTTCGGGGTGATGGGCGGCACCATGCAGCCCCAGGGCCACGTGCAGGTGATGGTGCGCATCGCCGACCACGGGCAGAATCCGCAGGCCGCGTGCGACGGCCCGCGGTTCCGGTGGGTGCAGGGCACGCAGATCAGTTGCGAAAACGGCTTTCCGCCAGCCACTCTCGACGAACTCCGCCGGCGCGGTCACGACCTTGTCGCCGTCGACGACTACAACCAGTTCGGCAGCTGCCAGGCGATCTGGCGCCTCGACGACGGGTACCTCGCGGTGAGCGATCCGCGCCGCGACGGGCAAGCCGCGGCTTTCTAGACGCTGATCTTTCCCTCAGCCGCCGCAAGCGCGATGTCACTGCGGAAGTGGCTGCCGGGCAACTTAATCGAACTCAGGATGTCGTACGCGTTCGCGCGGGCGGCGGACAGGTCCGCGCCGGTGCCCACCACGGACAGCACCCGACCGCCCGACGAGACGACCGCGCCGTCGTCGCGGCGCGCCGTTCCCGCGTGCAGCACCCCGTCGGCTTCGGACCCGACGACGACGTCGCCGACGCGGGGCCGCCCCGGGTAGTTTTCGGCCGCCAGCACCACGGTCACCGCGGCGCCGTCACGCCAGCGCAACTCCCCGAACTCGGCGAGCGTCCCGGTGCCCGCGGCGTGCAGCAGCTGGCCGAGCGGCGACTCCAGCAGCGCCAGCACGGCCTGGGTCTCGGGATCCCCGAAGCGGCAGTTGAATTCGACCACCGCGGGCCCCTTCGCGGTGATCGCCAGGCCGACGTAGAGCAATCCGGAAAACGGGCTGCCCCGCTTAACCAGTTCGGCAGCAACGGGTTCGACGATTCCGCTGACGATTTCGCGGTACACGCCCTCGGGCAGCCACGGCAGCGGCGCGTACGCGCCCATGCCGCCGGTGTTGGGTCCGCTGTCACCCTCACCGACCCGCTTGAAGTCCTGCGCCGGCAACAGCGGCACCACGGTGCGGCCGTCGACGACGCAGAACAGCGACACCTCGGGACCGTCGAGATAGGACTCCAGCAGCACCGGGTGTCCCGACTCGAGCAGGCTTGCTGCGTGAGCGCGTGCCACATCCCGATCGGGGGTCACCACTACGCCCTTGCCGGCGGCCAGGGCATCGTCCTTCACCACCCAGGCGGGGTCTCCGGCGGGCGGCCCGAACCGGTCCAGTGCAACATCCAAACGCGCTGGGCTGTCGACTATTTCGCTGGCCGCGGTGCGCACACCGGCGGCGGCCATGACCTCCTTGGCGAACGCCTTGGAGCCCTCGATGCGGGCGGCGTCCTTGCTGGGCCCGAAGCAGACAATGCCGGCGGCGCGCACGGCGTCGGCCACCCCCAGCACCAGCGGCACCTCGGGACCGATGACTACCAGATCGGCGCGGACCTCGCGCGCCAGGGCGACGACCTCCTCACCCGAGGTGATGTCGACGTCGTGCTGCTCGGCGAGCCGGCCGGTGCCGGCGTTGCCCGGGGCGATAGCCAGGCCCGTGACCTGCGGGTCTTCCCGAAGCGCCAGCAGCAGCGCATGCTCACGGGCACCGGAACCGATCACCAGGACGCGCACGACACGTCAGACTAGCTCAGGCCTTCAAACGATTCGCTCCAGCAGGCCTTTGAACTCCTTTTGCTGCGCGGCGGTGAGACGACTGAGGCGCTTGTCGAACTCCGCCGAGAGCAGCCCCAGCCCGTCGGCAGCGACCTTACGGCCGGCGGCGGTGAGCAGTAGTCGGTGGCGCCGCAGATCGGCGGGGTCGATCTCCCGGCGCACGAATCCCGCGGCCTCGAGCCGTTTCAGGTAGACGGTCACCGTCGCCTTGGGCATGCACAGCGTCGCCGCGAGTTCGACCGGATAGGGATGCTCGTCGATCTCGGCGAGCACAAACAGCTCCTTGGACTCGAGCCCGAGCGCGCAGATGTCGGCCTCGGCGCTCGAGATGACTGAAACCAGCACCCTGTAATTCAACGACCAGATCTTGGCCGCGTCGCCCGATGACATCGACTTGCCAGATCGTTCAGAAATGAACTAGTTTAGAATGGAACAAACGCATAACCGAACAATCTACCAGAAAGCCGCCACCATGCCTCTGGATCAATACGTCACCCTCGGACGCTCCGGCCTGCGCGTCAGCCCCCTGTGCTTGGGCGCCATGACATTCGGCGAGGACTTCGGCTGGGGCACCAGCGTGGAAGAGTCCCAACAGATCATCGATAGCTACACCGAACTCGGCGGGAACTTCATCGACACCGCCAACTTCTACACCAAGAGCCACTCGGAGAAGATCATCGGCGACCACATCGGGCGCAATGCCGCCCGCCGGGATCGCTTGGTGATCGCCACCAAGTTCAGCGGAAACCTGTATCCCGGCGATCCCAACGGTGGTGGCTCGGGCCGCAAATCACTGATCAGCGCGTGCGAAAACTCGCTGCGGCGCCTGCAGACCGACTACATCGACCTGTACTGGCTGCACATCTGGGACGCGAATACCCCCATTGAGGAGACGATGGCGGCCCTCGACGACCTCGTCCGGTCGGGCAAGGTGCGCTACATCGGCGTCTCCGATACCCCGGCGTGGAAGATCTCCCAAGCCAACCTCATCGCCCGCTTCCGGGGCTGGTCGGCGTTCGTCGGGTTGCAGGTCGAGTACTCGCTGCTCGAACGTTCCATCGAACAAGAACTGGTTCCGATGGCATCCGAATTCGGTCTGGGCATCACGCCGTGGTCGCCGCTCAAGGGCGGCGTGCTCAGCGGCAAGTACACCCGCCGAAACGCCGGACAGCACAACGCCGGTCGCGGCGCGCTGGTCGATGCCTTCCTCAGCGAGCAGTCCTACGCGGTGGTCGACGAACTCGAGATCATCGCGAAGGCGCACGAGACGAACGTCGCCAGCGTGGCGTTGGCCTGGGTGCGCACCCAGCCTGGCGTCGCGTCCGTCATCATCGGGGCGCGCCGGCTTTCGCAGCTCGAGGACAACGTCCGCGCCGTCGACGTGAGCCTCGGCGCCGACGAACTCGCCCGGCTCGACGAGCTCACCAAACCGACGTTCGGATTTCCCAACAACATGCTGGAAATGGCGCCGGGCATCATCAACGGCGGAACGACGGTCAACGGTGTCTCCGGGCCGATATTGGAATATGTGATGCCGCAGGGCGCCCGGCCGTACTGAAGTTCGTCATCACCGCGAACAGACGCAAAAGCCCCCTTTTCGGCGCGAAAACGGGGGCTTTTGCGTCTGCTCGGCGAAGCTAATCGGAAGCGTTGCCCGAGTGCATCTTCAGCGCGGCGTCGACGTTGGCCTTCTTGTCTTCGCCGGCACCCTTCGCCGCGGCCTTCCTGCGCTTGGCCACGACGGAGTCGACCGCGCCGTTGAGCGCCGAGCCGAGTGGGAACCCGAGGTAGTGGGTCAGGAAGACAGCCATCTCTTTCAGTTCGGTCTCGCTGAGTTCCCCGTTGAGCAGCGCGGCGTTGATCTGGATCTCGGCGAGGTCGCGATTGCCGACCGCCGTGACCGCCGTCAGCGTCATGATGCGCTTGTCGCGCATCGACAACCCGGGCCGGGTCCAGATGCTGCCGAACAGGTGGTCGACGGTCAGGTCGAAGTAGGGGTCGCCCTCGATGTTGGGCATTTCCCAGCCGTAGACCTCGTTCATCTTCTCGAGGCCCTTGCGGCGCAGCTCGTCCATGAGCCCTCCAATCAGTCCGACGCGGTGTGCGGCAGCCCGAGCCCGGCCGCCAGATTTTCAAATGCCAGCTGGGCCAGCGGCAGGTCGACCGACAACGCCTCACCCAAACCGAGCGCCAGGCTCAGGTCCTTCTCCCCGAGCCCACGGGTGTGCAGGAAGGGCTGGTACAGGAAGTTTTCCGGCTCAAGGTCTTTCATGTTCTCGCGCACCATGATCGCCCCCGGCCCGCTGGTGAGCGCGTCGGTGTGGCGGACCACCCGGCCCAGCGCCTGCAGATCCAGCCCAGCCGCCTCGGCCAGTTTCATGGCCTCACAGGCCGCCGCGAAGCCGGTGAATGTCAACATGTTGCGGGCCAACTTCATTCGCGTCCCTGCGCCGGGCCCACCGGCATGGACGACCATCGCGGCCCAGTGCTTGAACGCCGGCTTGATCCGTTCGTACACCTCGCGTTCGGCACCCACCATCGTCGCGAGCTTGCCCTCCGCCGCGGCGGTCGTCCCGCCACTGACGGGCGCGTCGACGATGTGGATGCCCTGCGGCTTGAGCTCGGCGGCGAGCTCGACGGCGGTGGTGTCACTGATCGTCGAGTGGATCGCGATGACCGTGCCGGGCTTGGCGTGTGCCGCGAGTTCACCGACGACCTCGCGCACCTGGGCGTCGTTGAGCACGGTGACGTGGACGATGTCGGCGGCGGCGACGTCAGCGACGCTGTCGGCGATGCCGGCGCCCTTCTCGGCCAGCGGCGTCATCGCCTCGGTCCGAATGTCGAAGACCGTCACCCCGCCGGGCCATTCCGTCATCTTGGTCGCCATCGGCGCGCCCATATTGCCAAGGCCGATGTAGCCCAGGCGCAAGTGCTCAGTCATTTGCGCCGCCCCTCTCCCCCGCAAGCGGGAGGTGCCCCCACATCGGTTTTTCGCTCTGCATCGTCGCCGGCGGTCATGACCGAATTATCTGCCCGCCGTCGACGTTGAAAACCTGCCCGGTGATCCACGACGCCTCGTCGGACAGCAGGAACAGGCACATCCCGACGACGTCGTCGGGAGTTCCCATCCGCGACAGCGGCAGGCCCTTGACGATGTCGGCGACCATCTCTTGCGGCGTGGTGGTCCGGTTGGCCTCGGTGTCGATCGGCCCGGGCGCGATCGCGTTGATCCGGATGTTCTGCCCGCCCAGTTCACGCGAGAGCTGCTGGGTCAGGCCGTTGATCCCGACCTTGGCCAGCGCGTAGAAGTTGGCGTAAAGCCATGCCGCAGTGGAGGACTGGTTGACGATCGCCCCGCCGCCCCGCTTGGCCATCTTTTTGTACACGGCGCGGGTGCACCACAGCGCGCCGTCGAGGTTCACGCTCATGAACTTCTTGTAGTACTCGGGATCGACGGTCAGCAGGAAATCCAGCTTCATGCCCCCGAATATCGCGGCGTTGTTCACCAGGTAGTCGATGCCGCCGAACTCGGCCAGTGTGCGGTCGGCCATCTCCTTGGCCGACACCGGATCCGACACGTCGACGGGTAGGGCCAGCGCCGTACCACCGTCGCCCTTGATCCCGTCGGCCACCTTCTCGGCGCCCTGCACGTTGATGTCGGCGACGACGACGGCCGCGCCCTCGCGGGCGAGCGCCTCGGCGTAGGCCTGGCCGATCCCGCCGCCCGATCCGGTGACGATGGCAACCTTGTTTTCGAACCGCATGCCGCTCCCCTAGCTAACCGCTGTCGCAATGGTTTTGATTTCCAGGTATTCCTCGAACCCGGCCAGGCCCATCTCGCGGCCGTTGCCGGACTGCTTGTACCCGCCGAACGGCGCGTCGGCCGAGTACCAGACGCCGCCGTTGACGTTGATGGTGCCCGCCCGGATCCGCGCGGCAATCCCCGCGGCCCGCTCGGGGTCGGCGCCAAACACGGTGCCCGACAGGCCGTATGGCGAGTCGTTGGCGATGCGCACGGCGTCATCGTCGCCGCCGTAGGGGATGACGGTGAGCACCGGCCCGAAGATCTCCTCCCGCGCGACGCGGGCGTCGTTGCCGAGGCCGGCGATCACGGTGGGCTCGATGTAGAAGCCGACCTCGCGGTCCGCCGGGCGGCCGCCGCCGCACGCGAACGTCCCACCCTCGGCGACCGCCGAGTCCAGGTAGCCCTGCACCCGATCCCGCTGTCGCGCCGAAATCAGCGGCCCGCAAAGGGTTCCCGCGTCGTTGGGATCTCCGGCCCTGATCCCGCCCACCGTGGCGGCCGCGATGGAGACCGCCTCGTCGTAGCGGGCCCGCGGCACCAGCAGCCGGGTGGTGATCGCGCACCCCTGCCCGGCATGCATGCACGCGGAGAACCCCGCGATCCCGACGGCACCGCCGAGGTCGGCGTCGTCGAGCACGATGAACGCCGACTTGCCGCCCAGCTCGAGGAACACCTTCTTGATGGTGGCGGCGCCGTCGGCCATCACGCTGCGGCCGGTGGCCGTCGACCCCGTGAACGAAACCATGTCCACCCGAGGGTCTTTGGCCAGCAACGCACCGACCCCATGGTCGCTGGATGTGACGATGTTGACCACGCCGGGCGGGAAGTCGGTGTGTTCGGCGATGAGCTCGCCCAATACCGCCGCGCACCAGGGTGTGTCGGGCGCGGGCTTCAGGACGACGGTGTTGCCCGCGGCCAGCGCGGGGCCCAGCTTGGCGAGGTTGATCTGGTGGGGGAAGTTCCACGGCGTGATGGCGCCGACGACACCGACGGCCTCGCGCGCGATCGTGCGCCGGGTGGGGATCCCCATCGGCGACGCCTCACCGAGATCCTGATTCCACACGTAGGACTCGGCCGTGTCGGCCGCGAACGCCAGGTCGTTGACTGGGACCTCGAGTTGGGCGATGGCGGTGAGCATCCGCGGCGCGCCGACCTCGGCGATGGTGATATCGCGCAGCTCCTCGAGGTGGGCCTGCATGGCGTCGCGCAGCTGGCGCACGCACCGCACCCGCAACTCGGTGTTGCGCGACCAGTCCGTGTCGTCGAAGGCCCGCCGCGCCGCATCGATGGCGCGCCCCATGTCGTCGGCGTCGGCGTCGGCCGCGACTCCCAGCACTTCCTCGGTCGCCGGGTTGATCGTCGGGAAGGTGCCGGCGTTGCCCGGCGCCAGTTTGCCGTCGATGAACAATGCGCTCGCGCCGTCGGCCAGTAACGCCATATCTCCCGCTCCCGAATAGTCATGGCAGGTGGACAGTTGTCCGATCGAACCCTAGTCGCCGGGCGGTCCGAGGTGCAAGGGCCGATGTCTTGACTGGCCGTCCACCGGCCCGTCCTCCCTCGTTAAGCTGCGCATATACAACTCGTGCTTGATTCCTGTCGCCGACTTCCGATAGCGTGGACACGTGTCCAGCGATGCCCTGGTTACCGTCGCATCCCAGGCCGACCAGCAGACCGGAGAGCCGGTGCGCAACCGCCGCCAGGAAGAGACGTTCCGCAAGGTGCTCGCCGCCGGCATCGAAACCCTGCGTGAGAAGTCCTACGCCGACCTGACCGTCCGCGCAGTGGCCGCCCGGGCCAAGGTCGCCCCGGCCACCGCCTACACCTACTTCTCGTCGAAGAACCACCTGATCGCCGAGGTCTACCTCGACCTGGTGCGCCGGGTCCCGTACTTCACCGACGTGAACGAAACCATGCAGACCCGGGTGGACAAGGCGTTGCGCCAGCTCGCCCTCGTGGTGGCCGACGAACCCGAAGTAGCCGCTGCGTGCACGACGGCGCTGCTGTCGGGCGGCGCCGATCCGGCGGTGCGGACGGTGCGCGATAGCATCGGCGCCGAAATCCACCGCCGCATCACCTCGGCGATCGGTCCCGACGCCGACCCGCTGACGGTGTCCGCGCTCGAAATGACGTTTTTCGGCGCGCTGGTCAACGCCGCCAGCGGCGCCTACACCTACCACCAGATCGCCGACCGTCTCGGCTATGTCGTCGGCCTCATCCTTCCGCGCCCTGGAGAAGAGCAATGACCGTACAGACCGAAAAGCCGGTCTTGGATCCCTACGACTACGACTTCCACGAGGATCCCTACCCGTATTACAAGCGGCTGCGCGACGAGGCGCCGCTGTACCGCAACGAGGACCTGAAGTTCTGGGCGCTGTCACGACATCAAGACGTGCTGCAGGGATTCCGCAACAGCACAACACTTTCCAACAAATACGGCGTCTCGCTAGACCCGGCGTCGCGCGGCCCGCACGCCAGCAAGACGATGTCGTTTCTGGCCATGGACGATCCCGCGCACCTGCGTCTGCGCACCCTGGTCTCGAAGGGCTTCACCCCGCGCCGGATTCGGGAACTCGAGCCCCGCGTCACCGAGATCGCGACCCGGCACCTGGACACCATGCTGGAAAAGTCGAAGGACGGCGCGGTCGACTACATCGACGAGTTCGCCGGGAAGCTGCCCATGGACGTCATCTCCGAGCTGATGGGCGTTCCCGAGCCGGATCGCGCACAGGTCCGGGCGTGGGCCGACGGCGTGATGCACCGCGACGAGGGCGTTACGGACGTGCCGCCGGAGGCCGTCGAGGCCTCCATCAACCTCATCGTCTACTACCAGGGAATGGTGGCAGAGAGGCGCGAGAAGCTGACCGATGATCTGACATCGGCGCTGCTGGAGGCCGAGATCGACGGCGACCGCCTCACCGACGACGAGATCCTCGGCTTCATGTTCCTCATGGTGATCGCCGGCAACGAGACGACCACCAAACTCCTTGCCAACGCCGCCTTTTGGGGCCACAAGAACCCCGACCAGCTGGGGCCGGTCTACGCCGATCTGTCCCGGGTTCCGCTGTGGGTCGAGGAGACGCTGCGTTATGACACCTCCAGCCAGATCCTGGCCCGCACCGTGTCGGGAGAGCTCACCCTCTACGACACCACGATCCCGGAGGGCGACGTCCTGCTGCTGCTGCCCGGTTCCGGGCATCGTGACGAGCGGGTCTTCGACAAGCCCGACGACTTCCTGATCGGTCGCGAAATCGGGCCCAAGCTACTGAGTTTCGGTAGCGGCGCGCACTTCTGCCTGGGCGCCCACCTCGCCCGGATGGAGGCCAGGGTGGCGCTGACCGAGTTGTTCAAGCGGATCCGCGGACGTTGCTGGAGTGGACGCGGACGGCGTTGGCCTCGTCTACCTCATATC
>NZ_LZKK01000122.1 GCF_001672815.1 Mycobacterium sp. E796 | reverse complement strand
GGACACCTACGGGTTCAATGGCATCGACGCGGCCCAAACCACCGGCGACACAGTCGCTTTGACCTATCCCGGCGGCGTCAACGGACTCAACACCGACGTGCGGTTCCACTGGGACGGCAACGGCGTCCAGCTGATCGGCAACACCCCCGGCCACTGAGCCAAGCGGGCCGGTCGAGCCCCCGGCGTTACGGGTTGCCGGTCCACGACGGGTATGTCCCCGGGCGGCCTTCGGCGCCGCTCTCGATCCCGCCAAAGGACAGGCCACCGGTACCGCCATTCCCGGCGGCACCCCCGGCGCCGCCAGAGTTGTTCGTACCGATGCCGAGACCGCCCGCGCCGCCATCGACACCGTCGGCCCCGGGGGCACCGTCGCCGACCTGTACCAGGTCCGGGATGTTGGAGGCGCCGCCGCCACCGCCACCGCCGGTGCCGGTGGCATTGGTGCCACCAGCGCCGCCGAGGCCGCCGTTGGTCGTGGTCGTAGTGCCGTCACCGGCAAACAACTCCGCATTGCCGCCGGTGCCGCCGTGCCCGGCGATGCCGCTGGCGGATGCGGCCCCACCGCCGCCGCCGCCACCACCGCCCGCGGCGTTCCCGGCCGCGACGGTGGCGGCGGCGGCGCCGCCGCCACCAGGTGCGAGATCGTGTCGTCCTCGGGTTCGTTTCGGCGCCGCTCGATCAGCGCGGTGAAGTAGGCCATCATCGACCCGACCGCGTCCAGCGAAGTGCCGATTCCCCCCTCGGACGTGTTGGCCGCCACGATCGCCTGCGTCCAGCCGTCGAACTGCGCCCGATCCTCCTCGGGCACACCGAGATAGTGCGCAACGACCATCGAGGGCAGCGGCTTGAACAGTTCGGTCACGATGTCGCCGCCGCCGTCGGCGCGGATCTTCTCGATGCGCTCGACGACGAACTCGCGCACCTTGGGCTCCACCGCCTCGACCTGTCGCGGCGTGAAACCGCGGGACACCAGCTTGCGAAACTCGGTGTGCACCGGCGGATCCTGCATCACGAACGGCGGATTATCTTGCAGCCCAATGATCTCCAGTTCGCCGTACTCCACCGTCAGGCCCTGCGCGGAGGAGAACGTCTCGTGGTCGCGTGCGGCCGCCCAGACGTCGGCGTGCCGGGACAGCACGTAGTAATCGCGGTCGGGCCGACCCTCGGGGACGACGTGGTGCACCGGGTCGTGGTCGCGCAGCGCGCGGTACATCGGCCAGGGATTGGGCCACGTCTCGGCGGTGGCCAGCTGGAACCCGTGAGACATAACCGACGACATGTCTTATTACTAAGGCATCACGTAATACATGTCAACTGTTGTACACTTCGTTCAGTCCGTACTGAACGAACACGAGGAACCGATGTCCCCGGAAGAAGCCGAATTCGTCGACCGCTTGGGACTGTTCTTCGAGCTGCTGGGCGCCACCCGCACCATGGGCCGCGTCTACGGGTGGCTGCTGATCTGCGATCCGCCGGCGCAGTCGTTGACCCAGCTGGCCGGCGCCCTGGCAGTGAGCAAGGCCTCGATCAGCACCGTCGCGCGCCAGCTGCTGGAGGGCGGCATGGTGGAGCGGTTGCCCAGCCCCGACCGTCAACACCTCTACCGCGTCGCCCCGGGCGGGTTCACCAGCGTGATGGAAACGCAGCTGTCGCTGATGCGCCTGGGCATCGAGCCCGCCGAGTACGCACTGTCGGTCCTGGGCGAGGACCGCGCCGAACAGCGCGAGCGGGTCGAGGACTTCCGCGACTTCTGCGAGTTCTGCACGCGCGACTACCGCGACCAGCTGATGCGGATGTGGACCGAATATCGGGAGGGAAAAAGGAAGTCATGACGAAGACGGACAAGGTTGACTTCACCGACGTGGCCTGGGGATCGGTGGAATGGACCAACCTGTGCACGCTGTACCTGCGGGCCTACGAAACCCGTTCGCCCGAACCGATTCTCGATGACAAAGCCGCCGCCGAAGCGGTGGACCGCATCGCATACGACTGGGAGCGCATGCGCCGCGCCTCCTGGCCACGGTCCAACCAGTACCTGGTCACCATGCGCGCCAAACAGTTCGACGACTGGAGCGCCGATTTCCTGCGCCGCCACCCGAACGCCGTCGTCCTGCACCTCGGGTGCGGAATGGACACCCGGGCGTTCCGGCTGCATCCGCCCGACACCGTGCTGTGGTTCGACGTCGATCAACCGGAGGTAATCGCGTTGCGGCGCAAGCTATACGACGACGCTGACGGCTATCGCATGATCGGCTCGTCGGTGACCGACGCGGCGTGGCTGGACGAGGTACCCACCGACCGCCCGACGCTGATTGTCGCGGAGGGCCTGCTCATGTACCTCACCGGCGCCGAAGTGCGTACGCTGCTGCAGCGCCTCACCGATCGATTCGGCAGCGGCGAAATCGCTTTCGACACTGCGTCGCCGCTGGCACCGCGGCTGTCGAAGGTGCTCACCAAGGGCATCACCAAGTGGGGCATCCGCGACGCCCGCGAACTCGAGCGGTGGAACCCGCGGCTGCGCTTCCTCGGGCGCTCGCCGGTCGGGGCGCTCTACCAACGGATACCCTCGGCGCCGCTACGGCTGCTGTGGCGGCTGGTCAACGCGACGCCGATGGGGAATTACGACGTGCTCAACCGCTTCGCGTTCTGAGCTGTTCCGAGCCGTCGTGCGCTAGATGGCCGCGCCCGGATTCAGGATCCCGAGCGGGTCCAGCGCCCGCTTGATGCGCTGGTTCAACTCCATCACCTCGGGGCCGAGGTAGCCGTCCAGCCACGGCCGCTTCAACCGGCCGACGCCGTGCTCACCGGTGATCGTGCCGCCCAATCCGACTGCCAGGTCCATGATCTCGCCGAAGGCGAGGTGGGCGCGCTCGGTCATCGCGGCGTCGGCGGGGTCGTAGACGATCAGCGGGTGGGTGTTGCCGTCGCCGGCGTGCGCGATCACCGAGATCATCAAATCCCGTTCCGACGCGATGCGCTCGATCCCGGAGACCAGCTCGCCCAGCGCCGGCAGCGGCACCCCGACGTCCTCCAGCAGCAGCGACCCCTTGGCCTCCACCGCGGGGATGCAGAACCGGCGGGCGGCCACGAAGGCCTCGCCCTCGTCCGGGTCGTCGGTCGTAAACACCTCCGTGGCACCGTTTTCCGCGAACACCTCGGCGATCACCGCCGCGTCCTCGCCGGACGCGCGGCCCCGCTCGTCGGAACCGGCCACCAGCATCGCGGCCGCCCCGCGATCCAGGTCCATGCGCAGGCTGTCCTCGACGGCGTTGATCGCGACCGAGTCCATGAACTCCAGCATCGAGGGGCGAAGCCGCGCAACGACTCCCAGCACCGCGTCGACGGCCGAGGTGACCGTGGCGAACGTCGCGACCACCACGCTGGACACGTTCTGCGCGGGCAGCAGCCGCAGCGTCACCTCGGTGACGACGCCCAAGGTGCCCTCGCTGCCCACGAACAGCTTGGTCAGCGAGAGGCCCGCGACGTCCTTCAGCCGCGGCCCGCCCAGCCGCACCGCGGTGCCGTCGGCCAGCACCACCTGCATGCCCAGCACGTAGTCGGTGGTGACGCCGTATTTCACGCAGCACAAGCCGCCGGCGTTGGTGGCGATGTTGCCGCCGATGCTGCAGATCTCGAACGACGACGGGTCGGGCGGATACCACAGCCCGTACTCGGCGACGGCCTTTTTCACCTCGGCGTTGAACAGGCCCGGCTGACAGACCGCGGTGCGCGTGACCGGGTCGACGGTGATGTCGCGCATCTTCTCCGTCGACAGCACGATGCCGTCGTCGAGCGCGGTGGCGCCGCCGGACAGGCCGCTGCCGGCTCCGCGCGTCACCACCGGCACCCGGTGCGCGGTGGCCCAGCGCAGGACCGTCTGCACCTCCTCGGTGCGCCGCGGCCGCACCACCGCCAGCGGCTTGCCGGCCGACGGGTCGAAGGCGCGGTCCTGCCGGTAGCCCTCGGTGATGGTCGGGTCGGTGACGACCATCCCGTCGGGCAGCTTGGCGATCAGCTCGGCCAGGGCATCGGCAATCACGAACCCGATCCTACGGCGACGGGTCGACCGCCAACTCTGGTTCGCGGTCCAGTTCCCGCAGCGACGGCAGCCCGCAGGCGACCAGGCCGACCAGCAGGATCGGCACCGCCAACGCCAGGAACGTGGTCCGCAGCCCGGCGGCGTCGGCCAGCGGACCCGCCACCAGCAATCCCAGCGGCCCGGCGGCGTACATCAGGCCCGTCATCACGCCCACCACCCGGCCGCGCAGATGCTGCGGGGCCCGGGTCTGCATCACGTAGTTGTAGATCGGCTGGATCGGCCCGTAGACCAGACCGGTGACCCCGCAGAGCACCAGGATGACCGGCAGCGGCGGCAGGAACGCGATGCCGACGGTCGCCGCGCCGAAGGTCAGTGTCGCGGTCAGCACCGCCGTGCGTCGCCGGGTGTGTTTCGACAGCGCGGCGTAGCCGAGCGCGCCCGCCACGCCGCCGACCCCGAGGGCCATCAGCGCCCAACCCAGCTGCGCCGGTTGGTGGTGGTCGGAAAAGTACTTGGGAAACAGCACGCTTTCCATCGGCAGGTACAGCGCGGTCACCACGAGGTCGATCAGGCCCAGCGTGCGCAGCACCCGCAGGTTCCAGACGAATCGCAGGCCCTCGGCGATGCCGGACACCAACCCCTCGGGCCGGGTGGCTTGGTGTGGCCTGCCGGCGCCCTCCAGCCGCAGGACCGCGATCGCCAGGAAGGACAGCCCGAACAGCCCCGCCGTCACCCACATCGTGTTGATGCCGCCCACCGTGGCGATCATCAAACCGCCGATCCCGGGGCCCACGATGTACGCGAGGTTCAGAATCGCCTCGTAGACGCTGTTGGTGCGGTCCAGCGACCAGCCCGCGCGGGCGGCGGCCTCCGGCAGCATCGACTGGCGCGCCGTCGTGCCGGCGGGATCGAAAGCGGCGGCGAGAAACGCCAGCACGGCCAGCTCGACCAGGTTGATCGCGGCGGCGCCGAAAAACCAGGCGGTCAGCGGCACGGCGGCCACCGCCGCGCAGGACAGCGAATCGGAGACCAGCGAGACCCTGCGGCGCCCGAAGTAGTCGACCGCGGTGCCGGCGACCAGCGTGGAGGCCACCAGGGGGAGCGTCATGCAGGCGGCGACGATCGACGCGTCCTTGGCGCTGTCGTGGTGCTGCAACGCCAGCCACGGGAACGCGACTATCGAGATGCCGGTACCCGCAGTCGCCATCAGCGTGGCGAACAGGATGAGGAACGTCGGGCCGCCGCTTTTCATGGGATATCGCGGCCGAATCTAGCGCCAAGGCGGTATTGGCGGCGACCGATTTTTTGCGGCTAATGCAGGATGTTCATGTGCTCGCCCACCCCAAGACCGGCCAGGCGTTCGGTTCCCCGGTTCCGCCCGGCGCCGGATGGCCGGGTGATCCGGCGACACCGCAAACGCCGGTGGCCGCCGACCCGACCCAGGTCGCCGCGCTGGCGGCCCAGGCCGGTTCGATCGCGGAACTGGACGCCGCGATCAGCGTCTGCCGGGCCTGCCCGCGGCTGGTCACCTGGCGCGAGGAGGTCGCCGTCACCAAGCGCCGGGCCTTCGCCGACCAGCCGTATTGGGGGCGGCCGGTGCCGGGCTGGGGATCGGAGCGGCCCTGGCTGCTGATCGTGGGGCTGGCGCCAGCGGCGCACGGCGCCAACCGGACCGGACGGATGTTCACCGGCGACCGCTCCGGTGACCAGCTGTACGCGGCGCTGCACCGGGCGGGGCTGGTCAACCAGCCGACCAGCGTGGACGCCGCGGACGGCTTGCGGGCCAGTGGGATTCGGATCGCCGCGCCGGTGCGCTGCGCGCCGCCGGCCAATGCGCCGACGCCGGCCGAGCGGGACACCTGCTGGCCGTGGCTTCAGGCCGAGTGGCGGCTGGTCTCCCAGGACGTCCGCGTGATCGTCGCCCTGGGCGGGTTCGCCTGGCAGATCGCGCTGCGACTGCCCGGCCTGTCCGGGCTGCGCAAGCCGCGGTTCGGCCACGGCGTGGTGGCCGAGCTGGAATCGGGCGTGCGATTGCTCGGCTGCTACCACCCCAGCCAGCAGAATATGTTCACCGGTAGGTTGACTCCGGTAATGCTGGACGACATCTTCGTGGACGCAAAGAGGTTGGCAGGAATCACGTGACCGACATTCTGGTTTCCGGTGCGAGCGTGGCCGGTATGACGGCGGCGTATTGGCTTGCTCGCCAAGGCTATTCGGTCACCGTGGTGGAACGGCATCCCGGCCTGCGGCCGGGCGGCCAGGCGATCGACGTGCGCGGTCCGGCGCTGACGGTGCTGGAACGGATGATGTTGCGGGCGGCCGCCGACCACGCGCGGACCCGGATCCGCGGGGCGTCCGTCGTCGACGCCGATGGAAACGAGCTGTCCGAGGACATCGCATCGACACCCACCGGCGGTCGCCATCATATGCCCGACATCGAGCTGCTGCGCGACGACCTCGTCGAATTGCTATACGACTCAACCAAACTGGACACTGAATATATCTTCGACGACAGCATCGCCGCGTTGGAGGACGACGGCACCGCCGTCAACGTGACCTTCGAGCGCGCCGCGGCGCGCAGCTTCGACTTGGTGATCGGGGCCGACGGCTTGCACTCCAACGTGCGCCGGCTGGTCTTCGGCCCCGAGGCGCAATTCGTCGAGCGGTTGGGCACCTACGCGGCGATTTTCACCGTGCCCAATTTCCTCGACCTGGACTACTGGCAGACCTGGCATTACGGCGAGGCCACCATGGTCGGCGTCTACAGCGCGCGCAACAACACCGAGGCCCGGGCCATGGTCGGCTTCATGGAGGCCGACCTGCGGATCGACTACCGCGACACCGAGGCGGTGTTCGCCGAGCTGGAGCGGCGGATGGCCGACGACGGCTGGGTCCGCCCGCAGCTGCTGCAGTACATGCGCAGCGCGCCGGACTTCTACTTCGACGAGATGTCGCAGATCAAGATGGATCACTGGTCGAAGGGCCGGGTGGCGCTGGTCGGCGACGCGGGCTATTGCTGCTCGCCGCTGTCGGGGCAGGGAACCAGTGTTGCGCTGCTGGGCGCTTACATCTTGGCCGGCGAGCTCGGCGCGGCCGGCGGCGACTATGAAAAGGGCTTCGCCACCTATCACGCCGAGTTCCACGACTACGTCAAGCGCAACCAGTGGCTGGTGATCGACAACATCCCGGGTGGCGCGCCCATCCCGCAGGAGGTGTTCGACCGCATCGTCAACTCCATCACCCTGAAGGACTACTGACCCGGCTTTGAGTGTGAAGCCTTGGCTTTGAGTGTGAAGCGTGGGTGGAGATCCGGCCGAAATCCCGCCCTGCGTACACACCGAAAGCCGTGAGTGCACACGCAAACGCGGACCGACCGGGAACGTTCGCCCGGCAAAAGGCGTTGACGCCATCGTGCGACTTTCCGTCCTTGACCTCGTCCCGGTGCGCAGCGATCAGACCACCGGCGACGCGCTCGCGGCCACCGTGCAGCTCGCCCAGGCCGCCGACCGGCTGGGCTTCGCGCGCTACTGGGTCGCCGAGCACCACAACATGCCGTCCGTGGGCGCCACCAGCCCGCCGGTCCTGATCGCCTACCTGGCCGCGCAGACCACGCAGGTCCGCCTCGGCTCGGGCGGCGTGATGCTGCCCAACCACGCGCCGCTGGCGGTGGCCGAGCAGTTCGCCCTGCTGGAGGCGGCCGCGCCGGGCCGCATCGACCTGGGCATCGGGCGCGCGCCCGGCTCCGACCCGGTGACGTCGTACGCGCTGCGCGGCAGCCGCGGCGAGGAAGACATCGAGCGCTTCCCCGACTACCTCGACGACGTGGCGGCGCTGATGAGTGCGCGCGGCGTGGTGGTGCCGCTGCGCTCGGGGGACTACCGGCTCAAGGCCACCCCGGCGGCGGCCAGCGAACCGCGGCTGTGGCTGCTGGGCTCGTCGATGTACTCCGCGCACCTGGCCGCCGCCAAGGGCCTGCCGTACGTCTTCGCGCACCACTTCTCGGGGCAGGGGACCGAGGAGGCGCTCGCGGTCTACCGCTCGCGATTCAAGCCGAGCGCGCTCACGCCCGAGCCGGTGACGTTCCTGACGGTCAACGCCGCGGTGGCCGAAACCCGCGACGAGGCAACGGCTTTGATGCTGCCCAACCTGCATATGATGGCGCGGCTGCGCACCGGGCAGCCGCTCGGGCCGGTGCCGCTGGTCGAGGAGGCCGAAGTCGCCCAGCTCGGTCCGGAACAGCAACGCATCGTGGAGAGCGGACTCAAGCGGGCCGTCCTCGGCACGCCGGAGGAGGCCGCCGGGCAGGTGCGGGCGCTGGCCGACCGGTTCGGCGTCGACGAGGTGATGGTCCACCCCGTCGCGTCCGCCCACCTGGGTACCGATCCCGCGACGGCGCCGGCTCGGGTCGCGACGCTGGAGCTGCTGGCCAAGGAGCTGTTCTAGTCGGTCACGCCCGCCTGCTCCGAGCGGCTTGCGGTAGTACTGGGCGCGTGCTCGGCGATCCAGTCGCGCAGGTCGTTTGCCGGCAACGGTGGGCTGTGCACGAAGCCCTGGGTGATGGTGCAGCCGTATCGCCGCACCGCGCGCAGGGTGACCTCGTCTTCGACGCCCTCGGCCACCAGGTCGGCGCCCAGGCTGCGGGCCAGGGCCACCGTCGACCGCACGATCGCAACCGATCGCGGGTCCTGGGCCAGCCGCGCCACGAAGATCCGGTCGAGTTTCAGCTCGTCGACCGAGACGTCCTGCAGCCGCGCCAGCGACGACCACCCCGTGCCGTAGTCGTCGAGCGAGATGCGCACGCCGAGGCGCTGCAGCGCGGCGACGGTGTTGCGTGAGCGTGCCGAGTCGACCAGCGCGCTTTCGGTGATCTCGACGATGAGGGCGTCGGGGGGCAGTGCGTGCGTGTGCAGCAGCCGCTCGATCGTGCTCACCAGGTCCAGGTCAAGCAGATTCGTGGTGGACAGGTTCACCGCGACGGTCAGGGGCATGCCCTGGTCGCGCCACGACCGGACCTGCGCCAGAGCGATGTCGATGGCGCGGTTGGCCACCTGGCGCATCAGGCCACCGCGTTCGGCGGCGTTCAGGAATTCGTCCGGGAGCAGCAGCCCGCGGCTGGGATGCTGCCACCGCAGCAGCGCCTCGACGCTGTGCACGCTCCCGTCGCTCGCGTTGATCTTTGGTTGGTAGTGCACCGTCAGCTGGTCGTCGTCCAACAGCGCGACGCGGAGTTCCTCGACGAGGTTGGGGTCATTGTCGCGGTACATCTCATATGCCGAGTCGTAGACGGCGATCCTGCTGACGGCCGATTTCGCGTGCGGGATCGCGATCTCCGCACGGCTGAGCAGCTCCTGCGGATGATCGCAGTGGTCGGGGCAGAGCGCGATGGCGATGCGGGCATCGACCTGCACGGTGATCGGGTCGAGCGCGAACGGTTCGCTCAGCGCCTCGAGCAACCGGCCCGCCTGGGCGCGCGCGGCGATGAGGTCGGACCCCTCGCCGAGCAGGAGCGCGAACTCGTCCTCGCCCACCCGCGCCAGCAGGTCTTCGCGACGCACGCACCGCGCGAGCCGGTGCGCGACGTCGCGCAACAGCTCATCGCCGAAGTGTTCGCCGACGGAGTCGTTGATCTCGTCGAACTCGTACAGGTGCAACAGCAATAAGGCGCGCCGCGGCGTCCCGGGCGCGGACAGCGGTCCGGCTGGCGCCGAGTCGGGCAGCCCGGTCAGCGCGGTCGCCAGCGACCGCCGATTGGGCAGCCCGGTCAGTTCGTCGGTCATCGCCTGCATATGGCTTTCGGCCAGCATGCTGACGTCGCGGAAGGTCGCCGAGAGCCGCGCGGCGACCGCGACAAGGCTCAACGCGGCGAGAGTCGTTGCCAGCCTTGAGTTGTGGCTCACGACGACGCCGAGCGCCACGACGGTGCACACCACGGGCACGGCGTAGAAGCCGAGTCCTCGTTTCGGTGCGGGCGCCCCGGACGACCACGGCGCCCAGCTGGCCATTGCCACCAGCAGCGACGCGGCCGGCCAGAGCGCGTCCAGGGTGCTGCCCACCCGGTAGCTGCCCCTGGCGGTCTCGAAGAGGTACGCGGTGTCCGCGACGGCAAACGCGATGAAACCCACCACGAGCAGGGCCCAGCGGAATCCCTTGCGCCAGCCGAGGATTGGCAGCATACCGGCGGTCACGGCCAGCAGGATCAGGTCGCCCCACGGGTAGACCAGCCCCAACAGCACGGCCGCCGGCGCGCGGACCGCGGCCGCGTGCATGGGCCCCGCCCGCAGCGCCACTCCCACCGCGGCCGCGGCCAGCGCGCACACCAGGGCATCGAGCCGGATCGGAAGCGGCACCCGCTTCAGTCGCGACCGCATCAGCAGCAGCAGCCCCGCATAAAGGAGCGGGTAGAACGCCAGGTATTCCGGGTCGGCCACCGATGGGGACTGGCCGTCGGGCACAAAGCTGGCGTAGACGATGTCGCCCACGGCCGACACCGCCATGCCGGCGGCGATGAAGGACCAGGCGAGGCGGTCCGCCGCCACGCGGTAGGCGCGGACGGCGATCAGCGCCGCGGCCGCCAGGTTCAGGGTGGGATACAGGCATTTGGCGAAGAACGCGTTGCGCGCCACGTCGTGGTCCACCACGCTCGCCACGGCGAAGGTCGCCACACCAATCCCCAACGCCGCCAATGCGATCCGAATCGACGTGGGCGGCCACTGCATGTCGTCGGGCAGGCTGTGCGCTCGTTCCCGCGGTGCCGTCGCGACGGCGGCGATCGGCGCCAGCGACCGCGCCAGCTTCGTCTCCCTGCCGAACGCGCCCACCGGGGGCGCGGCGGCCACCCGGTCCACGCCCGCCGACGCCGACCCCGCCGACTCGGCCAAACGGGGGGACGCATAGGGGAACGGTAGGTCGGGCACGAAGCCCCGAATGCATTGCCCGCCTTCGCGTTTGGCGGCGTACATGGCCAGGTCGGCGTGCTGGAGGAGCTGGTCGACGGTGCAATTCGAAGCGGCCGTGGCGACCGTGTAGCCGATGCTGGGCCGGACCTCGATGGGAACGCCGTCGATCAGGATGGGCGTGTCGAACGCGTCGAGCACCCGATCCGCGGCCGTCTGCGATTCGTCGAGCGAGGCCTCGAGAAGGACGGCGAACTCGTCGCCGCCGAGGCGCGCCACCAGGGTGCCGGTGTGCTCCAGCGCGGCGGTGAGCCGGCCGGCCACCCGGACGAGGAGTTCGTCGCCGGCCGGATGCCCGAGCGCGTCGTTGACGGACTTGAAGTTGTCGAGGTCGAGGCACAGCACCGCGATCGGCCCACCCTCGAGGCGTTGCCGGGCGAGCGCTTGTTCCAGGCGGTGCAGGAAGTGCGCGCGGTTGGCCAGCCCGGTCAGGCTGTCGCGGAACGCTTCCCGCGCGACTTCGGACAGCAGGCCTTGGTTTTCCATGAGCACGATGAACTGCCGGGTGAGCACCGCGGCGACGAGGATCCCCAGCGCGGCGAGCATCGGCCCGTGCGCCATCAGGCTCACCGCCTGACCCAGGCCGACGGCGGCGGCCAGCATGAGCGGCAGGTAGGGCAGCCAGAGCAGGGCGGGGGACATGATCTCGGTCTGTGCCGGGTCCGTGGCGGTCTCGTGCACGCTGGCCAGGCCCGCCACCGAGAGCAGTGCAAATCCGGCGACCCGCCCCAGATCGGTCAGGTCGCCCAGGTGATAGCTGCCCACTCCGGTCTGGAAAACCATCGCGATGTCCGCAGTGGTGATGGTCGCGATTCCAGCCGCCAGCAAGCCCCGGCTCGGCAGGTCGTTGGAGCGGATCCGGGACAGCATCAGGATTGCCGTCGTCAGCAGAACGATGTCGGCGAAGACCTCGATGAGTGTCGCAAGCCGCGAGCCGGTGTTTTCACGTAGCTGTTTGTCGAGGACGAACACCCACGAGATAACGAACAGCGAGGTCGCCACGATGAGGCCGTCCAGCACCAGGCGCCGGGGGCTGTGGCGGGACAGATGCGACAGCAACGCCAACGAGACCATCGCGCCGATCGGGTACAAAGTGAACACGGCCTCCGCCGCGGCGGGATGGGTGGCGTGTTCGATATCCGGACGCACCTCGTAGACCGACCACAGGACCTCACCCGCGGCCCAGCCGAGCAGGCCGATCACCAGCGCCAGCCACCCGAATCTGCGGCGCCCGGTGGAGAAGCGGGCCGCGTAGCCGGCAGTTGCGGCCGTCACCAGCAGGCACAGCGCGAACACAATTTCGTCCACCGGCCGCGTCCCGTACGCGCCGCGCCATCTATTCACCGACGAGGTGACAACCAGCACCGCCGCCGTGCCGTAAACAGCGACCAGGAGCCAGCCCATGCGCGCGGACAGCCCCAACCGCCGCAACGGATGTCCCGTCCAGCGTGTCATAGCCGCCCCAGCCGATCCCGCGCTTCGTCGCGCGCTACAGGAGAATAAACCGCCGCGGGGCTATGCGGGCGGACGCTGCAATATTCACCGCGGAGTCAATAAAAAGAGGGGAATGGGCCGCGACGTCCGGGTCTGATAGCTGCTGTAGCGGTTGCCATTGTTCCTGTTGACCAGCTCCCACAGCCGCGCGTAGTCGGGGTCGTCGGGGCCGACTTTCCGTGCGGTCACGCCGATGCGCTTGGCGCCGACGTTGATCTCAGCGTCGGGACGCTTCTGCAGGTTGTGATACCACCCGGGGTTGCGGTCGTCCCCTCCCTTGGACGCGACGATCACGTACGAGTCGCCGTCCTTGGCGTAGGTCAGCGTCGTGGTGCGCGGCTGACCGGACTTCGCGCCGACCGTGTGGAGCAGCAGGCTGGGCGGCATCCCCGGTATCTGGTGACCGATCCTGCCGTCGGTCTTGCGGTAGATCGTGTCGTGCAGACGCAGGAACGGAATTAGCACGAATTGTTCTAGCGGAGTCAGATTGCTCATGGACTCAGTCTGTCTGACGACCGTCGATCCGGGCGAGGTCCTGGAGGGCCTCCCGCAAGATCTGCGCCGTGGCCTCCCGGTCCGGGTCGCGGCGCAAGAGCATCCCCTTGGCGAACGACAGCTTGTCGCCGGTGCGCCGCGGCAGCACGTGCAGGTGGATGTGCATCACCGTCTGGAAGGCGGGGCGGCCGTCGTTGATCGCGATGTTCGTCGCGTCGGCCAACTCCGTCGTCCGCGCGGCGCGCGCGACTCGCTGGCCGATGGTGGCCATGTCGGCGAGCGTCTGCGGCGGGGTGTCGGTCAGGTCGACGGTGTGCCGTTTGGGGATCACCAGCGTGTGGCCGCGGGTGAACGGTCGGATATCGAGGATCGCCAGGTATCCCTCGTCTTCGTAGATCCGGTGGGCCGGGGCGTCGCCGGCGACGATCGCACAGAACACGCAGGACATGTCGCCCACGGTACTGATCGCCGGATACGCTGCGGCGGTGGACGCTCGCGAGGTGGCCTTTGCCGGCGCGGCCGAACAGGCCCGGATGCTGGCCGACGGCGAACTGACCGCGCCGGAGTTGCTCGAAATCTATCTGGACCGGATCGCGCGGCTGGACAGCGAGTTGCGCTGCTATCGCGTGGTGCTGGCCGACACCGCGCGGTACGAGGCGGCGGTGGCGCAGGAGCGCCTCGACGCGGAGGAGCGGCTGCCGCTGCTCGGGGTGCCGATCGCGATCAAGGACGACGTCGACGTCGCGGGCGAGGTGACGGCGTGCGGCAGCGGCGGGCACCGCCCCGCGGTGACGTCCGACGCGGAGGCGGTGCGGCGGCTGCGCGCCGCGGGCGCGGTCGTCATCGGCAAGACCAATGTGCCCGAGCTGATGATCTTTCCGTTCACCGAGTCGCTGACCTTCGGCGCCACCCGCAACCCGTGGGACCCCAGGCGCACGCCGGGCGGCAGCAGCGGCGGCAGCGCGGCCGCGGTGGCCGCCGGGCTCGCGCCGCTGGCGCTGGGATCCGACGGTGGCGGCTCGATTCGCATCCCGTCGTCGTGGTGTGGGTTGTTCGGCGTGAAACCGCAACGCGACCGCGTGTCGCTGGAGCCGCATGACAACGCGTGGCACGGGCTGAGCGTCAACGGCCCGATCGCCCGGTCGGTGCGCGACGCCGCGACGTTCCTGGACGCGACCGCCACCCTTTCCCAAGTGCCGGGTCCGGAGGGCGAGTTCGCCGCCGCCGCCGCCCGCCACCCCGGCCGGCTGCGAATTGCGTTGAGCACCAAGGGCCCAATGCCGGTCCCCGTCCGCGTCGGCAAGGCGCAGCTGGCCGCCGTGCACGAGGCGGGCGCGTTGCTGCGCGACCTGGGGCACGACGTCGTCACCCGCGATCCCGAGTACCCGCCCGCCGCGGTGCTGACCAATTACCTGCCCCGCTTCCTGCGCGGCATCAGCGACGACGCGGACGCCCAGGCGCACCCCGAACGGCTCGAAGCCCGCACCCGCAGCCTGGCCCGCGCCGGCGCGCTCTTCTCGGACCGCAGGATGGACGCGATCCGCGCCGCGGAGCCTGCGGTGGCCGGCCGGATCCAGGCGATCTTCGACGACGTCGACGTCGTCGTCACGCCGGGCAACGCGACGGGTCCCCCGCGGGTGGGCGCCTACCGGCGCCGCGGCGGCATCTCGACGCTGCTCCTGGTGGCGCAGCAGGTTCCCTATTTCCCGATCTGGAACCTGACCGGTCAGCCCGCCGCGTCCGTGCCGTGGGACCTCGACGGCCACGGCCTGCCGATCGCCGTGCAGCTGGTCGGCCGGCCGCACGACGAGGCGACGCTGCTGTCGCTGTCGGCGCAGATCGAGGCCGCCAGGCCATGGGCCCACCGGCGCCCGCCGGTGTCATAGGGGAAGCCGAATGCCCGACGCCGCCGAGGAGAACATCGACGATCTGCTGGAGGGGCTCGAGGGCGCCGCGCGCGCCGAGCGGGCGGAACTCGTGCGGTGGCTGCTGGATCAGGGCATCACGCGCGAGGAGATCCGGAGCACCAACCCGCCCCTGCTGCTGGCCACCCGCCACCTGATCGGCGACGACGGGACCTACGTCTCCACCCGCGAGATCAGCGAGACCTACGGCGTCGACCTGGCGCTGCTGCAGCAGGTGCAGCGCGCCATCGGCCTGGTGCGGGTCGACGACCCCGACGCGGCCGTGCACATGCGCGCCGACGGCGAGGCCGCCGCCTTTACCCAGCGGTTCGTCGAGCTGGGCCTGGATCCCGAGCAATTGGTCCTCGTGGTGCGGGTGCTCGCCGAGGGCCTGTCCCGCGCCGCCGAGGTGATGCGGTACGCCGCCCTTTCGACGATCATGCGGCCGGGCGCCACCGAGCTGGAAATCGCCCAGGCGTCAAAGGCTTTGGTCAGCCAGATCGAGCCGATGCTCGGCCCGATGATCCAGCACATGCTGTTCATGCAGCTGCGGCACATGATGGAGACCGAGGCCGTCAACGCCGCCGAACGGGCCGCGGGCAAGCCGCTTCCCGGTGCGCGCCAGATCACCGTCGCCTTCGCCGACCTTGTCGGCTTCACCCGGATAGGCGAAGTGGTGTCGGCCGAGGAGCTGGGGCAGCTGGCCAACCGGCTGGCCCACCTCGCCCGGGACGTGACCGTCCCGCCGGTGCGGTTCGTCAAGACGATCGGCGATGCGGCCATGTTTGTCTGCCCCGAGCCGCTGCCCATCCTGGACGTCGTGCTCAAACTCGTCGAGGCCGTCGACACCGACAACGACTTCCCCCGGCTGCGGGCGGGGGTGGCCTCCGGCATGGCGGTCAGCCGGGCCGGCGACTGGTTCGGTAGCCCGGTCAACGTGGCAAGCCGGGTCGCCGCCGTGGCGCGACCGGGTACCGTGCTGGTCGCCGACTCGGTCTGGGAGGCCCTCAACACGACGGGCGACGACGGGAAGCTGCAGGCTTCGTTCGCCGGGGCGCGCCGCCTGAAGGGCATCAAGAACGAGGTGAAACTTTTCCGGGTCCGCCGCGGCGGCGCATAGGCAGGCCCGGGCGACTCTAGGGGGCGTTTGACGCTTAGGTCGTACGCGGCTGGTTTCCTACCCCGTTTCCCAGCGCTTCGAATCGGTCGCTTCCGGGCCTGCTTCGCTACCAAAACTACAACTCCGAACAGCCCATATCAACGGTTTTTCCGCACCGGAAGGACCGCGCACCCGCCCGATCGGCGTTCGCCGCCGGTGAACACCATTCCATTACACATGTAACGGTGTAATCATGTAATCATGAAAACCCATCACACCCATGGGCGGCGCTACGGCCGCCCCGGCGGCTGGCAGCAGGCCCAGCAGCCCGACGCGAGCGGCGCGGCGGAATGGTTCGCCGGACGCCTACCGGAAGCCTGGTTCGACGGCGATCCCACCGTCATCGTCGACCGCGAGGAGATCACCGTCATCGGCAAGCTGCCCGAGCCCGCGGGCTCCGGCGAGGAAGAGAGCGAGGCCCGCGCGGAAGGCCGCGTCTCACGATTCCGCGAAGAGACCCGTTCGGAGCGCATGCGCATCGCCGACGAGGCGCAGGATCGCTACGGGCGCAAGGTTTCCTGGGGCGTGGAAGTCGGCACCAAAACGGGCACCGAGCGAATCCTGTTCACCCACATCGCCGTACCGGTGATGACGCGCCTGAAGCAACCCGAGCGTCAGGTGCTCGACACGCTGGTCGACGCCGGCGTCGCGCGGTCCCGCGCCGACGCGCTCGCGTGGACGGTCAAGCTGGTCGGCGAGCACACCGAGGAGTGGCTGGCCAAGCTGCGCGACGCCATGTCGGCGGTCGATGACCTGCGCGCCGAGGGCCCCGACCTGCAGTCGTAAACCAAGGCGCGCCTTGGCTATTCGTTGCCGACCTTGGCCAGGATCTTATCGGTGATCTGGCCGCCCTGATCGGTGATGTGGTAACCGCAGGCGTTGACGTCGACGACGACGTTGTTGGCCACACCCATCGCGCGTTGGCACTCCCAGCCGTCGGCGCCTTCCTGGGTGTCCATGATGGTGATCTTCGGCGGGCTGCCGTTGAGTTGGGCGAACGTCCACCGGTATTGCTTGCTCTTGTTCGTCACCGTCACCGTCTTGCCGGCGCAGCCCTTCCACTTGTCGGACGACGCCTGCACGAACGCCTTCGCCTTGTCGGCGGACGGGAATGCGACGGCGGCCTGGTTGACCCAGTGGTCGTAGTTGTCGCCGGATTCCGAGGAGACCAGCCCGCTCACGCCCGTGTAGCCGGTGCCCGCATACACCGGGTCCTGGCTGGTGTAGAGCGCGCCCAGGCAGTTCGGCAGCGACAGCGTCACCGTTGAGGTGTCCATCGACGTGATGGGCTTGCCGGGCGTCATCTCGGAGGAACCCATGATGCTGTTGACCCCCGACGGATCCAGCAAGAGAGCGCTGAGCCGGTCGGGCGATACCGGTTCGGGGGGCGGCGGCGCCGGCTTGGGCTTCAGGATCAGCCACGCCCCGACCCCGCCGACGGCCAGCACGATCACGACCGCGACGGCGGCGACGATCGGCCACGGGTTGCGTTTGGGCTTGGCGGGCGGCTGATTCCACGACGAGGACGCCGGCCCGGTGAACTGCGGCGGCGGGCCGCCCCAGCTGCCGCTGCCGCCCTGGTAGTACGGCGGGGTGGCTTGGTTCGCCTGGTTCGCCCCGGGAATGGGCCCGCTTTCGGGGGCCCACGGAGGGGGCGTTTGGGCGGCCCGCGGAATGGGACCGGACGCGGGGTAGCCCTGCGCGGGCGTGGGCGGCGGGCTGGTGACCTGTTGTGGTT
>NZ_LZKK01000121.1 GCF_001672815.1 Mycobacterium sp. E796 | reverse complement strand
CGCCGACCCGGCCCCGCCGGTGACGCTGACGTCGTTCGGCCAACCGGCGCCGCCCCCGGCGGACGCCGTGCCGCCGGCGCCTCCCGCGGACGCCGTTCCGCCGGCGCCTCCCGCGGATGTGCCGCCGCCGGCCGACTCGCCGCGCACTGCGGGCGTGGGCTTCACCCGGCAACTGTGGGAAGCGATCCGCGGCGCCGACATCCACGGAAACGACGCGCTGGACGCCCTGGCGCAGCCGCCCCAGGCCAGCTGACGCCTTCCAGTAATCGCAGACGCCCGGCGCTCTCCCGCTAAACCTGCCGAACGCGGGAGGGCGCCCGGGTCGTTTTTAGGCCGAGCCCACCCATTCCTCGGTGCCGTCGTCGAAGAACTGGTGTTTCCACACCGGCAGCCGCGCCTTGATGGTGTCCACCAGCTGCGCGCAGGTGTCGAACGCCTCCTGCCGATGGTCGGCGGCCACCGCGGCCACCAGCGCCGCCTCCCCGATGTGCAGCACGCCGATGCGGTGGCTGGCCGCGATCGCGCGCACCCCCCTGGACAACTCGGCGACCTCGCCGACGACGTGGGCCAGCACCTGCTCGGCCGAAGGATGCGCGGAATACTCCAACCGCACCACCCGGCGCCCACCGTCGTGGTCGCGAATCATGCCGACAAAGCCGACGATCGCCCCGGCCGACTGATGGCCCACCAGTTCTTCGTGCTCTGCCAGAACGATCGGCTCTTCGGTCATGGCGGCGCGCAGAACGCGGGTCATCCCTGGTGATCCCCGCCGGCGAGTTGGTCGAGTGCGTGGTCGAGCACGTCGGCGAGCACGCCGAGCCCGTCGCGCACTCCTCCGGGTGATCCCGGCAGATTCACGATCAGCGTGCGGCCGGCCACACCGCATACGCCGCGCGACAGTACCGACGTCGGCACCTTCGGCAGGCCCGAGTGGCGGATCGCGTCGGCGAGCCCGGGGATCATGTAGTCCAGCACCGCCACCGTCTGGTCCGGGGTGCCGTCGCTGGGCGAGATACCGGTGCCCCCCGAGGTGATGATCAGGTCGACCTCGGCGTCGAGCGCCCCACGCAGCGCCTCGCCGACCGGCTCCCCGTCGGCCACCACCTCGGGCTGCACAGGCGAAAAGCCATGCTGTTCAAGCCATTCCGCGATGATCGGCCCGCATCGGTCGTCGTACACGCCGGACGACGCACGGGTCGAGGCGATGATTATTCGTGCGGATCGCGCGCCCATCACCGCTCCCAGGTTCCGGTCTTGCCGCCCTGCTTGCGGAGCACCCGAATGTCGTCGAGACGGGCCGCCGGGTCAACAGCTTTGATCATGTCGTACAGCGTGAGCCCTGCCACGCTGACGGCGGTCAACGCCTCCATCTCCACGCCCGTGCGGTCGGTACTGCGCACGGTCGCGGTGATCTCGATGTCCGACTCGCCGACGCTGAAATCGACGTCCACCCCGGTGAGCGCGAGCTGATGACAGAGCGGGATCAGGTCGCTGGTGCGCTTTGCCGCCAGAATGCCCGCCACCCGCGCGGTGGCCAACGCGTCGCCCTTGGGCAGGCCGCCGGTCGAGACGAGCGCCACCACCTCCGGCGAGGTGCGCAAGGCGCCCGCCGCGACGGCGGTCCGCCGAGTGGCGTCCTTTTCCGTGACGTCGACCATGTGCGCCGCACCCCGCTCGTCCAGGTGCGAGAGCGTGCCTGCCGAGGCCTTGGCGGCCTCTGGGGCCCTAGCCATGGCTTATCGGTTGACGACCGTGACCGGGTGAACGTAGGGCAGGTCGGTCGCGGGCAACGGGAAGACCAGCTCACCGAAGGGTGACAACGCACCCGTCCGGTCGCTCACCAGTTCGCTCACGGCGTGGTCGTCCGGGTCCGTCGTCGGCCAGCCGTTGTCGACGTAGTTGGTCTTGCGCGCCTTGCCTTCAGCAGAGTCAGCCACGGGGTCCATTCTGACAGGTGGCGCCCGCGCCCGCGGCGCAAGGCCACGCTGACCGTGGGATTTGCGTACCAGCCGGTCGCGAGGACTGCTTTACGCTGGTCAGCAATGACCGATAACACCCCGGACATCCCGCTGGGGTCCTGGCTGGCCGACTTGCCCGACGAGCGGCTGATCCGACTGCTGGAACTCCGGCCAGACCTCGCCCAGCCCCCGCCTGGCAGCATCGCGGCGCTGGCCGCGCGCGCCCAGGCGCGCCAGTCGGTCAAGGCCGCCACCGACGACCTGGACTTCTTGCGGCTGGCGGTGCTGGACGCGCTGCTGGTGCTGCAGGCCGATTCGGCCCCGGTGCAAGTCGCCAAGCTGCTCGCGCTCATCGGCGACCGGGCCCCCGAAGCCGACGTGCTCGCCGCGCTGGACGACCTGCGGCAGCGCGCGCTGGTCTGGGGCGAAGCCGCGGTCCGGGTGGCCGCCGATGCCGGCACGGCCCTGCCGTGGCACCCGGGGCAAGTCACGCTCGAGGACAGCTCCCGCACCGGCGAGGAGATCGCCGGCGTCATCGACGCCCTCGACCAGGCCCAGCTCGACGTCCTGCAAAAGCTGCTCGAGGGTTCGCCGATGGGCCGCACCCGCGACGCCGCCCCCGGCGCGCCGGCGGATCGCCCGGTGCCGCAGCTGTTGGCGGCGGGTCTGCTGCGGCGCATCGACGCCGACACCGTGATCTTGCCTCGCCATGTCGGGCAGGTGCTGCGGGGCGAGGATCCCGGGCCCATGCAGCTGACGGCCCCTGATCCGGTGGTGTCGACCACCACCGCGGACGACGTGGATGCGGTGGCCGCGGGAGCCGTCATCGACCTGCTCCGCGAGTTCGACGTGCTGCTTCAAACCCTGGGCGCCGCACCGGTTTCCGAGCTCCGCAGCGGCGGACTGGGAATTCGCGACCTCAAACGGCTGGCCAAAACGACCGGCGTCGAGGAACCGCGATTGGGCCTGATCCTCGAGATAGCCGCCGCGGCCGGATTGATCGCCAGCGGCATGCCCGACCCGGAGCCCGCCGAAGGCGAGGGACCGTATTGGGCGCCCACGGCGGCCACCGAGCGGTTCTCCGCGATGACCGCCGCCGAGCGTTGGCACCTGCTGGCCGGCACCTGGCTCGATCTGCCGGGCCGCCCCGCGTTGATCGGCACCCGCGGCCCCGACGCCAAACCCTATGGCGCCCTGACTGATTCGCTGTACTCGACAGCCGCGCCGCTGGACCGGCGGCTGCTGCTGGGCATGCTGTCCGAGCTGCCGCCCGGGGCCGGTGTCGACGCCGTCACCGCCTCGGCCGCGTTGATCTGGCGCCGTCCACGCTGGGCCAGACGGCTGCAGCCGAAACCCGTTTCCGATCTGCTGACCGAATGCCACGCGCTGGGCCTGGTCGGTCGGGGGGCGCTCAGCACGCCCGGGCGAGCGCTGCTGGACGACGCCGGCGATCCGGAGCTCGCCGTGCAGGCGATGGCGCGCGCGATGCCCGCACCGATCGACCACTTCCTGCTGCAGGCCGATCTGACCGTCGTGGTGCCCGGCCCACTGCAACGCGACCTCGCCGAGGACCTGGCCACCGTCGCCACCGTGGAATCGGCCGGCACGGCGATGGTGTACCGCATCAGCGAGCAGTCCATCCGGCACGCCCTCGACATCGGCAAGACCCCCGACTGGATGCACGACCTCTTCACCAAGCACTCCAAAACCCCGGTTCCGCAAGGGCTCACGTACCTCATCGACGACGTCGCCCGCCGGCATGGCCAGCTCCGAATCGGCATGGCCGCATCGTTCGTGCGGTGCGAGGACCCGGTGCTGCTCGCCCAGGCCGTCGCGGCCGCCGAGGATTTGCAGTTGCGGGCCCTCGCGCCGACGGTCGCGGTGTCGCCGGCGCCGATCGCCGAGGTGCTCGTCAGGTTGCGGCAGGCGGGCTTTGCCCCGGCCGCCGAGGACCCCTCCGGTTCGATCGTCGACGTCCGGCCTCGCGGAGCGAGGGTGCCCACCCCCCAGCAGCGCCGGCCCTACCGGCCCGCGCCGCGCCCCAGCGGCGAGACGCTGAACGCCGTCGTCTCGGTGCTGCGCAAGGTGACCGCCGCGCCGTTCGGGAATATCCGCGTCGACCCCGCGGTCACTATGTCGATGTTGCAGCGCGCGGCAAAGGACCAGGACACGTTGGTGATCGGCTACCTCGACGCCGCCGGCGTGGCCACCCAGCGGGTCGTGTCCCCGATCTCCGTACGGGGCGGGCAGCTGGTGGCTTTCGATTCGGCGTCCGGGCGGCTGCGTGACTTCGCCATCCATCGCATCACCTCGGTGGTGTCGGGGGAGTCCGGATAATGGGTGCCATGTCCGATGGACCGTTGATCGTGCAGTCCGACAAGACGGTGCTGCTCGAAGTGGATCACGAGCTGGCCGGCGCCGCGCGCGCCGCCATCGCGCCGTTCGCCGAGCTGGAACGCGCGCCCGAGCACGTACACACCTACCGCATCACTCCGCTGGCGCTGTGGAACGCCCGCGCCGCCGGCCACGACGCCGAACAGGTCGTCGACGCGCTGGTCAGCTTCTCTCGTTATGCGGTGCCCCAGCCGCTGCTGGTCGACATCGTCGACACCATGGCCCGCTACGGCCGGCTGCAGCTCGTCAAGCATCCGGCGCACGGCCTGACGCTGGTCAGCTTCGATCGCGCGGTGCTCGAGGAGGTGTTGCGCAACAAGAAGATCGCGCCGATGCTGGGCGCGCGGATCGACGAGGACACCGTCGTCGTCCACCCCAGCGAGCGCGGCAGGGTCAAGCAGATGCTGCTCAAGATCGGCTGGCCCGCAGAGGATCTCGCCGGTTACGTCGACGGTGAGGCGCACCCGATCAGCCTCGAGCAGGACGGCTGGCACCTGCGCGACTACCAGCAGCTGGCCGCGGACTCGTTCTGGGCCGGCGGTTCTGGGGTGGTGGTGCTGCCCTGCGGCGCCGGCAAGACGCTCGTCGGCGCTGCCGCGATGGCCAAAGCCGGTGCGACGACGCTGATTCTGGTCACCAACATCGTCGCCGCCCGGCAGTGGAAACGCGAGCTGATCGCGCGCACCTCGCTAACCGAGGAGGAGATCGGCGAATACTCCGGCGAGCGCAAGGAGATTCGGCCCGTCACCATCTCGACGTACCAGATGATCACGCGGCGCACCAAGGGCGAATACCGCCACCTGGAGCTCTTCGACAGCCGCGACTGGGGACTCATCATCTACGACGAGGTGCACCTGCTGCCGGCGCCCGTGTTCCGGATGACCGCCGACCTGCAGTCCAAGCGGCGACTTGGCCTGACCGCCACGTTGATCCGCGAAGACGGCCGCGAGGGCGACGTGTTTTCCCTGATCGGCCCGAAGCGCTACGACGCGCCGTGGAAGGACATCGAGGCGCAGGGCTGGATCGCGCCGGCGGAATGCGTCGAGGTGCGGGTCACCATGACCGACAACGAGCGGATGATGTACGCCACCGCCGAACCCGAAGAGCGATACCGGCTGTGCTCGACGGTGCGCACCAAAATCGCTGTGGTCAAGTCGATTTTGGAAAAGCATCCCGGCGAGCAGACGCTGGTGATCGGCGCCTACCTCGATCAACTCGACGAACTCGGCGCCGAACTCAATGCCCCGGTGATCCAGGGATCGACGCGAACCAAGGAACGGGAGGCGTTGTTTGACGCCTTTCGCCGCGGCGAGGTGTCCACCCTGGTGGTGTCCAAGGTGGCGAACTTCTCCATCGATTTGCCGGAAGCGTCGGTGGCCGTGCAGGTTTCGGGGACCTTCGGCTCGCGCCAAGAAGAGGCCCAGCGGCTGGGCCGGTTATTGCGGCCCAAGCACGACGGCGGCGGCGCCATGTTCTACTCGGTGGTGGCCCGCGACAGCCTGGACGCCGACTATGCCGCGCACCGCCAGCG
Source organism: Mycobacterium sp. E796 (assembly GCF_001672815.1). Classification (GTDB taxonomy): domain Bacteria; phylum Actinomycetota; class Actinomycetes; order Mycobacteriales; family Mycobacteriaceae; genus Mycobacterium. Next base: position 10,460 of record NZ_LZKK01000121.1, on the reverse strand, counting down.
CTTCCTCGCGGAGCAGGGCTACGGCTACATCATCCGCGACGCGGACGACCTACTGGGCCCGGCGATCTAACCGCGGGCAGACGTAGATTCGCACGCACACAAGGCGTTTCGTGCGATTCCGCGTCTGCTCGCGCCAATCCCTACAGCGACAGGATGGTCGCCGACGCGGTGCCCGGTGCTCCGTACACCTGGGCCAGACCCACGCGCGGGTTGCCGGGCACCTGACGCTCGCCCGCCTCGCCGCGCAGTTGACGCACCAGCTCATGCATCTGCCGCAGGCCCGAGGCGCCGATGGGCTCGCCGTTGGCGATCAGCCCGCCGTCGGTGTTGACGGGCATCGAGCCGTGGATCTCGGTGGCACCGTCGGCCAGCAGCTTCTCTTGCTCACCGTCGGCGCACAGGCCGGTCTCGGCCATGTGAATGACCTCGTTGCCTGCGTCCGTGTCCTGGAGTTGGGCCACGTCGACGTCCTCGGGCCCGATGCCGGCGGCCTCGTAGGCCGCCTTGGCGGCGTACACCGTCGGGGAGACATCCTCGTCCAGCGGAGCGAAGGTGGCGTGTACCTCGTAGGCGCCGTAACGGCGGGTACGGATCTCGCAGGCCCGCACAAATACCGGCTTGTCGGTGTACTTGTGCGCCATGTCGGCACGGCACATGATCACCGCCGCGGCGCCCTCGTCGGGCGCGCAGAACATGTACTGCGTCAGCGGGTAGTTGAGCACCGGCGAGTTGAGGATCTCCTCCTCGGTAATCGGCTTGCGGCGGAACGCATTCGGATTCAGCGCGCCGTTGCGGAAGTTCTTCGCCGCCACCTTGGCCAGCGTGGCCTGGGAGATGTTGTGGTCGTGGATGTACTTGTTGGCCTTCATGCCGAAGAACTTGGTGGTGACGAACTGCCCGTTCTGCGCGTACCACTGCGGCAGCGCCAGCTTGGCCGGGTCGTCGGTGAACGCGCCGCGCGGGTGCTTGTCTAAGCCGATCGCGATGCCGAGGTCGTACTTGCCCAGCCGGATGGTGTCGGCGGTCTGCTGAATCGCGCTGGCGGCCGTGGCGCAGGCGTTGAACACGTTGGTGAACGTGATGCCGGTCAGCCCGACCAGGCGGGTCACCGCGTCGGGGTTGGACACCTCGTGGCTGCCGCCGAACCCGAATTGGATGTCTTTCCACTCCACGTGGGCGTCGGCCAGCGCGGACTGGATGGCCTCGGCTCCCATCTGCATCGCGGTCTTGTCGAACCTGCCGAACGGGTGCAGGCCCACACCGATGATGGCAACGTCGTTAGTCATCTCAAGCCTCCTCTTTTGATAATTGGTGGCGACCCGCTTCGCCCGGCTTCGCCGCGCTCGCGCTCGCGATCGCCACTACACCGGCTGGAAAGCGAACGTCATGACCTCGGCGCCCTCGTCGTCGGTGGTCAACGGCACCATGGTCAGCTCGACCTCTTGGCCGAATTGCAGCTTGGCCGGGTCGTTTTCGGTCAGCCGCGCCTCGACTCGGATGATGTCGCCCAGCTGCACCAGGCCGACGCCGAACGGCACGAAATCGTTGCCGGTCGGGCCGGCGTAGGGCGCGCCGGGCGGGAAGCCCTGGGTGGTCCACGCCACCAGGGTGCCGCGGCGCGGCAACAGCAACTCGGTCATCTCACCGCCGCTGCAACGTGGACACCACTGCTGCACCGGGAAGGTTGTGGCACCACAGTTGCCGCAGCGACTCCCGATCAGCTGCGGGTTCTCGTCCGGCCAGGTGGAGATTTCGGGGGCCAGCGCCTTCTGCATTAACGATCCTCCAGCGTCCGAACAGAACAATGCCAACTGAACCGTATAACAGCTTTCCGAAAAGTGGAAACCGCATTCTCGCTGTCGCTTATCCGCATCTCGTTCGGAAACACCGGACCCACAGTCCTGGCCCGGTCGGTCGATGTTTTGCCCGCCTCCGAGCGACAACCCTGGGCGCGGTCCGGCGGCTCCCCTGGCACAGTCGCTATGAGGCGGGCACATTGGACATCGCCCCGGCGAGAGACTGGTGGGGCGGGTGTGACCGTCGCCGGCACGTTATGGTGTCGGGGCCCCGAGTCGACGATAAGGAGACGACTATGCCGGTCACGGTGCTGCTCGAACTCAGGTTGAAGCCCGAGTCGGTGTCCGCGGCGCGCGAGGTCATGGGCCGGGCGCTGCAAGTCACCCGGGCATTCGACGGGAACCTCGTCACCGACGTGCTCGTCGACGAGGATGACGGCGCGCACTGGGTGGTCTACGAACTTTGGGACACGGTCGACCACGACGAGGCCTACCGCGCCTTCCGGGCCGGCGAGGGCAAGATCGCCGAGCTGCCGCCGCTGCTCGCCGCACCGCCCGTCAAGACGCGGTACGCGACCACCGACATCTAGCTCAGCGCGGGGATGACTTCCCGTTCGAACAGCTCGATGCCCGAGCGGTCGTACGCGGCCTCCGGGAAGTAGCAGATCGCGTACTCACAGCCGAGGGCGCGGATCTTCTGGAGCCGTTCGATCGCTTGTTCCGCGGTGCCCACCGCCGAGTCCGGCCCGGTGGTGCCGGCGATCATCGCATCGGCGGCGGCCTCGGGCACATAGCCGACCAACCGGTCGCGCACGCGGCGCATCCGGTCCTTCACGTCGTCGTCCGACGTCCCGATGACCGCGTTGACGTTGACCGAACGCACGATCGCCCCGAAGTCGGTGCCGACGTCGCGGCAATGCCCTTCCAGCACCGAGGACTTGTGGGCGAACGCCTCGAGCTCCGGGGTGAAGTTGGTGTACTGCGCGTATTTCGCGGCGATGCGCAGGGTCACCTTCTCCCCGCCCCCGGCGATCCACAGCGGTATGCCGTTGTCCTGCAAAGGCTTCGGGGCGACGATCGCGCCGTCGACCTGGTAGTGCTCGCCATCGAAGCTGACCTTGCCGTCGCGCCAGGCGTCGCGCATGATCTGTACACCCTCGTCGAGGCGGCCCAACCGCACCTTGGCCGACGGGAATCCGTAACCGTAAGCGCGCCACTCATGTTCGTACCAGCCGCCGCCGATTCCCATCTGGATCCGGCCGCCGGAAATGATGTCGGCGGTCGCGGCCACCTTGGCCAGGTACACCGGATTGCGATAGCTCATCGCCGTGCACATCTGACCGAGTTTGATCCGCGACGTCGTCGCCGCGTAGGCCGCCATCAGCGACCACGCCTCGTGCGTGGCCTCGCCCGTTGGCATCGGGACGGTGTGGAAGTGGTCGTAGACCCACAGCGAATCCCATGCGCCGTTGTCGGCGTGGGCGGCCAACTCGCGCATCACCGCCCAGTGTTTCTCGGGTTCGATGCCGACGAGATCCATCCGCCAGCCTTGCGGAATGAAGAGACCGAAGCGCATAGCAAGCGACTTTAGCCCGGCGACGACTGCACCTCATAGCCGATGCATAGCGTGGGCCCAGCCGTCGCCGACAACCGGGCCTTAGACATGACGCATGACAAACCTCGGGCACGTTCGCTACCGCAAAGTCCGTGCACTCCGGCTGATCTTTGCTGGTGCCGCGGCCGTTGCGGCGCTCACACTGTTCATCGCCTCGCCGCCTTGCAAGATCGCGACCGACGCGGCATCCGGCCCGTCGGCCACCGCGTCCTTCGCCACCGACGACACCAATTTCGTCAACGACAACGGCCAGACCTCGGGCGACATCTTCACCCAGAACGCCCAGGACCAGAACTAGCGCTGCTTGGGCGCAAATACCGGCGGTTAGGCTTACCCGCTATGCGGGTTCTGATCTCCGGTGCCAGCATCGCCGGGCCGGTGCTGGCGTTCTGGCTTACCCGCCATGGCTTCGACGTCACCGTGGTCGAGCGCGCGGCGACGCTGCGCAAGACGGGCGGCCACGCCGTCGACCTGTTCCGCCCGGCGATGGAGATCTCGGCGAAGATGGGCGTCTTGCCCCGCATCGAGGCACTCGCCACCGGTACCGACCGTCTGACGTTGTATCGGGAGGGCCGGCCCCAGCCCACCGAGGTCGACCTCACCAAGCTGGTCGGCATCGCATCCGATCGGCACGTGGAGATCATGCGCGACGACCTCAGCGAGATCTACTACGACGCCGGGCGCGACGACGTCGAATACCTCTTCGGTGACTCCATCACGGCGATCGAGCCCGACGGCGAGGTCACCTTCGAGCGCTCGCCTGCCCGCAGCTTCGACGTCATCGTCGGTGCGGACGGTCTGCACTCCAATGTCCGGCGCCTGGTGTTCGGCGAGGAGGCCGGCCTCACCCGCTTCATCGGTGGCTACCTGGCGGTGGTGTCGGCGCCCAAGACACTGGCCGTCCCCGGCGAGATGCTCGGCCACATCGGCGTCGGTCGGCTCGTGGCCGTCTACACCGCGGATCATCTGGACGACGCCCGGCTGGTGTTCATGTTCCGCAGCAAGGAGGAGCTCGACTATGACTATCGGGATGCGTTGCGGCAGAAGGAATTACTGCGCGACGCCTTCGCGGGGATGCATCCCCAGGTGGACGACTGGCTGGGGGAAATAGACCGGACTCCGACGTTCTACTTTGATGCGATCAGCCAGCTGCGGATGAACATCTGGTCGCGACGACGGGTCACCCTCGTCGGAGACGCCGGGTATTGCCCCGGCCCCGCGGTCGGCGGCAGCACCAGCCTCGCCGTGCTGGGCGCCTACGTGCTGGCCGGGGAACTCGCCCGGGCCGACGGCGATCACCTGCGCGCGTTCGCCGCCTACGAACTTCAGATGCGCGAACCGGTGTATCGCAGCCGGTCCTTCGCGCGGGGCGCCGCCAGGACCATCATCCCCGGCTCCCGGGCGGGTGTCTGGGCGTTAACCCGTGGGGTCGAACTGATCTCGTTGATGCCCGGGTCGCTCTCCAGGTCGCTGGCGAGGCTGAACACCAAGGGCGTGCGCATGTACGACTCGATGCGGGTGCCCGACTACGGCGAAGTCGAAGTTTGACGCGAAGGGGATGATCGCCCGTGGACCTTGCCGGTGTGGGTATCTGGAGCAGCCAGCTGCGCTACGGCGATGCCGCCGAAATCGGCGACGCCGCCGCGGAATTGGACGAGCTTGGCTTCACCGCGCTGTGGATCCCCGACGTGGGTGGGCCGGTGTTCGACGCGGTGGGGCGGCTGCTGGCCGCGACGGCGCGGACCGCGATCGCCACCGGGATCCTCAATCTCTGGATGCACGCGGCCGACGATGTCGCCGAATCCTATGCCGCACTGACCGCTGAGCACGGCTACCGTTTCCTGCTGGGGATCGGCGTCAGCCACGCGCCGCTGATCGACGCCGGCCAGCCCGGCCGGTACCGCAAGCCGCTGGCGGCGACGGCGTCGTTCCTCGACGGGCTGGACGCCGCACCGCATCCCGTGCCCGCCGCGGCCCGCGTGCTCGCCGCGCTCGGCCCGAAGATGCTCGAACTGTCGGCGACGCGCGCCGGCGGCGCGCACCCCTACCTCGTCACCCCTGACCACACCGCTTCCGCCCGTTCGACTTTGGGCGAGGGCCCGCTGCTGCTGCCCGAACAGACCGTGATCCTATGTGACAGCGCCGACGAGGCGCGCCGCATCGGAACCGATTGGCTGCGAGCGTATTTGGCGTTGCCCAATTACGCCAACAACCTGCTGCGCAGCGGCTTCTCCGAAGAGGACCTGGCGCAGCTCAGCGACAGGCTCTTCGACGCGATCATCACGTGGGGCGACGAAGGCGCCGTCATGCGCAGGGTGGCCGAGCATCAGGCGGCCGGCGCCGACCACGTCTGCGTCCAGGTGCTGACGGCGGACCCGGCGGAATTCCCCCGTGAGCAATGGCGCCGAATCGCCGCAGCCCTCTGACCGCGAGCAGACGCAAAAGCCCCCGAAAACACTAGGTTTTGGGGGCTTTTGCGTCTGGTCGGCAGAACTAGGTGAGCGAGTCCGGTGGCAGGAAGCGGTCGCCGTACTTGGCGGCCAGCTCGCGGGCCCGGGCCACGAAGGCGTCCTTGCCCGTTCCGCCGGGACCGGAGTAGCCGACGATGAACTGCGCGCTACCACCGGTGTAGGGCGGGAACCCGATGCCCATGATCGACCCGATGTTGGCGTCAGCGGTCGACGTCAGCACGCCCTCGTCGAGGCACTTCTGGGTTTCCAGCGCCTCGGCGAACAGCATCCGGTCGATCATGTCCTGCAGCGGCGGCTGCGACGAACCGGACTTGAACGTCTCGCGCAGGCCCGGCCACAGCCGGGTGCGCTTGCCGTCGACGTACTCGTAGAAGCCGGCGCCCTTCAATCGCGACGGGCGGCCGAGCTCGATCATCTTCTCGACGACGGCCTCCGCCGGGTGCGGCTCGTAGGTGCCGCCGGCATCCTCGACGCCCTTGCGGGTGGCTGTGGCGATCTTGTGCATCAGCTCGAGGTTGAGCTCGTCGGACAGCTGCAGCGGCGGCGCCGGGTAGCCGGCCTGCGTGCCGGCGTGCTCGATGGACGCCGGCTCGACGCCCTCACCGAGCATCGCGAGCGCCTCGTTGACGAACGTGCCGATGACGCGGCTGGTGAAGAAGCCGCGGCTGTCGTTGACGACGATCGGGGTTTTGCCGATGGCCAGCGTGTAGTCGAACACGCGGGCCAGCGCCTCGTCAGAAGTCTTCTCGCCCTTGATGATTTCGACCAGGGGCATCTTGTCGACCGGAGAGAAGAAGTGGATCCCGATGAAGTCTTCCTGGCGCTTCACGCCGGTCGCCAGACCGGTGATCGGCAGCGTGGAGGTGTTCGACCCGAGCAGCGCGTTGGGTTCGACGATGTCCTCGATCTCCTGGAACACCTTGTGCTTGAGGTCCTGGTTCTCGAACACCGCCTCGATCACGAAGTCGACGCCCTTGAAGTCGGCGGGGTCGGCCGTCGGCGTGATGCGGTTCAGCAGCGCCTTGCTCTTCTCCTCGGTGGTCTTGCCTCGCTCGAGCGCTTTGGCCTCAAGCTTTTCCGAGTAATTCTTGCCCTTCTCCGCGGCCTCGATGCTGACGTCTTTCAGCACCACGTCGAAGCCGGCCTTGGCCGACACGTACGCGATCCCGGCGCCCATCATGCCCGCGCCCAGCACACCGATCTTGTTGATCTTGACCGGCTCGATGCCGTCCGGCCGCGACCCGCCGCCGTTGATGTGCTGCAGGTCGAAGAAGAAGGCCTGGATCATGTTCTTGGCGACCTGGCCGGTCACCAGCTCGGTGAAGTAGCGGCTCTCGATGCGCGTGGCGGTGTCGAAGTCCACCTGCGTGCCCTCGACCGCCGCGGCCAGGATGGCCCGCGGCGCCGGCATCGGCGCGCCCTTGAGCTGCTTGCGTAGCAGCGACGGGAACGACGGCAGGATGGCCGCCAGCGCCGGCGACGACGGGGTGCCACCGGGAATCTTGTAGCCCTTGACGTCCCACGGCTGGGTGTGCGCCTCCGGGTTGGCCTTGATCCACGCCTTCGCCGCCGGCACCAATTCGTCTACGCTGCCGACGATCTCGTCCACCAGGCCGTTGTCCTTGGCCGCGGCCGGCTTGAACCGGGTGCCCTGGCTGAGCACGTTCACGAAGGCGTTCTGGATGCCCAGCATCCGAACGGTGCGGGTGACGCCGCCACCGCCGGGCAACAGACCCAGCGTGACCTCGGGCAGCCCGATCTGGACGCCCTTGACGTCGGCCACGATGCGGTGGTGGCAGGCGAGTGCGATCTCCAAGCCGCCGCCCAGCGCAGCGCCGTTGATGGCGGCCACCACCGGCTTACCCAGGGTCTCCAGCGTGCGCAGGTCGCGCTTGATGTCTTCGACCTCGGCAAAGACCTCGCCCGCGTTCTCCGGGCCGGCGTTGATCATGTGCTTCAGATCACCGCCGGCGAAGAACGTCTTCTTCGCGCTGGTGATCACCACGCCGGCGATCGAATCCTTCTCGGCGACAAGGCGTTCGACCGCCTTGTGCATGGACTCCTTGTAGTGCTCGTTCATCACGTTGGCCGACCCGGTCGGGTCGTCCAGCGTCAGCGTGACGATGCCGTCGGCGTCCTTATCCCACTGAATGGTGTTCTCTGCCATGGTCTTAAACCCTCTCGATGATGGTGGCCACGCCCATGCCGCCGCCGATGCACAGCGTGATCAGCGCCCGCCGAGCGCCGCGGCGCTCGAGCTCGTCGACCATGGTGCCCAGGATCATGGCGCCGGTGGCGCCCAGCGGGTGGCCCATCGCGATGGCGCCGCCGTTGACGTTGAGCTTCTCGTCGGGGATGTTCAAATCCTTCTGGAACTTCAGCACGACCGACGCGAACGCCTCGTTCAGCTCGAACAGGTCGATGTCGTCGACGGTCAGCCCGGCCCGGTCGAGCACCTTCTGGGTGGCCGGCGTCGGGCCGGTCAGCATGATGGTCGGGTCGGCGCCGGTGGTGGCGGTGGCCACGATGCGCGCGCGCGGCGTCAGGCCCTGCGAGGTGCCCGCCTTCTCGTTGCCGATGAGCACCAGCGCGGACCCGTCGACGATGCCCGAGCTGTTGCCCCCGGTGTGGACGTGGTTGATCTTTTCGACCCAGTGATACTTCTGCAGCGCCACGTCGTCGAAGCCGGCCATCGCGGCCAGCCCCTCGAAAGCGGGCTTCAGCTTGGCGAGGCCCTCCATCGTGGTGTCGGGGCGCATGTGCTCGTCGTGGTCGAGGATCAGCAGGCCGTTCTGGTCGCGGACCGGGACCACCGACTTGGCGAAGTAGCCACCCGACCACGCCGCGGCGGCAAGCTCCTGCGAGCGCAGCGCGTAGGCGTCGACGTCGTCGCGGGAGAAGCCCTCGATGGTCGCGATCAGGTCCGCACCGATGCCCTGCGGCACGATGTAGGCGTCATAGGAGGTGGCCGGGTCCGCCATCATGGCGCCGCCGTCCGAGCCCATCGGGACGCGGCTCATCGACTCCACACCACCGGCGAGCACCAGGTCGTCCCAGCCGGAGCGGACCTTCTGGGCGGCGGTGTTGACGGCCTCAAGGCCCGAGGCGCAGAAGCGGTTGAGCTGCACGCCGCCGACGGTGTCGGGCATGCCGGCCGCGATGACGGCGGTGCGGGCGATGTCGCCGCCCTGGTCACCGACGGGTGACACGCACCCCAACACGACGTCGCTGATCAGGCTCTCGTCCAGGTCGGGGTGGCGCCGGCGCAGCTCCTCGATCAGACCGACGACCAGGTTCAACGGCTTGACCTCGGTCAACGACCCGTTCTTCTGCTTGCCGCGCGGGGTGCGGATCGCCTCGTAGATGAAGGCTTCTTCGGACATGTCGACTTCCTCTTCGAAGATTGGTTTGGGTTCGTCCTAAAACACTAGGTCCAGTAACGGCCACCCTAACAGGGCGCCCGTCCAACCTGTTGGTTGGGCGGGATCCTGCTGGTCAGCGGGACGAACGCGACGGTGCAGTCAACTCGGCGCTGACACTTAGCCGCATTGGCCGCGCGAGTCACATCAGTCTCTCCACTCTCCGCGCCGGCCGATACCCGAACTGCCCGCCTCATAGCGACACCGCCAAGAACCCGCGCGCATTGTCGCTCTGAGGCGGGCACAAGCGGTGGTGCTCCGGCCAGGGGCCAATGTGGCGCCTGTGACAAGCCCGCTAAGGCGCGGCCTTAAGCTCCTCCACCATGACGGTGTCGCGACTGCGGCCCTACGCGACGACGGTGTTCGCCGAAATGTCGGCGCTGGCCGCGCGGATCGGCGCGGTGAACCTCGGCCAGGGCTTCCCCGACGAGGACGGGCCCCCCGCATTGCTGAAGGCCGCCCAGGACGCCATCGCCACGGGCGCCAACCAGTACCCGCCCGGCATCGGCATCGCGCCGCTGCGCCAGGCCATCGCCGCCCATCGCCGGCGTCACTTCGGCATCGACTACGACCCCGACACCGAGATATTGGTGACGGTCGGGGCCACCGAGGCCATCGCCGCGTCGGTGATCGGGCTGGTCGAGCCGGGCTCGGAGGTGGTGCTCATCGAACCCTTCTACGACTCCTACTCGCCCGTGGTCGCGATGGCCGGCGCGCACCGGGTGACCGTGCCGCTGGTGCCCGACGGCCGCGGCTTCGCGCTGGACGCCGACGCCCTGCGCCGGGCGGTGACGCCACGGACCCGCGCGCTGATCGTCAACTCGCCGCACAACCCCACCGGCACGGTGCTGAGCGCGACGGATCTCACCGCGATCGCCGAAATCGCGGTGGCCGCCGACCTTTTGGTGATCACCGACGAGGTGTACGAGCACCTGGTTTTTGACGCCAACCGCCACCTCCCGCTGGCCGGCTTCGACGGCATGGCCGAGCGCACGCCGGCGATGAGTTGCGCTGGGCCGCAGGCCCACCCGATCTTCCATCCGGTGCAGTTGAACATCTTGGCCGCGCTGGAGATCGTGATGGTGCGCTCGGCCATGCCGTCGAAGCCGGCCAGCGGGAGGTGGCGGTTGGCGTCAAAAACCAGGTGCTCGTACACCTC
>NZ_LZKK01000120.1 GCF_001672815.1 Mycobacterium sp. E796 | reverse complement strand
GTATGCCGGGGCCGGTTCTGCGCCGCACCTCAGGCAGCAAATACGACTAAGGGGTTACCGCGGGGTGGAGGGCGGGGCCTGTGTCGCCGTGGCCTCGGTGGTCGCAGCAACCCCGTCGATGACATCTGGCTCGTCTACGGCCGACACGTGGCGATGCTAGCGAATTCGCGACGACCGCGCGCGACGACGCAGGGTCCGTCACTCGCCCTCCACCCCGCGGTAACCCCTTAGTCGTATTTGCTGCCTGAGGTGCGGCGCAGAACCGGCCCCGGTTTGCTGCCCGGCCGGCGCCGGGCAGCCTATCCCCGCGGGCGGTCCGCGACGCAGCGAAACCCGATGTGGGTCGTCGCGGTGTCCTGCGACTGCGGCGACCGCGCGGCCGGCCGGTAACGGTGGCAGTATTCCGGCGCGCACAGGTGCGAGCCGCCCTTCAACGTCTGGCTGACGCTCGGGTCCGCGGGACCCGACGGCGCGCAACAGGCCTTCGGTGGCTGATCGAGCCGGTGGTGCGCGGAAAACTCGGTTGCGGTCCACTCCCACACGTTGCCGATCAGGTCGAGCAGCCCAAATCCGTTGGGCGGGAAGGTCCCCACCGGAGAGGTGCCCACCCAGCCGAGCGCGCCGTCGTTGCGGTACGGGAACTTTCCCTGCCACGTGTTGGCCATCAACCGACCGTCGGGGTTCGCTTCCTCCCCCCAGGAGTAGGTCCCCGAATTTCCACCGCGGGCCGCATACTCCCACTCGGCCTCGGTGGGCAGCCGCCGGCCGGCCCAGCGCGCGTATGCCGCGGCGTCGGGATACGCCACCTGCACCACCGGATGATCCGCCCGGTCCGTGAGATCGCTGTCCGGTCCGAACGGATTTCTCCAGTTGGCCCCGGGCACCCAGGCCCACCACTGGCGCCAGTCACGCAGGTCGACCGGCCCCGGCGTAGGGCGGAAGACCATGGCGCCCGGCACCAGGTCTTTCGGATCCGCCCCCGGGTAAAGCGCAGGGTCGATCGGTTGCTCGGCAACCGTGACATAGCCTGTGGCGGCGACGAATTCGGCGAACTGCGCGTTGGTCACGGGGTGCCGCTCGACCGCGAACGGCGCCACGCTCACGGTGTGGATCGGCGCCTCTTCGGGGT
>NZ_LZKK01000119.1 GCF_001672815.1 Mycobacterium sp. E796 | reverse complement strand
GCCCTCTCGACTGTCGACTGGCGCGGCGTTCATGGCGTTTACGCCGGTTCGCGGAGCGAGAGACCGGCGGCGCGGTAAATCGTATCGATGACGCTCATGTTCTCGACCGCGTCTTCCGGCGTCGTCTTCACCGGTTCGCCGCGCAGCACCGCCGCGGCAAAAGCCTCGAGCTGGTACGCGAAGGTGGCGCGCCGCGGGAAGCGCTCGACGCGCTTGCTGTCGGCTGATTGGATGGAGAGCCGAGGGAGAACTTGAGGTGCCGCCGGACTGAGCCAATGCAGCCGGCCGCGATCGCCAACGATCCTGGCGCTCGCTCGAAAAAGATCCGACGACCACAGCGCGCAGCGGATCCGGCCCGTGAGCCAACTCGTGAAGCGCAACTCGGCCGTCATCGCCCGGTCCAGTTGAGTCCCGCGCAGTTTTGCCTGTGCCGCAACGACTTCCGGGGTCGAACCGCCGAAAGTGCGGAGCATGTCAACCGCGTAGACTCCGGCGTCCATCAGCGCGCCACCGGCGAGGGAGTAGTCGTAGACGTTGGCGTTGGAGCGCTTCGGCAGCAATACGCATAAGGAGACGTCGATCCGCTCGAGCTTGCCCAGCTCGCCTGACGTGAGAATCTGCTCGACGCGCGAAGTCAACGGATGGTAGCGGTA
>NZ_LZKK01000118.1 GCF_001672815.1 Mycobacterium sp. E796 | reverse complement strand
CGGTTGCGGGCGTTGGAGCGCGTGGAAGCCGCGGCGCGCCGGTTGCGCGCCCCGCAGCACACGCTGATCAATCAACTCGCCGCCCAGGCCGGCCCAGAAGAACTGGGCGGCACGCTGCGCGGGGCGCTGGCCGACCGGCTGCGCATCACCAAGGCCGAGGCGTCCCGGCGCGTCGACGAAGCCGAGGACCTCGGCGAGCGCCGGGCGCTGACCGGAGAAGCGTTGCCCCCGCAGTTGGCGGCGACGGCCGCCGCTCAGCGTGAGGGGCTGATCGGTGACACCCACGTGCGGGTGATCCGCAGCTTTTTCGCTCACCTGCCCGCCGAGGTCGACCCCTCGACCCGGGAAGCCGCCGAGGCCGATCTGGCCGGCAAGGCCCGCGACTATCGCCCCGACGAACTCGCCAGATACGCCAAACGGATCATGGACTGGCTACACCCCGACGGGGAGTTCAGCGACGCCGAGCGGGCCCGCAAGCGCGGCATCACTTTGGGCCAGCAGGACTTCGACGGCATGTCGCGCATCAGCGGCCTGATCACCCCGGAACTACGGGCGGCGATCGAGGCGATGCTGGCCAAGCTGGCCGCCCCGGGCACCGCCAACCCCGAGGATGAAAACCCAATCATCGATGCGACCCCCGACGAGGA
>NZ_LZKK01000117.1 GCF_001672815.1 Mycobacterium sp. E796 | reverse complement strand
CCCGGGGGACCAACGCCTTGGCATTGGCCTTGGTGTTCTCCTCGATGGAGGGGACGAACACATTCACCACGACGCCCAGCACCACCCAGAACAAGACGATCGGCAGTGCGAACTGGCGACACAATCTCGCGAGGAGGGGTCGCTTGACCGGTTCGTCGGCCGGGACCGGATCTTCGGTCTCGATGGGCCCGGTGGGCGCCTCGTCGTTCATGCCGCGGTCACCGTGCACGCGACAGCGGCGCTCTGGTGGGACACGAGGTGCTCGTCCCGGACCTTGCCGTCGACGAGGATGCGGCACCCGGCCGAGTCCCCGTCGACCTGCATCACGAGGCTCAAGGTCGCCGAGGGCGACATCGTCGTCTCCGACACCGACCAGGGCAGGGCTGTCAGCCGGACTTCGACCGGCTGGCTGTCAAGGTTCGCGTAGACGACCTTCCCGCCCTCGCCGAGTGTGCCGAATGCCTCGTAGGTGACGTTCTTGGGGTTGATCTGGACGACGGTGGCCGGGAGGGAGCTCGTCGTGGCCGGATGGCTGATGGCCTCGCTGTTATTTCGGACGGTGTTGACGCCGTAAGCGACGACCGCGAGGACGGCCACAATGACGAGGGGCCGCCAAAGTTTACCGAGGGCGCTTATGTTTCCTCGCCCTTTGCGTCTAGTGCTCATGCCGATCCTCCTCCGGATCGTTCACCACGCGCGCACTATTGGAGGCAAGCCTCCAAGGCGGGTCTTTCGACCTTTCCTGGACCGTCAGATTCGGTTGTGTGTGCATAGTAAACGCTAAAAAGCGAAGAGCGCTATATGAATTAGTTGCGCAATCTAACGGCGATTCTTGGGGGCATCGGCTCGTCTTTGACTGAGTTGCGTTGTCATCCAACACAACAGTGACGAATAGTCAGAACCGCGGATACCCGCTAGCAGGGTATGCCGAGTGGCGTCAGCCGCAAGGACAGGCGGTCACCACGGCGCCATGCTTGATGGCGAGTGCGGTAAGCGGACGTGTGCGCCGCCGAAAGCCTTGCCAATTCATGCCTTTCATCTTGTCTCTGAGGAGCGACCAATGACCGACCAACTCATCGGTGCCCATAACGGGCTGCACAGCGAGCAGGGCGGCCTGCCGGGTGAGCATCCCGGACGCTGCGCCAACCCGGTCATCAAGGTCCACGACGTCATCTGGCTGGAGTTCGAAAAGCCCGACCTGAAGAAGGCCGCGGAATTCGCGGTGGCCTTCGGGTTCAGCGTCGCGCTGCGCACCGACGACGAGTTGCACCTGCGCGGCAGCGACGCCGGTGCGCCGTGCGTCCTGATCCGCCGCGGCGCGCGGTCGCGGTTCATCGGCCCCGCGTTCGTGGCCGCCGAGTACTCCGACCTGCTGCGGTTGGCGGGCGCGACCGGGACGACGGTGCGGCCGCTGCCCGAGACCCTCGGTGGGGTGGCGATCCACCTCGTCGACCCGAGCGGCATTCCGCTGAAGGTGGTTTCGGGTGTCTACGAGTTCGAGGAGCTGCCCTCCCAGCAGCCGCACGTGTTCAACTTCGGCCCCAGCCACCAGACCGTCCGGGCCAACTCCACCCAGCGGCCCCCGCGCGTGCCCGCCACGGTGCAGCGGCTCGGGCACATCGTGCTGCAGACCCCGAAGTACATCGAGGCGCTGAACTGGTACCTGGAGCACCTCGGCCTGATCGTCAGCGACTTCTGCTACTACCCGGGCCAGCGCGAGCGGGGCCCCGTCATGAGCTTCATCCGCTGCGACCGCGGCTCGGTGCCCGCCGACCACCACACGCTGGCGATGGCGTTGGGGCCGACCCACCGCTACGTGCACTCGGCCTATCAGGTCGCCGACCTCGATGCGCTGGCCGCCGGCGGCGAATACCTGCGTGAGCAAGGGTATTTCCGCTCGTGGGGCATCGGCCGCCACATCCAGGGCAGCCAGCTCTTCGATTACTGGCGGGACCCGGAGGGCGACTTCCTCGTCGAGCACTACGCCGACGGCGACATGTTCGACAACACCCTCGAGCCCGGCTGGGCGCCGCTGACGGCCTCCGGCCTGTACCAATGGGGCCCGCCGCCGAGCCGGGACTTCCTGGGCGTCGGCTCGCCGAGCGAAACCGCGCGCGAAGTCGCCCTGATGGTCGACGCGCTGCGCCACGACAACGAGTTCGACCTGTCCGCCCTGCGCGGGCTGTTCGCGGTCGGCAACTCCTGACAGCCACCACCCACCGAGAGAAAGTAAGGATCCCCGCAATGACCATCTCGATCCTGCGCACCGCCGACGCGTGGTGGGTGCAGACGCCCAACGGCGCCGCCCGCATCCGCACCGACGCGACCACCACCGCCGGCGTGCTGGCCGAGCGCCGCGCCATCGACGACGCCGCCCACTCCATCGACACGGTGCCGCTGGCGAACCTCGCGCTGGTCTCGCCGGTCACCACGCCGTGCCGGTTGGTCGCCCAGGCCACCAACTACGCCTCGCACGTGCGCGACGTCGGGCGCGACCCGGCCAAGACGCCGCTGACCTTCTTCCGCAAGGCCTCCGGTTCGGTCACCGGTCCGTTCGACGACATCGTCAAGCCACCCCACGTGAAGCTGCTGGACTACGAACTCGAGATCGGTCTGCTGATCGGCCGCGAGATCCCGGTGGGCACCGAGGTCACGGAGGCCAACCTGGCCGAGTTCGTTCACGGGCTGGTCGTGACCAACGACGTGTCGGCGCGCGACGTCCAGCTGACCAAACAGCAGTTCTTCGAGTCGAAGTCGTACCCGACGTTCACCCCGGTCGGGCCGGCCGTGGTGCTGGTCGACGCCGACGAGCTAAAGCGCTTCGGCGACCTGCGGCTGCAGCTGCGGGTCAACGGCGAGCTGCGGCAGAACATGGTGGTGGAGGGCGACATGCTGTACTCGCCCGTCGAGGCTCTGCAGACGCTGGCCAGGTTCCAGAAGGTGGAAGCCGGCGACCTGATCCTCACCGGCACCCCGGTCGGCACCGCGCTCACCGCGCGGGGAGTCGAGAACCCGCACCAGATGGACCTGATGACGTTCCTCGCCGACCAGGCGACGAACCCCAACTACCTGCAGCACGGGGACGTCGTGGAGGCCACGGTGGCCACCGACGACGGCGCCCTCGACCTCGGCACGCAACGCAACAAGGTGGTCTACCGATGAACGCACACTCCAACGGCGCTGCGGCGTCCCTGCCGGACTTCGTGCCGGTGATCATCGTCGGCGCCGGCCCGACCGGCATCACCGCGGCGACGCTGCTGGGCCAGTACGGCATCCCGACGCTGGTGCTCGACCGGCACGAAACCGTCTACCCGCTGCCCCGTGCGGTGCACGCCGATGACGAGATCTACCGGATCCTGGCGCGCCTGGGCGTGGGCGATGAGTTCGCCGCCCACCGGCGGCCCGCGCACGGACTTCGCCTGCTGGACAAGGAGTTTCGGGTGCTGGCCGAGCTCAAGCGCAGCACCGACCCCAGCGCCAACGGCTACCCGCAGATGAACATGTTCGATCAGCCGGAGCTGGAAGCGATGATGCGCACC
>NZ_LZKK01000116.1 GCF_001672815.1 Mycobacterium sp. E796 | reverse complement strand
AGCTCTTCCGGCTCATGCGGCAATTCGGTGATCGGTCCGGGCAGCCCGTGGAGGCACTGCGGCAGGCGCTGGATCAGATCTCCGCCAGGTACGAGGCGCAGGAGATCGAGCAGATGCGCGCCGATGCGCGGCTGCCCCTGCCGGCGCTGCCGATCGCGCAATCGGGCCCGGCGAGCGACATCCTGCTCACCGGGGCGACCGGATTCCTGGGGCCGTTCTTGGTGAACAGCCTGCTGGGCCAGACTTCCTACACCATCCACGCACTGATCCGCGCGACGGACGCGGCCCACGGGTTGGACCGGATCGTCGCCTCGCTGCGCCGTGCCCAGCTCTGGTCCCCGGCTCTGGAAGCCGAGGTCCGGGCGCGGGTGCGGGTGATCTGCGGTGACCTCGCCGAGCCCCATCTGGGCATCGGTGAGGCCGCCTTCCGGCGACTGGCCGAAAGCGTCGACGCGATCGTCCACAACGGCGCCTTGGTCAACTACGTCAGGACATATGACGCGCTGCGCGCGGCCAATGTGGTTGGCACGCACGAGCTTTTGCGCCTGGCAATGACCGCGCACCGCAAGACGTTCCACCTGGTCTCCAGCACGTTCATCTACGGCTGGAGCACCGAGCCGGTGGTCGGGGAGTGGGACGCCAACACCAAGATGAGCGGCCTGGACTTCGGCTACTCACAGACCAAGTGGGTCGCCGAGCAGTTGGTCCTGGCAGCGCAGCGGCAAGGGCTCGACGTGCGCATCTTCCGGCCCTCGCTGATCTCGCCCACCCGTGCGGGTTTCGGCAGCGAGGACGACATCCTGGTGCGCCTGACGGCGTTCATGATCGAGCACGGGGTGGCGGTCAACGCGCTCAACCAGCTCAGCATGCTGCCGGCGGACCTGATCGCCGATCACATCGTCGCCCTGATGGACCTCCCCCCCGAGGCCGGCAGCGTCTTTAACATGACCGCGGATGACTACTACAACCTGACCGACATCACGCGGATCCTGTCGGAACGCTACGGCTACCGCTTCGACTACCACGACATCCCGTCCTTCACCGAGCAGCTGAACCGCCGGTGCACGCCGCGCGATCAGCTCTATCCGCTGGTCGATTTCCTCACCCGCTCGGCGGACAAGATCGCGGCGATGCGGGAAAAGCGTTACGACAACACCCAATACCGGCACGCTCGGACGCTGGCCAAGGTCCACCTGCGGGAGCCGGCCCTGACGAAGACGGTCGATAATCTCGTGCGGTTCTTGCGTCAAGAGGGCCTGATCACCGAGGCTGAGGGGGAGGCGCAACGCAGTGCGTAGCGGCGATTTCATCAGCCTGAACTGCAGGGGGTCAACGATGTTCACCGTCGACGACCAGGCGACGGGTCCGCATGACGCATCCCTCGATCACGAGCGGATCGTCCTGCAGGCGCGTGACGTCGAATTCGACTGGGCGACGCTGCCGTTCTACTACGTGCCCAACGAGCCTTTCACCACCCACTTCTGCAACGTCCTGCACCTGCTGCTGCCGGCGGGCGAGGAGTTCATCGTCGAGGCGTTCAAGAGCACCCTGCCGCTGATCAAGGACGATCAGCTGCGGTTGGACGTGCAGGGTTTCATCAGCCAGGAGGCGATGCATTCCCAGGCGCACTCGGGGGTGCTCGGGCACTTCGCGGCCAAGGGCATCGACGTGACACCGTTCACCGACCAGATGGCCTGGCTGTTCCAGCGCCTCATCGGCGACCGGCCCCGGTGGAGCCGTCGACGACGGGAAAGCTGGTTGCTCGAACGGGTTTCGATGGTCGCGGCCCTCGAGCACTACACCGCCATCCTCGGTGAATGGATTCTCGACACCCCGCAACACGACGCCTTGGGCACCGACCCGGTGATGCTGGACTTGCTGCGGTGGCACGGCGCGGAAGAAGTCGAACACAAGGCCGTCGCGTTCGACACCATGAAGCATCTGCGTGCGGGCTACTGGCGGCAGGTGCGCACCCAGCTACTGATCACGCCGGCGCTGTTGTGGTTGTTCGTCCGCGGCGTCCGGTTCATGTACTCCGTCGACCCGAACCTGCCGCCGGGGACCAAACCGCGCTGGCGGGATTATTTCAGCGCGGCGCGACGGGGATTGGTGCCCGGCCCATTTGAGTTCCTGGGCGTCATCGGTGCGTACTACCGGCCGAGCTTCCACCCCTCCCAGCTGGGTGGGGTGGGACGCGCGGTCGACTACTTGGCCAGGTCGCCCGCCGCGCGGGCGTCGCACTGAGCCCGCGGAGAATTCGAGCATGACCTATACCAGCACCGTGACCGCCTCCGACGGCGTTGCGCTCGCCGTGCACGCGCACACCGGGATCGACCCCGGGCGGCCGACCATATTGGCGATCCACGGTTACCCGGACAACCACCACGTATGGGACGGCGTCGCCTGGGGACTCGCCGATCGGTACAACTTCGTCGCGTTCGACGTGCGCGGCGCCGGTGAATCCTCAACGCCGGCAGACCGATCGGGATACCGGCTCACCCAGCTGGTCGACGACATCGGCTCGGTGATCGACAGCCTGGGTGTCGACGAGGTCCACCTCCTGGCGCACGACTGGGGATCGATTCAGGGCTGGGCCGCGGTCACCGACGACATGGTGATGGGCCAAATCGCCTCGTTCACCTCGATCTCCGGGCCGCATCTGAACTACGCGGGCCGGTTCCTGCGCACGGCACGCACGCCCCGCGCCGTGCCCGATGTCGTCAAGCAGGTTCTGGCTTCGGCGTACATCTGGTTCTTTCTGTGCCCGGGTGCGCCCGAGATGGCGATCCGGTCCCGGGCCACCATGAAAGTCTTTGAGGCCGTGGAGCTTATCGGCCGCTCCCGGCGCCGCGGCCAACGGCGTGCGGCGTCCATCCGGTCGATCGACGACTACCTCAACGGGCTCAACCTGTACCGTGCCAACATGCCGGCGCCCATTTTGGCGCCGCCGGAAAAGCTGCCGCAGACTCAAGTCCCGGTGCAGGTGCTGGTGGCGCGCCAAGACTATTTCGTGACGCCCGCCCTGCAGCGGTTCACCGGCTCGATACCGCCCGAGGGCAGGATCGTCCCCATCGAGGGCGGCCACTGGGTGGTGGCCTCGCATCCCGACGTCGTCGCCCGGTATACGGATGAGTGGGTCAGATTGAACTCCGGCGTTCGGCAGGCATAGGAAAGTGACTGTGGCAGATAGCATTTGGGCGAGCAGACCCGTCGACCTCTATGGTCGCCGCAAGCGCGACCGCAGCTACACCGCGTTGTGGGGTGTGGGTTCGCTCTTCGGTGGGTTCGCGTCGGCGTCGCGCTGGACGCCGTCGCGGATATCGCCGGTGCAGCGGACCATCACCGCGACGGTCACCAAACGTGAGCTTCTGACGCCCGACGTGGTCGCATTGACGCTGGCCGATCCCCAGGGCGGACTGCTGCCGTCCTGGACGCCGGGAGCGCACATCGATGTTCGGCTGCCCTCGGGGCGCCGCCGGCAGTATTCGCTGTGCGGTCCGCCCGGCCGGCGCACCGACTACCGCATCGCCGTGCGCCGGATCGTCGACGGCGGCGGCGGTTCCGTCGAAATGCACGACACGTTCGATGTGGGCGACACGTTGGAGTTCGAAGGCCCGCGCAACGCGTTCTATCTGGTCACCGACGAACGTGACATCTTGTTCATCATCGGTGGCATCGGGGTGACGCCCATCCTGCCGATGATCCGGCTGGCTCAACAGCACGGAATCAACTGGCGCGCAATCTATGCCGGCAGGGGACGCAACCACATGCCGCTGCTGGACGAGGTGCTGGCGGTGGACGCCGATCGGGTGACTGTATGGGCTGACGACGAGCGGGGCCGCTTCCCGACCACCGACGAGCTGCTGGCCGGCGCGGGCCCGGCGACTGCCGTGTATATCTGTGCGCCAACGGCCGTGTTGGAAGCGGTTCGTGCGGCCCGGGACTCTCACGTTGACGCGCCACTGCACTACGAGCGGTTCAGCCCGCCGCCGGTCGTCGACGGTGCCCCGTTCGAGCTAGAACTGGCGCGATCCAAACGGGTGCTCAGCGTGCCGGCGAACCGGTCGGCTCTGGCCGTCATGCTCGATCGCGAACCGGCGACCGCGTATTCGTGCCAGCAGGGGTTCTGCGGGACGTGCAAGGTCAAGGTGCTTGGGGGACAGGTCGATCGCCGGGGCCGAACCGTGGAAGGCGACGACGAAATGCTGGTCTGCGTGTCCCGGGCGAAAAGTGACCGCGTGGTGATCGACGCCTGACGGCCGGGCACGACCCGGCGCCGAGCGCGATGGCGAACTTTCCGAGACGACGTTTCGAACACGCGTGCGATGGTTATCTCTAGTGCATGACCGACGACACGCAACAGGCGCCGCGCGAGACTCCCGAGAAGGACAGGTCCGAGTGGGTAACCGGCGACGAGCCGATGACGGGACCCCAACGCAGCTACCTACATACGCTGGGCCAGGAGGCCGGACGCGACGTTCCCGACGACATGACGAAAGCGCAAGCCTCGGAGCTGATCGACGAATTGCAACAGCAGACGGGACGGGGCGCCAACTAGCCGGCGGGCCGGCTACGGACGGCCGGCGTCTGCTGATCGCCTTCCTTGCGGGTGAGGTCGCGGAACCTGACGCTGACTCGCTGAAAGCCCTTCACGCGCTCGGCTTTTGCTCTCTTGGCGTAGGTCTTCCGGTCGGCCTCGGTGAGATCCGCGTCCTCGACGAACGGGGTGAGCAATGCGCGCGGGTATAGCCGCTCCACGAGAACGACGTTGATCTCGGCGCACAGCACCAGCGTCGTCGACACGAGGTACAAAAAGGCCAGCAACCCCAATACCAAAGCGAAGACGCTGTTGGTCGCGCTGGCCGTCTTGACCGTGTGCGCGACGTAACCGGCGCCGAACCGCTGTAGGATCTGCCAAATTAACGCCGCCGCAAGCGCTCCCGGCCAAACCTGACGGTAGGTGAGCTGGCGGGCGGTGGTCACACGAAACGCCACCAGGCAGATCAGCCCGTTGATGGCGATGGCGGCGAGCGTCAGGCCGAGCTTCCCGACGAAGCCCAGGGAGCCCGTGGCCTGGCCGATCGCGGACAGGACGGTGGACGCGACGGCAGCCGAACCGAGAACCAACAACAACAGCGCGCTGCGCACGCGCGACAGTATCGGGTTGGGGCGCTTGTTCCTTGGGACGGCCCAAACCGAGTCCATCGCGTTCTGCACCGCCTGCCCGACGCCCAGGCCGCCATACAGTGCTCCCGCGATGCCGACGACCACCGCGACGGTCCCGCCGCTGAGCCCCTCGGGCTGATGTAATTGGCTTCCGATGACGGGGAATTGGCTCAGGGTGCTATGCAGCACCTGCTCCTGTAGGTCGGGTCGTCCGGCCAGGATCACCCCCAGCCCGGTGGTCAACAGGAGAAGCAGCGGGAACAACGACACGAACCCGTAGTACGTGATCAGGGCGGACAGATAGCCGCCTTGGTCGTCCAGGTATTTGTAGATGACGGCGATGGTTACGCCGACGGGGCGGTTCCGCCGCTGCAGCCTGTCCAGCCAGCCAACCATGCGTGCTCACTTCATTTCTCAAAGCCGACACCCAATCGATGGGATGACCAGGTCATACCCAGATTCTTGAGGGGTCAATCCACCGCCCTGGCTCGTCGCCGACTTCGTGCGGCCCGAAACCTGTGGTCGCCGCGATACGGAGCCGGACGATGAACTGATTATGTTGGCGCACAGACGATTCCGTCCACCGTCCGGCTTGCAACGGCCCATGCGCCGATTGCCGTTGGCCTCGACACAACATAGACTTTCGCCGTCGGTATGCCCGCAAGACTTCCCTGAGGCCCGCCGGCTCAAACGGAGGGATCGGCCGATGGCCAAAGTCTTGTTCGTCATGACCGCAACAAGTTTCTGGACCCTCAAGGACGGCACCAGGCACCCGACGGGTTACTGGGCCGAGGAGTTCGCCGCCCCGTACAGCGCGCTCAGCGGTGCCGGCCACGAGATAGTGGTGGCGACTCCCGGTGGCGTGGTGCCCTACGTGGACGTGATGAGCCTGCGTCCCTCGATGGCCGGCAGCGAGGAGATCGCCCGCCAGCTCGAAGAGATCCTGCGGTCCGCCGAAGAGCTGCGCAGGCCAATCGAACTGGCCGACGCCCGCCTGGATGACTACGACGCGGTGTATTACCCCGGCGGGCACGGCCCCATGGAGGACCTCTGGCGGGACGCCGACTCGGGCCGGCTGCTCACCGCCGCGCTCGCGTCGGGTAAACCCCTCGCCATCGTGTGCCATGCGCCGGCTGCCATGCTGGCCACCCGGCGCAACGGCGTCTCGCCCTTCGCCGGCTACCGGGTCACCGCCTTCACCAACGACGAGGAGGACGGTGTCGGCTTGCGTGAGACGGCGCCCTGGACGGCCGAGGACGAATTGGTGAAGATGGGCGTCGACTTCGTCCGCGGCGAGATCTGGAAGCCCTTCACCGTCGTCGACCGAAACCTGTACACCGGGCAAAACCCCGCCTCGGCGGGGCCGCTCGCGCAGGAGTTGCTCAAAGTCCTCAAATAGGAAGTCCTCAAATAGGGGCGGACGCGAGCGCTCGGCCGTCGACGTCGGTGTTCGGTTCGCCCGACGCGCGGCGCCGGCGATCCCACCGGCGCCCCACGCTCAGCCACAGCAGCGATGCGAGCGCGGCCGCCGTCACCACCCACAACCCCGTCACGGCGGACCAGCCGAGGTGCGCGTGGCCGAGGGTGAGCAGGTACGGCACCGCGAATCCCACGTAGCTCAACGCTTGATAGGCGGACGTCGCGACCCCAAGCCGGGCCGGCTCGGCGACGCGTTGGATGTCGGCCAGGCCGGCGAACTGGGTGACGCCGTACGCGGCACCCAGCACCGCCGCGGCAATCAGCACCGCCCACACGCTGGACGCGCACGCGGCCCATACGGCGACGAGCAGCGCGCCGACGGCGATCAGCATGGCCGGTGTGAGGATTCCGGTTCGGGTGTCGGGGCGTAGGCGGGCGGCCAGCGGCTGAACGAGCACCCCGGCCAGCGCCGGGATGGCCGTCGCGACCGCGGCGAAGGTCAGCGGTTGCGAACCCGCCCGGTTTGCGACCAGCGCCGGCAGGTAGGCGAGCGCGATGGCGGCGGTACCGAATACCCACGGCGCGAAGGGCGCCGACACCGCCAGCATGTGCTTCGCCAGCGATTCGTCGCGATCGACACCGTGGTCGGTGCGCGCCGTCGGCGCGACGCCGGCTGGCGGTTCGCCGCCAGCACGGTTCACCGCGAAAAGCGCAAGGAGCGAGAGCGCGATCTGGGGCACGTAGGGCCACAGCTCGGGGCGCGAAACCTGTTGTGCGATAAGCCCCGCGACCAACGGGCCCCCGCCGAAGCCGATCGTCATCGCGATTGTCGCGCGCCGGGCCCCCGCCTGGTGGTGTGCATTCGACGACAGCTCCTTGATCCACGCGGCCCCGGTGCCGAACGCCAGGCCGCTGCTGATTCCGGCCAGCAACCGCCCGGGAAACAGGAGGCCGTGCCGCGTCGAGCCCGCCATCAGGACGGCGGAGGCGACCAGCGACACCACCAACGCCGTCATCACCACGACGCGGCGCCCAGCCCGGTCCGACCACCGGCCGCCCGCCATGAGCGCCGGAACCAGACCCACCGCGTAGAGCCCGAACATCACCTCCGTCGCCGCGACGGAGACGCCACGCTGCTGGTACAGCACGATCAGCGGTGCGAATTGGTTTGCGCCCCAACCGATTGCCGCGACCGCAGCGGCGGGCCGCAGCCAGTCGTTCGAGAGGGTTGTCTGAGTCATGCCCTCAGCCTCCGTCGGACGGCGCCGACGCACCAGTGGCCGATATGACATAAACCGTACAATTTCGGTCATGGCCCATGTTGTGGCAATCGCGCTGAGTAATGAGGTGCCGATCTTCGAGCTCGCGGCGCCGTGCGCGATCTTTGGTACCAACCGGTCGGACCTGGTGGGGGATTGGTATGAGCTGAGGGTGTGCACCCCATTCGAGGGCGCCCGCGTGGACCGCTGGTTCACCGCGGCGACGCCCTATACCTACGCGGACCTCGTCGCCGCCGACACGGTCATCGTTCCCGCCTGCCACGACGACGCCCTGGAGCCGCCGCGCGATCTGGTGGACGCGATCAGGCTGGCGTCACGGCGGGGAGCCCGGGTCGCGTCCATCTGCACCGGCGCTTTCGTCCTCGCGGCGGCCGGTCTCCTCGATGGCCGGCGCGCGGCGACCCACTGGATGCACGCGGGCACGCTTGCCGAGCGCTACCCGCGAATCCGAGTGGACTCGGCGGCACTGTACGTCGACGAGGGCGACGTGCTCACCTCGGCGGGGAAATCCGCCGGCACCGACCTGTGTCTGCACATGGTGAGACAGGATTACGGCGCGACGATTGCCAATCAGGTCGCGCGACGGCTGGTGGCGCCGCCGCACCGCGAGGGGCACCAGCGCCAGTACGCGGACCCGATACCCGAGACCGCGAGCAATGACGTCGTCGGCGACACGATGGATTGGGTGCTAACGCATCTCGACGAGCCCCTGACCGTCGAAGGGCTCGCCCGACGATCCGGCGTGAGCGTCAGAACCCTTCACCGGCAACTGGTTACGCGGACTGGAAGCAAGCCCCTCGACTGGCTGAATGGTCAACGCGTGCGCCGAGCGCAACAGCTCCTCGAAACCACCGACTTACCCATCGAGCGCATCGCGACCGACTGCGGCTTCGGCAGCGCCGCCACGCTGCGACGGCACTTCCGGGACGCGCTTGCGACGACTCCGGACGCCTACCGCCGGACCTTCACCACCGCCAGGTGACCTGAAAATCGCAAAAAAGCCGGTAAACATGCATGCGGAGCGATTAAATCGGTAGGCATACGGCAGGAGGACCGACATGAGCGAAGCAAGGGACCTTCGAAGGCGTTGCGCTATCGGGGCGTTCGCGCTCGCGTTGGCGGGATTGCCGGCGATCGCCATCGCCGAACCGGCCATCAGCAGGGCCGACGACCCGCCCCCCTGCGCCCCAGGCTGGGCGTGGAGCGCCGACTTGAATCAATGCGTGTTCGTGCTCCCCGCCGCAAATGGGCCCGGCGGCCCGGGCGGGCCCGGCGGTCCGGGTGGACCGGGTGGCCCTGGCGGGCCTGGGTTACCGGGCAGTCCTGCGGGACCGGGCGGTCCCGGCCGGCACTAACCCGGCCCGGCGTCTGCGTGTGATTCCTGGGCTTTCCGTGTGCATTCTGGGCGGGAAAGGCGCCGAGATGGCGCCCTGGGTACACCGGCAAAGCCGCCCTCGCACACTGACGCGTCGACCAACGGCATACTGAGCGGATGACGGCAGCGCAGCGCCGCGGGCTCAACGACGTGGTCACCCGAATGTGGAGCTTCCTCGCCCCGGCCTACGACCTCCCTTTTCTGCAGCGGTGGGTGTACCGCCCGCCACACGACGAGGTGATCGCGCAGCTGCGTACCCACCGCGCGCGCAAGATCGCCGATATCGCTTGCGGCACAGGCATTCTCAGCGATCGGATCGAGCGCGAACTGCATCCCGACGAGATCTACGGCGTCGATATGTCCGACGGCATGCTCGCCCAGGCGCGCGCCCGGTCCGAGCGGGTCCAGTGGCGGCGCGCCCCGGCCGAGCAGCTGCCCTTTGCCGACGGGGCGCTCGACGCCGTCGTGACGACCTCGGCCTTTCACTTCTTCGACCAACCCGCGGCCCTGCGGGAATTCCATCGCGTGCTGGCCTCCGGCGGGCTGGTGGCCGTCTCGGCCCTGAGCACCCGGCAACCGATGTTGCAGGCTCCCGCGACCAATCGGTGGAAACCACAACACAACGCGTCGCCGGCCGAGATGCGGACTTTGTTCGAGGACGCCGGGTTTACCATCAGCGATCAACACCGCATTCAACGGCCGCTGTGGACGCGGGTCGTGTCGGACCTGATCACCGTCGGCACCAAGAGCTAGCCGCGCCGCCGGGCGAGGATTTCCCGAAGGGTGGGCAACGTTCGCTGGTCCTTGGGTCGGTTCGCTGCCTGTTTTGACCGGATGACGTCACCGAGCGACGCGATGCGGACGTTTACTCCATAGAGCGGGGCCTGGACCGCGTCTCGGCGCAAATCACGGTATCCGCCTGTGCCAGAAGGCGTAAAGGTTATGTTGAGATCGCCGGCGTCGGTTGTGAGGTTCCAGGTTTGCACGCCGGCCAGTGTCTCGCCATCACAGCTGAAAGGCGGGCCGCTCGGCTCGGACTCGGTGCGGACCCTTGCGTTGAGTTCGCGTAGGGCAGCGGCGAGGTTGTCGAGATTCCGCCGGCCGATGTCGGGGGTGATATCGGCGTCCTCCGTGGGAAAGGGAGAACCGTGGTAGACCGCGGCGAGGCCGCCGATGAGGACGTAGGCGACTTTGTTTCGGTGCAGGGTCCCGAGCATGCGAGGCAAATCGAGTTCCAACTCAATCCCGTCCCGCCTGTCGCAGCGCCGCGAGTTGCCGGGCCACCCGGGCGTGCCGATCCATCCGTTCCTGGCCACTCAGCCCCGCCAGCCGCGTCGCCTGGGCGATGTCGCTGTCGTCGCGCGGTACGAGCATGAGCTCGAGATCGAAGCCGCACAAGCGCGTCAGCCGACGGACGTCGTCGAGACTGATGGCGGTCCGGCCGGATTCCCAACGCGCGATTGCGGATTGGGTCGTGCCAGCTCGGGTCGCCAACTCGGCCTGCGTAAGGGCGGCGCGGCGTCGGGCCTCGCGGACCAGATCCCCGCCGTAAGAAGTCATGCCGAACTATAGCAGTTCTGCTATACTATCGACCGCGCCCGGTTCGGCCCGTCACAATGCCACACAGTGGTCGTCGAGCACACCAGGAGCGCAAATGAAGTTCGCCTTCCCGCTACCGCACATGCTGCGCCTCAAGGCGATCACCCAGCCCTGGGAAGCCGGCGTCACCGGCGCCGATCAGACCCGAATGGCCAAGCGCGCCGAAGCGATGGGCTACGACATGATCGCGATCCCCGAGCACTTCGTCATCCCCACCGACCACGTCGAACTGTCGGGGCCGCATTACCTCTCCTCGACCGTCGCGCAGGCCTACATCGCGGGCGCCACCGAGAAGATTCGGCTGAATTCGTGCGTCACGATACTGCCGCTGCAACATCCGATCGTGCTCGCCAAGGCGCTGGCGACCGCCGACTGGATGAGCAGCGGGCGGATGATGGTGACGTTCGGAATCGGTTGGCTCGAGCGTGAATTCGAATTCCTCGCGGTGCCCTTCCGCGAACGCGGCCGCATCGCCGACGAGTACCTCGAGGCGATTATCGAGCTGTGGACCAGCGACTCGGCCCGCTTCGAGGGCCGTTACGTTTCTTTCCGGGACATGGCATTCGAGCCCAAACCCGTTCAGAAACCGCATCTTCCGGTATGGATCGGAGGCGACGCCGATGCCGCGCTGAAACGCGCCGCGCGATTCGCGTCCGGGTGGTGGCCGTTCTTGACCCCGCCGGAAAAGATCGCCGAGCGAGTCGAGTTCATCAAGGGTCAACCCACCTACGACGGGCGTCCGTTCGAGGTTATGCACGGGCTGGGCACCACGCGTGTCGGCGAGGGGCATCGCGTCGTCAAGGACCGGGGCTCCCGTCCTGGCGGCGGCGCGCAGGAGATCGTCGACCGCCTGAATTGGCTCGCCGAGCAGGGGGTGACCTTCAGCGCGGTGCCCGTTCCCGCCGTCCGCGGGGTTGACGAGTACCTGGACTACGCCCAGTGGGTCATCGAGGAGATCAAGCCCAAAGTCGCCTGAGCCCAGCCGATCCCGCCGAGGCCCGCCCCGCCGGCCGGCGAGACGGGCATCGTGCGGGTCCAGGTGTTACAGCGGAATCCAGACCCCGAAGAACCAGAAGCCCCACTGGTTGAAGCCGGGGTCCCAGACGGGCGTCTCGTCGTAGCCGTAGTAGTTGATGGGGCCGTACCCCCACGGGCCGCCGGGCGGCGGAAGGGGCCTGTCCCATGCCGGCCGTGGCGGCTCACCCCAGCCCCAGGGCGCGGGCCCGTCTCCCCATGGCGCACCGTGGAAGTAGCCCCGATGCGGGTCGCCGCGCCAGGGGCCACCCGGGCCGCCGGGGCCGCCGGGATGATCGGGCCCGGGCCCACCGGGTCCGCCGGGATGATCGGGCCCGGGCCCACCGGGTCCGCCGGGATGATCGGGCCCGGGTCCGCCTGGGCCGCCGGGATGATCGAACCCGGGTCCGCCTGGGCCGCCGGGTCCGCCCGGGTGATCGGGCGGCGGTCCGCCCGGCCCACCGGGACCACCCGGTCCGCCGGGTCCGCCCTGATGACCTGGTCCACCCGGTCCGCCCGGGCCGCCGTGGCCGCCCGGATCGTTCGGACCCGTCGGTGCGTGGAAATCGCCGGGCGCCGGGGCGCCGTGGTTGCCGCTGGGCGCCGGCGGCGGTCCGGGGGCGGCGAACGCTGCACCGGCACCCATGCCCAGCGCGGCGGCGCCAAGAGCGCCGACGATCGTTCCCCCCGCAATGAATTGCTTTAGTTTCATTAGTCCTTCACCTGTCTGGAAGTGAGTACCTAGAACCCCCCAACAACCACAGGTTAGATAGCGCATCTATGGATCCGCTGTGTCCGGCCCAAGCAGAACTTTTGCGCCTAAGGCAAGGCTGCGCTCGCTTTGGCAAGCCTATATTTGCTGGTAGGAAGCCATTTCGGCGTATATCGTTGCGGACGTGTCGACTACCTCCCACCCTGCCGAACCTCATGTGGGTTCGGTGTCGTCAAGGCTGAATTGGCTGCGTGCCGGCGTGCTGGGCGCCAACGACGGGATCGTGTCCACCGCGGGCATCGTCGTGGGCGTCGCGGCGGCGACCGTGGAACGCGGCCCGATCTTGACCGCCGGCATCGCCGGACTGGCCGCCGGGGCCGTATCGATGGCGTTGGGCGAATACGTCTCGGTCAGCACCCAGCGCGATACCGAGCAGGCGCTGTTGACCAAGGAAATGCAGGAATTGCAGGACGACCCGGCCGCCGAATTGGACGAGCTGGCCGAGCTTTACGAAGCCAAGGGTCTGTCACCGGCGACGGCCCGCACCGTGGCCGAGGAGCTCACCGACCACAATCCCTTCGTCGCCCACGCCGAGGTCGAACTGGGTATCGACCCCGACGAGCTGACCAATCCGTGGCACGCGGCGCTGTCCTCGGCCCTGTCGTTCACCGTGGGCGCGTTGTTGCCGTTGATCGTGATCCTGGCGCCGCCGACAGCATGGAGAATCCCCGCCACCGTCGTCGCGGTGCTGCTGGCCTTGGTGCTGACGGGTGCGGTGTCGGCGGGACTGGGCGGCGCGCCGCAGGGCCGGGCAGTGGTCCGCAACGTCATCGGCGGTGGGCTCGCGTTGGCGGTCACCTACGCGATCGGACACCTGGTGGGCGCCGCGATCGCGTAATCCTCTCGGCTGGACTGGAAACAGAAACTGTAATATCAACTGTTGCCGTCCTGACGAGAAAGAGCCGTGCATTGACCGAAACCAACATCGCGTCGAATGACGTTGATTCCTCGGCGCAGGCGCCGTACTTTCTGCGCGACGAAAACCGTTTTGTACCAAACGGAATCGCGCGGGGCGGCTGGGGCCCGTCGCTGAGCGGCCACGTCGTGGGCGGTCTCTTGGGGTGGGCCGCCGAACGCGCGGTGGACGATCCGCAATTGCAACCCGCGCGGCTGACCGTCGACCTACCCGCGCCCACCGCGCTCGAACCGATCGAGGTCCACACGCAGGTGCACCACGACCGCCGGCGACTGCGGCTCGTCGAGACCGTCCTCACCCAGCGCGGTACCCCCGTCGCACGGGGGAGCGCATTGTTTCTGCGGCGCGGCCCGCAGCCCGAGGGGGACGTGTGGTCACCGGCCGTGCAGATGCCGCCGCTACCCATCGACGACGGCCCCGCGCCGTCGCTTTTCATGCGCACCTACGGCTGGGGCACCGGGATTCAGAACCCCGACCCCGACTGGCCCCACTCCTCGGGACCGAAATACACCTGGCTGCACGAGACGCGCCCGCTGATCGACGGCGAACCGCTCAGCCCCTTCACCCGCGCGGCCATGGGCGCGGACATCACGGCGTCACTGGCCAATTGGGGCACAAACGGATTGCAGTTCATCAACGTCGACTACACCCTGACGCTGACCCGGCTGCCCGAAGGACCCCACATCGGGCTGGCGTCACTCACGCATTACAGCCACGACGGCGTCGCCACCGGCTCGGCCGTCCTCGTCGACCACCGCGGCCCGATAGGCAGTTCCGTGTCAGTTGCCATCGCGCACTCCGGATTTCGGCCGATCACCGTGCCACCGGCCGGATGAAGGACCTGACCTACTGGGCATTGATCGCCGAGGCCGCCCGGCGAAGACCGGACCTGGTGCTGCTCGCCGACGAGTATGGCCGCAGTCTGACCGCACGTCAGTTCCGCGACGCCGCGTGCGCGACGGCCGCCGCGTTCGCCGAACGGGGGATAGGGGCGGGAACCGTGGTGTCCTGGCAACTGCCGACGACGTTGGAAACCGCCGTGGTCATGGCGGCGCTGGCCCGACTCGGCGCCCTCCAGAACCCCATCATCCCGATACTGCGCGAACACGAGGTCGGCTTCATCACCGCCCAGCTGGCTACTGAATTCCTTGTGGTGCCTGAGTTTTGGCACCGATTCGACTACGGCGGCCTGGCGCGGGCCCTGGCCGCGGACCGGGGCTTCCGCGTCATCACCGTCGACCTGGCGACGCCACCGGCGGCCGGCGAGCTTCGGCTGCCCCGCGCGAGCGCCGATGCCCTCGGCCCGCCGCCGGGACCTACCGGCGGCGCGCGATGGATCTACTACTCGTCCGGAACCACCGCGGCCCCCAAGGGGATTCGCCATACCGATGCGTCGGTGATGGCGCCTGCCGCGGGCTTGGCGGAAAAGATGGGCATCACCGCTAGCGACGTGGATCCCATCGGCTTTCCCTTCGCGCACATCGGCGGTGCCGTGATGCTGGCCGTCGGGCTGATGACCGGCATGCGGTTAGCGCTGTTCGAGGTATTCGACCCTGTCACCACGCCGCTGTCCATCGCCGCGCACAACCCGACCTTTTTGGGCATGGCGACACCGTTCTTCTTGGCCTTCCTCGAGGCTCAGCGCAACCACGGCGACGAGCCGCTGTTCCCGTTCGCGCGGGGCTGCCTGGCCGGCGGCGCGCCGATCACCCCCGAACTGGGCCACCAGGTCCGCGAAACCTTCGGTGTGGCCGGCATCGCGAACGCATGGGGCCTCACCGAGTTTCCGGTCGCCACCTCACCGCCGCTGACCGGGACGCCGGAGGTGCTCGACCACACCGTCGGCGCACCGGGACCTGGCGTCAGCGTCCGGGTCGTCGACGCAGGAATCGAACTGCCCGCCGGGCAGGAGGGTGAGCTGCGGCTCAAGGGACCCCAATGCTTCCTCGGCTACGCCGACGCCACGCTCGACGCCGACGCGTTCGACGCCGAAGGATGGTTGCGCACAGGGGATCTCGGGCTGATCGACGGGAATGGCAACGTCCGCGTCACGGGCCGGATCAAGGATGCGATTATCCGCAACGCCGAGAATGTCTCGGCCCAGGAAGTCGAAAATGCGCTGGCCACCCATCCCGCTGTCGCCGACGTCGCGGTCGTCGGAGTACCCGACCCGCGCACCGGCGAGCGCGTCTGCGCCGTGGTGGTGCCCGCATCGAGTGACGACGTATCGCTGGAATCCCTGGTGCAGCACTGCCATTCCCAAGGGTTGAGCCGCTACAAGCACCCCGAGCGCCTGGTGATCGTCGATGCGCTGCCGCGCAATCAGTTCGGCAAGGTGATCAAGAAGGAGCTGCGCGAGGCCCTCGCCACCGGTCGTCTGCAGACTTGATAGTCCGGCTACAACCCCTTGGGTGCTTCGCGGACCGCTTGCACCGCCGCCGGGTCGCCGTCGAACTCGACCCGGGCCTCGCGGCCGACGGAGAACAGCAGCAGCTCCTCGGGCGGACCGGTCACCACGACCGCCGGGCCGGAGCCGGCCGTCAGCACCGTCTTGCCGCCCGGCGTGCGCAACGCCACCCGGCCCGGGACCTTCCCGAGCGTGACCCGGGCCATCAGCGACAGCGTCCGACGCAGCGCCCGGCACATCCCTTGTTCCAGCACACGGGGCTCCCAGGCCGGCTGCGCGCGGCGCACGTCCTCGTGGTGGATGAACATCTCGGCGACGTTGGCCACCGGGTCGAGCAGGATGAACGGCGAGTAGACCGGCGGCCCGGACGCGATTTTGTCCACCAGCTCGTCCCAGTCGTTCTTCGACGCCGCCTCCTCCTGCACCTTGGCGGTGTGTGCCGCGAAGAACGGGATCATGATGCCCGCCGCGGCGTCGGGCCGATACTCCCGGATCACCAGGTGGGCGGCCAGGTCTCGCGTCTTCCAGCCCTCGCACAGGGTGGGCGCCTCGGGGCCGACGGCCCGCATGGTCGCAACGAGGGCGGCGCGTTCGCGCTGAGCAACGGACATGGGTTCAGGGTAGGGCCAGCCCGCGGGCGTGGACCAACCGCACCTCGGTAAATTTGCAACGTCGTATCAGGAAGGAAAGTGCAGGGAGTGTCATGAACGCGCGTGTCGAGCAGTTGGAGTTTCAGGCCGAGGCCCGGCAACTGCTGGATTTGATGGTCCACTCGGTCTACTCCAACAAGGACTCGTTTCTGCGGGAGCTGATCTCGAACGCCTCCGATGCGCTGGACAAGCTGCGCCTGGAAGCGTTTCGCAACAAGGACCTGGACGTCGACACCTCCGATCTACATATCGAGATCGACGTCGACAAAAGCGCGCGAACGCTGACCGTCCGAGACAACGGCATCGGGATGACGCGCGAGGAAGTGGTGGACCTGATCGGCACCCTGGCCAAGTCCGGCACCGCCGAGCTGCGCCAGCAGCTCCGGGACGCCAAAAATGCGGCGGCCTCCGAGGAACTGATCGGCCAGTTCGGCATCGGGTTCTACTCGAGCTTCATGGTCGCCGACAAGGTCGAGCTGCTGACCCGCAAGGCCGGCGAGAGCGCCGCCACCAGGTGGGAATCCAGCGGCGAGGGCACCTACACCATCGAATCAGTAGACGACGCGCCGCAGGGAACCTCGGTCACGCTGCACCTCAAGCCCGAAGACGCCGAGGACGAGCTGCACGACTACACCGCGGAGTGGAAGATCCGCCACCTGGTCAAGCGGTACTCCGACTTCATCTCCTGGCCCATCCGGATGGAGGTCGAGAAACGCACCCCGGGCGAAGACGGTGGCGAGGAGACCGTCACGCTCGAAACCGAGACCCTCAACTCGATGAAGGCGCTGTGGGCCAGGCCCAAGGAGGAGGTCTCCGCCGAGGAGTACAACGAGTTCTACAAGCACATCGCGCACGCCTGGGACGACCCGCTCGAGGTCATCGCGATGAAGGCCGAGGGCACCTTCGAGTACCAGGCCCTGCTGTTCATCCCGTCGCACGCCCCGTTCGACCTGTTCGACCGGGACTCCCACGTCGGGATCCAGTTGTACGTCAAGCGCGTGTTCATCATGGGCGATTGCGACGAGCTGCTGCCGAAGTACCTGCGCTTCGTCAAGGGCGTCGTCGACGCACAAGACCTGTCGCTCAACGTATCTCGCGAAATCCTGCAGCAGGACCGGCAGATCAAGGCGATCCGTCGCCGCCTTACCAAGAAGGTCCTGTCCACGATCAAGGAGCTGCAGTCCGAGCGGCCGGACGACTACCGCACCCTGTGGACCCAGTTCGGCAGGGCCATCAAGGAAGGGCTGCTCTCCGACGCCGACAACAAGGACATGCTGCTGCAGGTGTCGTCGTTCGCCTCCACCCATAGCGACGAGGAGGCCACCACCCTGGCCGAGTACGTCGAGCGGATGAAGGAGGGCCAGCAGCAGATCTTCTACGCCACCGGCGAGACGCGCCAGCAGCTGCTGAAGTCACCGCACCTCGAGGCGTTCAAGGCCAAGGGCTACGAGGTCCTGCTGCTCACCGATCCGGTCGACGAAGTGTGGGTGGGGGTGGTCGACGAGTTCGACGGCAAGCCGCTGCAGTCGGTGGCCAGGGGCGAGGTGGACCTCGACGACGAGGAGGGCAAGAGCGAGGCCGAGCGCGAGGAGCAGGAAAAGGAGTTTGCCGACCTGCTGACCTGGCTCAAGGAGACCCTGAGCGAGCACGTCAAGGACGTGCGGCTGTCGACGCGCCTGACCGAATCGCCCGCCTGCCTGATCACCGACGCCTTCGGGATCACCCCGACGCTGGCGCGCCTCTACCGCGCCACCGGGCAGGACGTTCCGGTCGGCAAGCGGATCCTCGAACTCAACCCGAATCATCCGCTCGTCACCGGCCTGCGGGACGCGCACAAGGACCGCGCCGACGACCAATCGGTCGCCGAGACCGCCGAACTGCTCTACGGCACAGCGCTTCTCGCCGAAGGCGGCGCGCTCGAGGATCCGGCGCGCTTCGCCGAGCTGCTCGCGCAGCGTTTGGCGCGCACGGTTTGAGCGTTTTCCCGGTGGCCAGGGCCGGCTAATTGCGATTGAATTTCCCTCGGAAGGGATAATCACAGCGCATGGCCAAGTTCCGGATCATCGACCCACGTGGCGGGATTGTGGCGACCAAGGATTTCGAGAGCGCCGAGGCCGCATACGAGTGGTTCACCGACGCCGTCGCGGGCAGCACCGAGCTGGGCTGGCGCATGGAGGTCGACGACGCGGGGACCTGGGCATTTTTCGATGACACCGAAGGCTTCACCGCCCCGGCGAGCCGCCGTCCGTTTCGGCGCTGAATTACGCGCCCTTTTCTCGTCCGGTTTCCGCATCCCCGGTTGAGCCGACCACCCCGGCGTTCTCGCCGAGGACGCGGTGGAGCAGCTCGCCGGTGCCGAGCAGGTGCCGGGTGACCAGCGACTGCGCGCGCTCGACATCGCCCCGGCGCACTGCCCGCAGCAGCGCCGCGTGTTCGCGGTCGGACTCGCCCTTGAAGGACGGCAGCCCGAACTTGAGGCGCAGGTAACGCTCACCGCGCTCATGCAGCATGCCGATCAGCCCCAGGAGTTGTGGGCGCGCGGCCGGCTCGTAGAGGCTCATGTGAAAGGCCTCGTTGCGCGCGACGTACAGCGAGGGCTCGGTTTCGGCCGACGCCGCCTTGCACAGCGCCTCGCAGTGGCGCAGCGTGTCCGCCGTGTGAGCGGGTATCGCCAGCCCGATGGCGAGGCTCTCAAGGGCGGCGCGGATCTCGTAGACCTCGCGCGCCTCGCCGGGCGACAACGGGGCCACCGTCGCCCC
>NZ_LZKK01000115.1 GCF_001672815.1 Mycobacterium sp. E796 | reverse complement strand
CGACCGCAGCCCCAGCATCGGGTCGAAGGACCAGACCATCGCCCGGTTGTTCGGCGGCGACGGCGCCGCCTGGGCCGCCTTTGATCCCACCACCGTCATGACCCGGCACGGCCACTACACCGGGCTGTCGGGGTGGTTCGACGTTCCCTCCTCGCCCGGCCCGCACGCCGTCGCCGAGGAAGCCAACTCCGCCATCGCAGGTCCCAGCGCCGACCCGGCCGCCAACCCCGAAGGCCAGGACGCCGCCGCCAACGCGCTGTGCGACGTCGCGACCGCCAACGGGATCACCTGCGCGGTGGTCACCCAGCCCGGCAGGCACGACTGGCCGTTCGCCGCGCAGGCATTCGCCGCGTCGTTGCCCTGGTTGGCCGGGACGCTGGGGACTCCCGGCACCGAGCCCGTCGAATTGCCGCGGCGCGGCGGCGGCGCGCCGCATTGACGCCAGCTACGCAACACCGTTACCTTTTCGAGCCCCAATTCACAGCTGAACCTCCTGTAACGAACCCGGCGTATTGAAACCGGCACTGGTACCGTTCGCTGCTGTGGCGGCGGAGTTTGGCAACACAGGTACCCGGGGTACCGGGTCGCGTGTGCCGACATCCCACCGCAAAAGACCCGAGAGGAACCGCACGCCGTTCCCGGGCTTGGGGGGCGGCACCGCGCCGGAGCTGAGCCGGCGCCGCTTCCTGGGGGCGCTGGCCGCCGCCACCGTGGCCGGCGTGGGCGCCGCCCGCCTGGTCGTCGACCCACAACCCCGCACGTTCGCCCAGGCGCCTCCAGCGAACGTCGCCACCTCCGGCCCCACGGCCCCGTCGGCCCTGTTGCCGCCCCCGCCGCCGAGCGCGCGCATCGCGCTGCCGGGCGGCGGCGCGCTGACCAAGATCCCCGGAGAGGGCGATCTGCTCGCGCTGACCGTCGATGACGGCGTCAACAGCGAAGTGGTGCGCGCCTACACGCAGTTCGCCAAGGACACCGGGATCCGGCTGACGTTCTTCGTCAACGGGGTTTACGACTCCTGGACGGAGAACCTGGACCTGCTGCGGCCGCTGGTCGACTCCGGGCAGATCCAACTGGGCAACCACACCTGGTCGCACCCGGACCTGACCACGCTGCCCAAGGACCAGATCGCCCAGCAGCTCACCCGCAACGACCAATTCTTGAAGAAGACCTACGGCATCGGCGCGAAACCGTACTGGCGGCCGCCGTACGCGAAGCGCAACGCCGCCGTTGACGCGGTGGCCGCCGACCTCGGCTACACCGTGCCGACCTTGTGGTCGGGGTCGCTGTCGGATTCCACGCTCATCCACGAGGACTACATCGTGAAGATGGCCGATCAGTACTTCACCCCGCAGTCCATCGTGATCGGCCACCTCAACCATCCGCCGGTCACGCACGTCTATCCGCAACTCGTCGACATCATCCGCGACCGGGACCTGCGCACGGTCACCCTCAACGACGTCTTCCTCAAAACGCCGTAGCAGTGCAGGGGCCGGATCCACAGCGGCTTGGCGGCCTTGCCTGGGTCCGTCGCACCGGTGGTCGGCTGTCGGCCGCCGAGCGGCGCCGGCTTTTCGTGGCGATCGCGGTGGGTCAGTGGCAGAACGCGGTGGGCCGGGCCAAGCTCGCGCTGGGCCGGCTTCCGTCCGGGGCCGAGCGCGTCGATGTGGCGGCGTTCCCGATCCCCGATAGCCGGTTCGCGCGCGAGGCCGAGCAGGTGTGCGCGGAATTGCCGGCGGGCCTTCAGGGGCACTCCTACCGGACATGGTTGTTCGGTCGGGCGCTTGCGAGCCTCGACGGGTGCGAATTGGATGACGAGCTCTTCTATTGCGGCTCGCTCCTGCACGACTACGGAATCGTGAACCCAACGCCCGACCGCGATTTCACGCTTGCCAGCGTCGAGCGGCTGCTCTCGTGCGCCACCGCCGCCGGGCTGAACGACGAACGCGCGCAATTGCTCGCGGATGGCATCTGCGTGCACACGACGCCGGGCGTCAAGGTCGACACGGACGGCCCGATCGGCTGCTATCTGCAATGGGGCGCGATGGTCGACGGCGCCGGACTGCGGATATGGGACGTCGCTCCCCGCAACGTCGAGGCGGTGTTGCGGCGTTATCCGCGAGGCGATTTCAAGAGCGAGCTGATCGGCATGGCGCGCGCGGAGGCGGCCGCGGTGCCGAGGGGACGCTTCGGGCTCCTGGTTCGGTGTGGGCTGCCGCTGGCCGTACGGATGGCGCCGTTCGACTCCTAGCGGGCCATCGCGGCAAGGCGCTCATCAAGCGTGGCGTGAAAGTGGCCGATCGCGCTCTCGTGCCGACCGAATTCCACGAATTCGTTAGCGCCCGAACGCAGCCCACGCTGCACGCCCTCGGACATCTCGTTGTCCTCGACGAGACCGGTTCCAATGAGGCTTCCCGCCCCCACCAGAGTGCTCGGTCGGTCGAGCGACTCCCGCTCGGCGACCTCGGGCCTCACCATCGAATACACCGTTACCGCGGTGTGGTCGACGTCCACTGGGTCGAGCACAACCATGGATATCAGGTCTGGGAACGTCGCCAACATAACGTTGGGAAACAGCTGATACAAAAGCGTCACCCGCGCGTCGATCGTCCAAGCGCTCTCCGGACGCTCGCGCAGCCGTTCGATGTTGCGGTACGGGAACGTGATACGGCTATTTGGGCCGAATTTCTCGACCACGTTGAGATCATCGTATTGCAAAGGATAGAAGGTGTTCTTGTGCGTCGATCGGATGTGATAACCCTCCAGAAACTGCTCGGCAAGCACCTTCCAGTTCATCGCTCGCGGAGTCGATTCCACGTAGACCAGCCGTTCGAACGGCAAAACTTTGTCACGCCACGGATTCCCGTCCGTGAGCCAGGCCATCGCATCGTCGACATCGTGTCCCGGGCCCGCGCCCGAGGAGTCGAGCGCGCCGATGACGATGAGACCGTCCACCTCGTGGCTGGGCACCTCGACCAAGCCACGGGTCGCCATGTCGAGACCGGGGAAAGCCTCGGAGTGCGGCACATGCGAGAGCGAGCCATCCAGCCGATATGTCCAGCCGTGGTAGCGACACACCAGGGCGTGCGAGCAGCCGGCCTCCTCGATGAGCGCGAAACCGCGATGCCGGCACGCGTTGCGGAACACCCGCGCCCGGCGGTCGCGCCCCCGCACGGCGAACAGCGGCACGCCGAAGGCGGTCCGTTCGACGTGGTCGCCCGGGTTGGGGATCGCTGCCGAGGGAACGAAGACGCTCGGCATCGCGCGAAGCAAACGGAGCTCCTCGGCGAATCGACTTGGGCTCAAATAGTTTTCGACCGGCTCGCGCCAGGCGTCACCCTCGTCGGTGGTACCGGCGTCGATATGGGCAAGGACGCGCCGGACGATCTCCACGTCGTCGGCGAGCACCGACTTGTCGGCAAGCTCATGCGTGCCAGTCTCACACTATGCGTGTCACGTGTCAATGATTTAGTGATACCGTGGTCAGCCGTGCCTGCCCTCCCCCGATCCCGAGCGAGCGGCCTGATCGATAGCCGCCCGCTGAGCGCACGCTCCGTGCTGGCGTCCGCGTTGCTGGGGTCCGACCGGGGCCGCCTCACGGTGGCGGAACTGGTGGCGATTGCCTCGCTGTTCGGCATCAGCCCCGGCGCTACCCGTACGTGCCTGTGGCGGATGGTGTCCGCCGGTGAATTGACGACCGACGACGGCAGTTACGCGCTCGCCGGCCGGCTGTCGGAGCGGCGCCAGCGCGTCGACGAGGCCGCCCGGATCGACGGCACGGCCACGCGTCGATGGGACGGAACGTGGGAACTCGCGATCGTCGCGCTGGAGCGCAGATCGGCGACCGATCGCCTGGAGCTGAGAAGGGCCGCGACGGCCCTGCACCTGGCCGAACTGCGAGAGGGCGTCTGGATCCGCCCGGACAACCTTGATCCGCAACGGTTTCCGGCACTCACGGCCGTTCTGGACCAGCAGTGCACCCGCTTTCACGGCGCCGCCACCGACATCACGGCCGCGCACGTGCGAGCGCTGTTCTCCCTAGACGAATGGGCCGACAACGCGCGGGCGCTCATCGAGGCCATGGATGCCGCGCTCGCCGCCGACACGCCTGACGATTCGACCGAAAGCTTCACCTACGAGTTCGCGCTGTCGATCGCGGTGGTGCGCCATCTTCAGCTCGACCCGCTGCTGCCCGCCGAACTCGCAGTGGACGACTGGCCCGGTCACGACTTGCGCCGCGGCTACCGGCGTTTCGATCGCGCCTTCAAGCGGCGGATGAACGGTGCTTTTCGCCGGCAGTAGCCGACCTACAGGTTGTCGACGATGTCTTTCGCCTCGCGTAAACCCGCGCCGGTCAGCTCGCGATACAACTTGATCGCGGCAATGGCGTTCCCGGAGCGGGCGAGGGCGACGACTTCCGAGGGCACACCGTTCTCCAGCACACCCGATGTGGCGCCCACGTCGCTGCCGAACGTCGGGCACGGAACCCCGAGCCGATCCGACAGCAGGCGCACCTGCTGTTCGAGCAGCGCGAGGCGGCGGTAGATATGGGGATCTTCCATCACCCGATGATTATGACCGGTGGGTGATCGTCGGCCGGTCGAGTTCTTTGACGACGGTCGTGACCCAGCGCCGCACGTGCGTCGGGCTGCGCCAATCGCCCGCACTTTTCTTGGCCATCGCACTGGCCGGAAAACCCGTTGCGTCCGGTTCTAGCCGGCCACCGAAGGTAACGTGCCCGCGGGCATTCACCCGGCGCATCAGCTTCGCGACCTGCGCTGTGGGTGGGATGTCGCGCTCTTCGGCCGAGTCGTCCAAAGGCCCGCTGCTGACGAACCAGACGGGCAACCCGCGCAACGCCGAGGCGTTCTTGCGCACGAATCGTCGCGCGTTTCGGTGCCATCGGTAGGCGTACAGGGCGCCAGCCACGATCACCGCATCGAAGCCGCCTGGTCCACCGACGTCCTTGGCCGGGCTCACGACCGCCTCGAATCCCGCCTCGGTCAGCGCGTCGCCGATCATCGCGGCCAGTCCCGC
The DNA here is from genome assembly GCF_001672815.1 of Mycobacterium sp. E796. Classification (GTDB taxonomy): domain Bacteria; phylum Actinomycetota; class Actinomycetes; order Mycobacteriales; family Mycobacteriaceae; genus Mycobacterium. Next base: position 33,643 of record NZ_LZKK01000115.1, on the reverse strand, counting down.
GGTCCCGCCCCGCTTCGATCCGTAAACCACCAGAACTCGCATCACCGACTCCTGTCTATCGCCGCCGCCTCGGCGTCGGCCTGGATCGCGCGCAGCGTCGCGCGCATGATGTGTTTGACGAATGGCCGGACCAGCCACCAGTAGCGCACGAAAGCCCGACGGGAATCCGGATCTGTTGTGACCGTTCGGCATTGGTAGCTGAGCAGCGTGTGGCTCTCGCCGTAGGGCGCCACCGAGAAGTTCGCGGCGATCTTTCCCCATCCGGGTTCGGCGAAGCCGGCGAAGTCCGCTGGCGCCACGTCGCGCCATTCGATGATCGGCCGCCAGAACTTTCCCACCGCGCCGAAAACGATCTCGCGGTCCGGCTCTTCGCCAAGGGATAACCAGCCCGGTAGGTCGAAGTCGGTCACCACCAGCCTCGGTGGAGTCGGGACGGGCTTGCCCAGCAACCGCTCAGGCAAGGCGCGGATCCACATCGACACCGTCAACAGCGGCGTGCGCACGGTAAGGAGGTCCAGGGACCGTGCCGCCCGGAAAGTAACCGCAGGGTCAGCCGCTACCACCACGTGCTCGGCGATCATGGCGTCGCACGCCGGCATTGACGCTTCGATCAGCATGCGTTCCGCCCGAACAGTCGACATAGCGCGATTGTCGACTCAGGCGTCCGCGGCCCCCTAGAGTCACTGGTCCTTTACCGATAGGACGACCGGCACATGGCCGACTTGTTTCGTCAGGCGTTGAGGCCCCGTCTCACCAGGCTCTGCTGGGCCAGTCGGCGGATCGCGGTGAGCACGGGTTCGAAAAGTACGGTCCCAAGCACCGCATATTGAACGGCTTCTGCGGGGTCGTGTGGGATGTTGGCGGTTTCGCTGGCGGCGACGGCAAGCATGTGTTCGCCGTAGGTGGCGAACTGCTCCCGGTGCAGCCGAAAGCCGGCCGCTTCGACCGCTTGGAGCGCACTCTCGAGAAGAGCGACCGCGGGCGGCTCGGCCCGGTACGGCTCGCCAAGCCAACCGATGACCTCCTCCGCGCGTGGGTACGACTTGGCGTCGATATCCACGTCGGCGTCGGCCAGCACTCGTGTGGCGCTGGCGAGGCGATCGACAATCGCGACCTTGGGCGCGTCGATGATCTGCAAGATGGATTTGGCCTGAGTCACCGATAGCCCCGCTGGGCCGGTCAATGCCTTGATCAGATGGATGCGTTGCGCGTGGGAGCTGTCGTATGTCGCGCGCCGCGGACCCCCCGGATCGCCCGCGGCCAGCATGCCCTCGCGTATGTAGTACTTCACGGTTGCGACCGACACACCCGTTTGCTCGGCCAATTCGGACACCCGCACAGTCATTCCTCCTGCCGCCGCGGTGGGCGCACGCCCGGCTAGTACTTGTCGTACTCGTTGGATAGTATTACTATCCAGCAGTAGTACTCACCCGGTTACCTCGCACGAGGACTCCATGAAACCCACCGGCTTCTTCATCAACCTGCACAAAGCCCTCGTCATCCCGGTGACGGTGGCAGCGATGATTACCTTCGCCAACTACGGCACGGCGATGTGGCTCTACCTGGCGATGCACGGGAGCTACTCGATCCTGTGGCTCATCAAGGGGCGCACCTATCCCGACGAGCGGTTCGCCGAAAAAGTGGCCATCTGGGTCGGGATCATGTTCGTCTTCCTGCCGCTCGCCGGCTACTACGCGGCGCCAATCCTGTTGGCGTGGCTCAAACCCGACGTGCCCGGCGCCGCCGTGTGCGCTGGCGTCACGGTCTACGTATTCGGGATCTTTTTGCACTATGTTTCGGACGCACAAAAGTACTACACGCTGAAACTCCGTCCCGGACTCATCGAGGATGGCCTGTTCACCCGTACACGGAATCCGAACTATCTGGGCGAGATCCTGACCTACCTCGGCTTCGCCGTCATCTCCTGGAACCCAATACCTTTCGTGGTGAACGCGGCGTGGATCTTCGGGTTCTTCGTACGCAACATGATCAAGAAGGATCAGTCGATGGCACATCATCCCGGCTTTGCGGCATACAAATCCCGAACCGGTCTCCTCTTTCCACGGATACGTCCAGTCCGTGCGACAACGGACGCAGCGTGAATCGGCTCAGGCGGGCGCAGGTACGAAACATCTTGCGGTCCAGCACAACTACGGGTCAGGCTGCGCAGTCTCTGCGCGTTGTTTGATGCCCAGCATCATCTTGCGGACCATCGCAAAATGCAACGGTTCACCCACCGTGTAGTCGATGATTCCGCCCAGTGCGCGGAGCAGCGCAAAGCGCTGGGGGGCCAGCAGCCGCAACCACCCGGCATCCCGTTCGCGAACGAGCAATCGGGTGCGGTTTGCAGTCAGCGGCAACAACACGAACGCCCACGTTCCGATGACCAGGGCCCGCTCGGGTTCGAGAACCGTCACCGGGCTTCCGATTTGCAGGGAACCAACCGACCCGGTATTGATCCGGTCACCGATCTCGATCTTCTGCAGTTCGGGATGGATGCGAGTGGCCGAGTGACGTCCCTCGACGTAGTGCACCGTCCCGGCGAAGAGGAAACGCTCGACCCAGTCGTAGCTGTAGAAGCCCGCCCGATGGTCACCAATCTGTACCAGCCATGGCCAGACCGCTGCCGGCGGCGCGTCGATGGTCACGGCGCGGGTGTGATGACGCATGACGTCCTGGACGATGTCATCGCCAGGCAACTGCATCTGGCGCTCTGCGTCGGTGGCGCCCCAATCCAGCAGTGAGGGTCGAACCAGCGCGTCGTAGCAGATCAGCCCGGAAGCCACGCAAGCCAGTTGCCACCTCACGGCATCTGCCATTCGGTAGCCGCCTCGGGCGTGATCACGATGTACGCGGCCCGCGACTGCAGGTAATACCGCATGCGCAGCGGCCACAGCCGCATGTGACTGAGTTCTACCGCCGCGAATCGGGGTTGCAGGTAGTAGAGCCAGGCGAGCCGGGCCATCACCGCCGGCGGCGGCGCGCCGCGGACCGATCGCGCGTGGCCGCGCACCAGAAGCCGATTGCCGTCGTCGGAGCCCTCGCCGCCGAGCAGCAGGGCCACCTGCGGGGCGGCCGCAACGTTGCGCACCGTCCAGGATGACGCCGACGTCGTCGCATAGATGCGGCCGCGGTGGGTGACGAACCACAGCGGCACCGCGAACGGCGTGCCCTTCGCCGAACGGCTGGCAAGTATCATCACCCGCGAATCACGAACCGCCGCTTGGAGATTCGGCGAGCGGAATGGGCCGACCGGCGGTTCTTCACCGACCGAAAACGATGGCGCTCGCACAGGCGAGCCCCCCGGCGGGGTGGCTACGTTGCGCAGCGACCCGTAGTCCCACGCCACGACCTTCGTCGGCACGACGCGATACGTACCCTCGCCCAGGGGCTCGGCGATCCCCCTCACGGTCAACGAGCGCAGTCGAAACCACTGCGGGCCGTCGTCGGCGACCACCACGACATTGCGACCGGCCAGGCCCGGAGCACCCTCGGGCACCCGCACGATGCGCGGCGATGCCGCAGGGTCGGCGGGCGCTTCGAGGGCGACGCGCACTGGCAACACGGCGATTTCGTCGTCGCCGAACGTGGCCAACGCCGCGCGCGGGGGTGAAAGCGCCAAGTCGGCGACGGCGTCCACCTCGACATCACGGATTATCACCGGCGGTGCCCTCCCGCGAGGTCAAGGCTCCACTTGAGCCCAAGGCGTCGTACCGCGACGCGGTCGCACACCCGATTGTGTCACCCGGCCGGCAGGATGTTCTGGTTGATGTGGAACACGTTGGCCGGATCGTATACGGCCTTGATCTCGCTGAGCCGCTGGTAATTCGGGCCGTAGGTGGCGCGGACCCGGTCCTGGCCCTCGTCCATCATGAAGTTGACGTAGGCGCCGCCGGCCGAGTACGGGTGGATGGCTTCCCAGTACTCCTTCGTCCAGCGCTTCAACGCCTCGGCGTTGGCCGGGTCCGGGTCGACGCCCGCGATGACCTGAGAGAAGTTCACATCGCGGTAGGCCCAGGGGGTGTCGGTCTGGCCGACCCGGTGCACCGCGCCGTCGATCGGGTAGAGGTGCATCGTGGAGTGCATCGTCGGCAGCTCCTCGGTGAAGCGGGCATGGGCCGCGACGGCGGCGTCAGGGATCGTGCGGATGAAGTCGCCGCGCCAATACCATTGCAGCCCTTTGGGATACAGCGCATCGAAGGTGGAGTTCAGCGCGGGATAGGGCGCCGCCATGAGGCCCTCGAAGGCCGGCCGCATCTGGCGGACCGGCGCGAACGCCTCATCGGCTCCGGCGGGATCGCCGGTGTAGCACCAGATCACCGCGCACGCCTTGTGCAGGTGGAACGCCTCGGGGAACGGCGGCGCCGGCGGGACGGTCATGGTCGCGAAGAAGCCGTAGAGGTCCTCGTCCTGGGCGGGCAGGAAGTCCCGGTACCAGCTGAGGATGTCGGCGGTGGCCGATGCGGGCCACGCCGTAGGGCCGCACAGCACGGTGTGCTCCCGGTGCAGGCGGAACGTGAACGAGCTGACCACGCCGAAGTTTCCGCCGCCACCGCGTAGCGCCCAGAACAGGTCGGGGTGCTCGGATTCGGACGCCGTCACCACCCGGCCGTCGGCCAGCACGACCTCCGCCTCCAGCAGGTTGTCGATGGTCAGGCCGTACTTGCGGGTCAGGTAGCCGTGGCCGCCGCCCAGGGTCAGCCCACCGACGCCGGTGCTCGAGATGATGCCCGACGGCGTCGCCAGGCCGTGCGCGTAGGTCGCGGCGTCCACCTGCGCCCACGTCGCCCCGCCCTGGACGCGGGCGGTCCGCCGATCGGGGTCCACGTGGACGCGGTTCATCGGCGACAGGTCGATGACGAGACCGCCCTCGACGCAACCGAAGCCGGGACCGTTGTGGCCGCCCCCGCGGACGGCAACCTCCAGCTTCGACGCCCTGGCGAACTCGAGGGCGCTGACGATGTCGCCGGTGGTTCCGCAGCGCACGATCACCGCGGGCCGCTTGTCGATCATGGCGTTGTGCAGCGCACGGGCCTCGTCGTATCCGGCGTCGTGGGGCAGGATCACCTGTGCCCCGAACCGGCCGCGTAGTTCGTCGGTTGCGGTTGTCACGCTCATCGCCCGCACCTCCTCTGGTTGCCTCGCAGGTTTGATGCCGCGACGGTACGAGGCGGCGAGGCCGCGCGTCATGACCACAACGAAGCATTTGCCAGGCCTCCAACGATAGTCAGATCTGACTATCGACCGGCCAAATCGGCGCGGTTACCTTGATTCCATGGCCCAGTGGGTGCCACCACCCCTTCCGGCGGAATTGCTGGCGCGTCGGCGCGGCCCGCTCGTCGGCCGCGCGGCGGAGCTTGCCGCGTTCGAGCAGGCGTGGGAACGCGTCGAAGGCGGTACCCGGCAGGCGGTATTCATCGGCGGTGAACCCGGGGCGGGCAAGACCCGCCTGGCGGCCGAGGTGGCCGGAACGCTGGCCGGCCACGGCGTCCCGGTGCTCGTCGGGAGCTCGACGGCCGACGCGGACGTGCCGTACGCGCCGTTCGCCGAGGCGCTGGACCGGCTGCTGCTCGCGGCCCCGCCAGGCTCGCTGGCCGACACCCTGGCCGACGCCGGAGCGCAACTGCGCAGGCTGTCCACCCAGGTGGATCGGCATTTGCCCGACATCGGCCCGGCAGACGAGGTCGGGGCGCCCAGGCAGGCACTTTTCGACGCCCTGACGGGTTTCCTGCGGCGCCTGGCCGCCGACAGTCCGATCGCGTTGATCCTCGATGACCTGCATTGGGCGCAGCTGCCCACCCTCGTAATGCTCGAACGCGTCGTGATCGGCTGCGCCGACGTCGCAATGCTGGTGATCGCCACGTTCCGGTCGACCGAACCGGACCGTTCCGACGAGCTCACCACCCGGCTGGCCGAGCTGCACCGCTTCGACGGGGTGCGGCGCCTGGACCTCGCGGGGCTGGACACCGAGGCGATCGCCGAGTTCGTCAGGCGGACCCAGCAGCTGGCTCCCGCGTCGGCGCGCACGGCCGCCGCCTTGCTGCGCGACAAGACCGGTGGCAATCCGTTCTTCCTGACCGAGCTGGTCGGCGACCTTGAAGCCCGGGGTGGGCTGGGCACGCTCGGTGTGCAACAGACCGTCCCGGCGTCGATCGGGGACGCCATTGCCCGCCGGCTCAGCGGATTGGGCGCCGGTGTCCGGGTCGTCATCGAACAGGCGGCCGTGCTCGGCGAGACGTTCGACCTGCCCGCGCTGATCGCCGCCAGCGAAACCGATCTCGCCGCGACGCTGGCGGCGGTCGATTCGGCCGAGGGCGTCGGCCTGATCCGGCCGGTTCGCGACTCCGACGGCGAGTTCTCGTTCGTGCACGCGCTCACCCGCGAGGCCGTGGTCGGCGGAATGGCGGCGTCCCGGCTGCGGATCATGCACGCGCGGGCGGCCGAAGCGCTCGAGGGCCGGGCGGACCCGTCGCTCATCCCCCGGTTGGCGAACCACTACCTGCGGGCCCACGTGCTCGGCTACCACGAGCAGGCGCTGCGGTACGCCCACCAGGCGGCCCGGATGGCCGAACAAAGCCTGGCCTACGAGGACGCCGCGAGGTGGTTCGAACGGGCGGCGTCGCTGCCGGAGCTGAGCCGCACCGATCGGGCGCGGCTGGACCTCGATGCGGCCGCCAACCACGTGCGCGCCGGCGATTTCGCGCGGTCGCGGGCGATTTATGAACGCCTGAGCGCGATGGACGACCCGCTCATCCGGCTGGGGGCGGCCGTCGGCTACGAGGAAGCGAATTGGCGTCGCGGACAGTCGGATTCGACGGCCGCCGACCTGCTCGCGTCGGCGCTGGAATCCTGCGGGCTGGGGACCGACGACCTGCGCTACCTGCAGGCACTCGGCAGCTTTGGGCGCGCGCTGGCCTTCGCCGGGGAGGCGGCGCGAGCGCGCGAGGTGGGCAATAACGCCATCGACCGCGCGCGGGCCACCGGTGATCAGGCGGTGCTGATGCACACGCTCAAGACGAGCCTGTGGCACGGGCTCACCCCGGAGCTGTGCGAAGCCCAGGCGGAGCGATCGGCCGAGGTATCCCGCATGGCGCTGGAGCGCCGCGACTACGAGGTGCTCGGGGCGTCCTCGCACTTTCGCGCCATGGTCAGTTACCTGGCCGGCCGGCCCGACGACCTGGCCGCCTCGACCGCGGACATGCGCCGCGCAGGAAAAGCCATCGGGCAACCGGTCTTCGGGTTCGTCGGTGCGTGCGTCGAGCAGGCGCTGGCCTATCTGCGCGGCGACTTCACCGGCGCCGAACGATGGGCCGACATCGCTTTGCGCGCAGGCGATTTGTTCGACGCGGACGATACCGCGGGTTCCAACGGCGTCCAGATGTTCATGATCCGCCGCGAGACTTCGGAACTGAAGAGGTTCGCCGGGTTCATCGACGGCAGCGAGACATTCGCCGGACGTTGGGTGCCCGGCCTGCTTGCGCTGTACACCGAGCTCAACTGTGAAGCGGGCATGACCCGAGCGCTCAACCATCTGCTCAACCGAAAACTCGGCGATCGCACCGACGAGGCGCAGTGGCCGATGGAGCTGGCGTTCATGGTCGAGGCGGCGCTGGAGCTCGGCAACCGCGAGGCTCTGCATTCGCTGCGTCCGTACATGGGACGCTATGCCGCCAAGAACCTGGTCGCCGGCCAATTCGTCGCCTTGTTCGGCAGCGCCGACCGTTACCTCGCCCGGATCGCGGCACTCGACGGCGACACCGAGGCGGCCGAGAGGCATTTCGCCGCGGCGCTCGAGATGGACCGCCGGATGGGCTCGGTGGTTCACATCGCCGAGACGCTGGCCCGGCACGCGTTGTTCGCGGCGTCACGCGGGCGCACGGAGGAAGCCCGCCGCCTTGCCGACGAGGCACGCGCGATCGCCACGCCAATCGGTCAGAACCGCGTCGTCGAACTGGTGGATGCGGTGCTGGTGACGGGCCCGGACGGCTTGACGGACCGGGAGGTCGAGGTGTTGCGGCTGCTCGCCGAGGGGCTGAGCAATCGCGCGATCGGCGAACGCCTCTACATCAGCACCAACACGGCCGCCAACCACGTGCGCAACATCCTGATCAAAACGGGCGCCGCGAACCGCACCCAGGCGGCAATGTACGCCGCCGACCACGAGCTGCTCGGGTGACGACCCTCAGATACCGGAGAGCTTGCCGTCGGGCATGACGCGATCGCGGACCTCGACGATCACGTCGGCGGGCAGGCCAGCCCTCGCGGCCGCCGTCCTGATGGCCTCGGGTGAGGGCGCCTCGTAAAGGCAGTAGGTCTTGCGCTTGTCCGCCGACAGGAACGAGTACATCCAGCGAACGCCCTCGAGGTCGTTGATCCGGTTGATGCCGTCGGCGACCTCCAAGCTCGGTTCCATGTCCTCGGCAAAGTTGCGCTCGACCATGAAGATGGGCACGGCGGACTCCTGTCATTGTCTTGCGTCGAACTTACGCCGTGTCAATCGCGCACCGCGTCGGCCTCGCTGGCGAGCAACGTCTGCAGGGTGTCGCGCAATTCGCCCAGCCGCTGGGGGCCCAGCAGCTGTTCCCACCGCTTCTCCAAAGCAACTGCGTTGGAACGCATCACGCGCAGCGCTTGGCGGCCGCGTGGCGTCAGCTCGATGATCCTGGCCCGGGCGTCTTCGGGATCGGCCACTCGGGTGACATAGCCGTGCCGCTCCAGGCCGGCGATCGCCTGGGCCACTGCCTGACGACTCACTTTGAGCCGGTCGGCCAGATCCGACGCGTGCAGGCCGCCGCCCGCCAGCGGAACCAGCGCAACCGCCTGCGCCGGCCGGATGCCGTCGAGGCCGGCAGCGGCGAACGCGGCCCGTAAGCGGGGCGCGCCCGAGGCGGCCACCAGGTTCACCAGCGCCGGGACGGTGGGCTTCCAGTGGCCGTCCGTAACACGTCGCATGGGAAGAGTGTGCCACCTGAGAGCATTTTGACAAGCTACTTGTCAAAATGTCGACCGGCTGCCACGATGGGTTCATGCGATCGCTGTGCGCTCGGGGGTTCGGTGTCTGTCTCGCATCGATTTTGGTCGTGGTGCTCGGCGGGTGCGTTGGAGGCGGTCATGCGTTGGGAACGCCCGGCGCCCAACCGATTCCGGTCGGGCAGTCCACGCAATCCATCGATTCCGGCGGTGTCAGCAGGACCTACCACCTGTACCGACCGCAGGGGTTGCCCGACGCGGCGCCCCTGGTGGTGATGCTGCACGGCGGCTTCGGCAACGGCGCGCAGGCCGAGCGGTCCTACAACTGGGACGCCGAGGCGGACACCGGGCATTTCCTGGTCGCCTATCCCGACGGGCTCAACCGCGCCTGGAATGCCGGGACCTGCTGCGGCGAACCGCAGCGCGCCAACACCGATGACGTCGGATTCCTCACCGCGATGGTGGGGGCCATCGAAGAGGAGATCCCCATCGATCGCGCGCGCGTCTACGCCACCGGCATGTCGAACGGGGCCATGATGGCGCTGCGGCTGGGCTGCCAGAGCGACACCTTCGCCGCGATCGCCCCCGTCGCCGGCACGCTGCTGACCGATTGCTCCCAAGCGCGACCGACATCGGTGCTGCAGATTCACGGCACCGCCGACGACCGGGTGCCCTACAACGGCGGACCCGGAAAGGCCTTCGCAGTCAACGGGAATCCACGCGTCGACGGCCCCTCGGTGGAGTCGGTCAACGCCACGTGGCGGTCCATCGACGGGTGCGGGCCCCCGACCTCGACCAGCGCCGGCAGCGTGACCACCCAGACGGCCGGATGCCCTGACGGTCGCACCGTCGAATTGATCTCGGTGGCCGGCGCCGGCCACCAATGGCCCGGCGGCCAGCCGAGTCCGCTTGCAGAACTCGCCGGCATCCCCGAACCGTCGACGGCGCTCAACGCCACCGACACGATCTGGCAGTTCTTTGCCCAGAGCCACCGCTGAGGCCGCCCGCGCGATCGGTACGGGGCCTTCGTCCCCGACCTAAGGGTCGTTCGGCCGCCGTGACTGGGCATATCGGACGGATACGCTCCACACATGCGGATTTCGCGTTGGTTTCGAACGACTTTCGGGCTCGTCCTGGTGCTGGGCGGTGCGGCAGCAAGCTGGCTGCTGACGAGTTATGCCCTCGCGAAAATCGTGCAACACAATAAGAACCTGCGACCCAAGCTGCTCAAGCCGTATAACAAGGTGATCTCGCCGATCGCGGGCAAGCGCCGTTCCCCGTATGCGCTTCTCGAACACGTCGGACGTCGTTCCGGTCGCACGTACTCGACACCCGTGGGCGCCTTTCGCTACGGCGACGGGTTCGTCATCGGGCTGTCCTACGGCGCCGACGTGGACTGGTGCCGAAACGTCATCGCGGCCGGACATGCGAACCTGAAGTGGCGTGGGCAAACGTTCGCCCTGGAGCGTCCCGAAATCATTCCCATGAGCACGGCCGTGCTGCAGGCGATCCCGTCGTACTTTCGCCTGCCGGCGCGGGAGCTGAAGCAGTTCCTGTTCCTACATCGAAGCGCATGACCGTCAACGCTCGTCCAACATCGCGTCGATCAGCCGGTGCAGCACCTCCCCCGTCTCCCGCCGGGCGCGTTTCGGGTCGTCGGCGGTGGCGATGACCATCGCCGCCTCGTCGAGCGCGCCGATCAGGATGTGGGCCAACGGCCGCATCGGTTGCTCGGCAAGCTGCCCGGCCTTGACGGCCTCGGTGAGCAGCTGTTCGGTCATGCCCAGGCTGTAGCGCTGGGCGACATCCCGGAAGGCCGGCCACCCAAGCACGCTCGGCGCGTCCAGCAGGATCAGCTGGCGTACCTCGGGATCGCCGGAGACGTCGAGCCAGGCGTCGACGGCGGCCCGGATCGCGTCGGCGGGCGTCGTCGCCCCCGACTCGGCCACGATGGTCCCCATCCGGGCCATCACGTCTTGCTCGACGGCCTCGACCACAGCGGCGAAAAGCGTTGCCTTGTCGGCGAATTGGTGGTACATCGCGCCGCGGGTGACCCCCGCGGCCGTCGCAATCTCCGGCGTGCCCACCTCCGCGTAACCGCGCAGACCCCACAGGCGGCGGGCAGCCGAGATCAGCGCATCGCGGGTGGCCGCGGAGCGCTCCTCCTGGGTCCGTCTCTTGATTTCCATACAGCCTGTTGGTAACTTACGAACAGACAGCCTGTTTGTAAATGTACCTTTCGATGTAGGAGTCAGCCATGTCGACGATCGACATTAGTGCCGGGACCATTCACTACGAAGCAACCGGACCCGAGAACGGCAGGCCCGTCGTCTTCGTGCACGGGTACATGATGGGCAGCCAACTTTGGCGTCAGGTCAGCGTCCGCCTCGCCGATCGCGGGCTGCGCTGCATCGCCCCCACCTGGCCCCTGGGCGCGCACCCGCAGCCGCTGCGGCCGGGCGCCGACCGGACCATTTACGGTGTCGCCGGCATGGTCGCCGAGGTGCTTGCCGCCCTCGATCTCGAGGACGTGGTGTTGGTCGGCAATGACACCGGCGGGGTCGTCACCCAACTCGTCGGGGTGCATCACGCCGAGCGGCTCGGGGCGCTGGTGCTCACCAGTTGCGATGCGTTCGAACACTTTCCACCGCCGATCCTCAAGCCGGTGATCCTGGCGGCCAAGTCCAAGACGATGTTCAAGACCCTCGCCCAGGCCATGCGCGCGCCGGCCGCGCGCAAGCGCGCCTTTGACGGCCTCGCATACACCAACATCGACGAACTCACCGAGGCATGGGTGCGCCCGGGACTGTCCGACCCGGCGGTCGCCGAAGACCTGCGCCAGTTCAGCCTCTCGATGCGCACGGAGGTCACCACCGGCGTCGCCGCGCGACTGCACGAGTTCGACAAGCCCACGCTCATCGCCTGGTCGGCCGACGACGTGTTCTTCGAGCTCGCGGACGGCGAACGGCTGGCCGCGACCATCCCCAACGCCCGCCTCGAGGTCATCGAGGGGGCGCGCACGTTCTCGATGCTCGACCAGCCGGAGCGGCTCGCCGATCTGCTGTCGTCGATTGCGGTGCGCACCTAGCTCGGGACGCCACTTGGCGGGCGCTACGCTCTCGGGATGCAAAAGGTGCTGCAAGGCAGGCGGATCCTGGTAACCGGTGGAGCGACCGGTATCGGCGCGGCCGCCATCGGAGTCCTCACCGACGCGGGGGCCGAGGTGGTCGGCACCTACCACAAGACCCCGCCGCCGGATGGGCTGGCGAATACCTGGCTGCAGTGCGACGCGCGCGACGCCGACGCGGTTACGGCGATGACGCAACAGGCGGTCGAGCACCTGGGCGGGCTCGACGTCCTGGTGAACGCCGCGGGGCTGTGGCAGGCCGGAGTTCCGGGCTACATCGGCGCCGACGACATCTCGTTCCTGTTGGACACCAACGTGAAGGCCACCATCCTGACCAATCAGGCCGCCTACTCGGTGATGAAAGAGCAGAACCCCAAGGGCGGCAGGATCATCAACTTCGGGTCGTCCGAAGCCGTGCAGGGTAGCGCGATCTCGGCGGTCTACGCCGCAACGAAGGGCGCGGTGCAGGCGTGGACACGATCGGCCGCGAAAGCCTGGGGCGCCGACGACGTCACCGTTAACGCGTTGGCTCCGGCGGTGCAGACACCGGGCTCCGACCGTTTCCGGGATTTCCTCGGTCCCGATGCGAGCGCCCTCATCGATCAGCAGATGCAGCTGATGATCCCGATCGGCGGGAAACTCGGAGAGCCCGCGCGAGACGTCGGGCCCATGCTGGTGTTCCTGGCCGGGCCCGGCTCGGGCTTCATCACCGGGCAACTGCTGGCCGTCGACGGCGGACTGATGATGGTGGGCGGCTAGCACCCGGGGCTGGGGACCGCCGCTAAGATAAGACGGACCGTCTCGTCTCGTAATTGAAGGTGGACCGCTGCGATGGCCGACGACACGATTCAGGCGCTACTGCGTAAGCGCCTGACCGACCCTGCCGTCGCCGTCAAGCATGGTCATCTGCAATGGACTTGGGATCAATACCTCACCGAGGCGGCGGCGCGGGCCGCGGCCCTGATCGCCGCCGCCGACCCGCGTCGACCAATGCACGTCGGCGCCTTGCTCGGAAACACGCCGGAGATGCTGGCCCAGATGGCGGCGGCCGGGCTCGGCGGCTACGTGCTGTGCGGAGTGAACACGACTCGGCGCGGCGAGGCTCTGGCCGCCGACATCCGGCGGGCCGACTGTCAGTTCGTGGTCACCGATCCCGAGCATCGGCCGCTGCTCGAAGGTCTAGACCTCGGGGGAACGCAAATCCTGGACACCTCGACGCCGCAGTGGGCCGAATTCCTCAGGAGCACCGACGATTTGGTCCCCCACCGCGAGGTCACCGCGACGGACGCGTTCATGATGATCTTCACGTCGGGAACCAGTGGTAATCCCAAGGCGGTGCAGGTATCCCACCTGATGGCGGTGGTCGCCGGGCTCAGCCTGATGGGGCGATTCGGGCTGACCGAGCAGGACACCTGCTACGTGTCCATGCCGCTGTTTCACTCCAACGCGGTCGTCGCCGGTTGGGCGCCCGCGGTGGCGTCCGGCGCCGCGATCGTCCCGGCGAGGTTCTCGGCGAGCAACTTCCTGGACGACATCCGCCGCTACGGGGCCACGTACATGAACTACGTCGGCAAGCCCCTGGCCTACATCCTCGCCACCCCCGAACGCGACGACGACGCCGACAACCCACTGCGGGTGGCGTTCGGCAACGAGGCCAACGACAAGGACATCGAGGAGTTCGCCCGCCGATTCGGCGTTCAGGTGGAGGATGGCTTCGGCTCCACGGAGAACGCGGTCATCGTGATCCGGGAACCCGGGACGCCGAAGGGGTCGATCGGCCGCGGCGTCGACGGGGTCGCGATCTACAACAGCGAGACCGTCACCGAATGCGCCGTCGCACGCTTCGACGCCAACGGGGCGCTGGCCAACGCCGACGAGGCGGTGGGCGAGTTGGTCAACACCGCGGGCTCGGGGTTCTTCACCGGCTACTACAACGATCCCGAGGCCAACGCCGAACGCATGCGCCACGGCATGTACTGGTCGGGGGACCTGGCCTACCGCGACGCCGACGGCTGGATCTACCTGGCCGGGCGCACCGCCGACTGGATGCGCGTCGACGGCGAGAACCTGGCCGCGGCTCCCATCGAGCGGATCCTGTTGCGGCACAGCGCCATCAATCGCGCAGCGGTGTACGCCGTCCCGGACGAACGGGTGGGAGATCAGGTGATGGCCGCGATCGTCCTCAACGGCGGCGCCGAGCTCGAGCCCGATGCGTTCGAAGCCTTCCTTGGCGCGCAATCCGACCTGTCCCCGAAGGCCTGGCCGCGATACGTGCGCATCGCGGCCGACCTGCCCAGCACCGCCACCCACAAGGTGCTCAAACGCCAGCTGATCGCCGAAGGCGCGTCCGCCGGCCAGGGCGAAATCCTTTGGGAGCGTGACGGGCGCGGCACCGCCTACCGGCAAGCCACGTCTAGCGCGGGTCCCTGGGTGCCCGACGGCGGATCTGCCCCTTCGCCCGTCGCACCCGTTTGACGGGATCTCGGCTTGTGCCGCCGGCGATCTCGTCGCGCAGCTGCGCGATGTTGGAAATTTCCGCATACAAACCGCGGATCGCATAGTCGAGCACCGCGAACGAGCAACGCTGGTCCGGGTCATCGGCCAGACCGAGGTCGCGGGAGCGCTGCCGCGACCACAGCGCCTCGTCCAGCCGGGCGCGGGTCGCCTCGAGATGGCGGTCCAGCGTGTCGACCAGGTGTTCCGGATTCTCGCCGCGCGCAAGCCAGGTCTTGAGGATGACGGGGTGTTTGATGACCACCCGATCCTCGGCCGGAAAGTGCTGGACCCACCGGCGCAGCGCGTCCAGGCCCGAATCGGTGGTCTCGTACAACGTGATCGCGCGCTTGCCGGATTGGGCACCGATCTCGCTGACCATGCCCCGCTCCAGCAAGCGGTTCAGCTCGCGCCGCACGTGGCTCACCGACGGCGACCAATAGAAGTGGCCGACCGATAGTTCGGCACGCATCTTGATCTCACCGGCGGTGAGCTGTTCGTCGTTGGCGGCCAGCACGCCCAGCACCAGGTAGGCCGTCACCGGCAGGCCATTGCTGGTGCGGGCGGGACTCATTGCAACCCGGTGAAATACGGCAGGGTGACGTCGGCGCCGACGGCGTGGAGTTGCACCCGGACGCGCATGCCGATCGCTAGGTCGCCCGGGTCCACCCCGACGACGTTGGTCAGCATCTGGTAGCCCTCGTCCAGCGTGACGATCGCCGGCGCATAGGGCGGCTCGAATTCCGCGGTGACCGGGCGATGCACTACCGTCCAGCTGTAGATCTCGCCGAGCCCGCCGCTGCACTCCCACCGCAGTTCGGCCGAAAGGCATTGGCGGCAATGCTCGGTCGGCGGAAAGTTCGACAGGCCACACGCTTCGCAGCGTTGGTAACGCAACTCCCCCGCTCTGCAGCCCTGCCAGAAGGGGACGCTGAGTTCGCTGCTGGCGTGGGGCACCGGCCCCGTCTGTGGCCGCAACGGTTCGGATGTCATAACGGCTCGTCTCCCAGGATCAGCACTGTGGTGAACAGGGCTCCCGCACCCCCGTTGCTGCAGAACGCGATGTGCGCGTCGGGCACCTGGAGGTCACCGGCCTGGCCGCGCAGCTGCTGGACGGCCCGGACGGCCCGCTGCATCATCTGCGGATTGGAGCCGGCGTGGCTGAAGGACATGGTCCCCCCGTCGGTGGTGACCGGATGGCTGCCGTCGATCGCGATGTGGCCGTCGGCGACGAACGGTCCGCCCTCGCCGTCGCCGCAGAAGCCGAAAGCCTCTAGCTGGCGGATGATTTCGAAGGAGAACGGATCGTAGAGCTCCAGCACGTCGACGTCGTCGGGCCGCAGGCCGGCGTGGGCGAACGCCCGCTCGGCCGCGCGCCTGCCCACGACGCCATTGACGTAGTGGCCGTGATCGCCGCGCCGGCCGGCGAGGTCCCATGCGGGCGGGTGCTGATACGACGGGCCGTGAAAGTCCGCGCCGCTGCCCAACGCGTAGATCGGTTGGCCGGCGACATCCACCTGGTCGACGTTGGCCACGACGAGGGCGCAGCCGCCCTCGGAGGTGGTGGCGCAATCGAGGAGATGAAACGGGTCGGCGATCGGCCGCGACGCGGTGATGTCTTCCGGCGCGAACGGACCCCGTTGGTAGTAAACGGCTTCGGGGTTTCGCGACCCGTTGTTGCGAATGGTCGCCGCGACCATCGACAGTTGTTCGCGGGTGGTGCCGTAGACGTGCATGTGGCGCCGGGCGATCAGCGCGAACTCGGCGGTGGTGAACATCCCCCAGGGCGCGACGAATTCGTTCTCGGGCCGGGTCCACGGAGCAGTGGCCTGGTGGTCGCGGTATTCACCGGCTTGCGCGGCGACCAGGACGACGACGTCGGCCATGCCGTGCTCGATCGCGGCCGCCGCCTCGGTGATCATGCCGACCCCGAACGCCAGTCCCTGCCAGGCCGGCCCGAGGCGCAGGTCATAGATCAACGCGGTGGACAGCGGGCCCGCGCTGATCCCGTCGACGTCCTCGAGGCTCAAGCCGGCGTCGGCGAGCGCCCCGTGAATGGCCTTGAGCGCCAGGCTTCGTGACGTTTCGCCATCCAGCCGACGGCCCTGCCGGGTGTTGTGCACTCCGACGATCGCCGCGGTCCGCTTCGCCGAGCTAGTTTTCATCCGCGACAACTCCCAGGTAGGTTCCGACGACGTCGTATTCTTGCCCGTCGCGTTCGATGGTGCCGATCGTCGTGGTCCGCGCGCCGCGGGGTGCGGCACCGGTTTGGACCACGTCGATCCGCACGTCGATCGGCCGTGCCGATTGCGGGTCGGTGATCTCGACGACCATCGCCACCGCCCGTTCGCTCGCATCCCACTCGACGCCGGTGATCCGGTGGCGGGCGGTCAGCTCCATCACCACGGAGTCCTGGCGCACCAGGAACCGGACAGGGGCGCACGGCTCGCCGGCGCGCGGCGGGACGCACAGCGTGACCGCCACGTCACAGGCCCGCCGGCCGTGTGCTGGTGGCCCCTAAGGCGCGCAGCTCCACCAGATCCCGGTGACTGCGCCCAAGAATTCCCGTCAGCACTTCCTCGGTGTGCTGGCCATACAGCGGGGGCACCCGCCGAAGCCACCGTCGTGGCTTTCCGACGAACGCGAACGGCATGCCGGTGCATAGGAACGAGCCGGCCACCGGGTGGTCGATCTCTTCCCAGAAGCCGCGGGCGAGCAGTTGCGGGTCGCTCAGCAGTTCCGCGGCCGGGGTGACGCGCGCCGCCGCCACCCCACCGGCGCGCAGCGCCGCCACCGCGTCGGTCGCCGAACGCCGGGCGGTCCAGCCGGAAATCAGCTTGTCGATTTCGTCGGCCCCTTCGCGCCAGCCAGCGCCGTCCGGGCCGAGGTCGGGTCGCTCGATGAGCGTCGCCAACGACGCGCGCGCGGCGTCTCCCAGGGCGGCGAGCGCGACCCATTCGTCGTCGCCGCGGCACGGATACACGCCCTGGGGCGTCGCGCCCGGGCCCCTGTTTCCGTTGCGGCGCAACTCGATCCCGTTGCGCGAGTACTCGACCACCAGCTCGGCGGCCACATTCAGCGCCGCCTCGACCATCGTCGACTCGACGTGCATCCCGGTCCCGTCCCGGTCGCGAACCACGAGCGCGGCAATCGCGGCGAACGCGGCATGCAGCCCCGCCATCGGGTCGCACACCCCACGCGGGATGACCGGCGGGCCGTCGGCGTGTCCGGTCACCCACGCCATTCCGGTCGCCTGCTCCATCGTCTGGGCGAAGCCCACGCGATCACGCCACGGGCCGTCGAGGCCAAACGCGGGCATCCGCACCATGATCGCGCGCGGATTGGCCGCGGTCACGGCGTCCCAGTCCAGGCCGAAATTCTCCATCACCCGCGGTGAGAAGTTCTCGATCACCAGGTCGCTCGCGGCGATGAGCTCCAGGGCTATGGCGCGCCCGGCGTCGACGCTGAGTTCGGCGCTGACGCCGCGCTTGTTGTTGTTGCTGCACAAGAAGACCGGGCCCCACTCCCACCACTGGTCCCAGTCTGGTGGGCGGCCGGCGGAGAGCCGCATGCCGTCGGGCCGGCGGACGCCCTCGAGCTTGATCACGTCGGCGCCGAGGGAACCCAGGAATTGAGTGGCGACCGGTCCCGCCCAGAACGCCGTGAAGTCGGTTATCAGTATGTCGGACAACGGGAGTGCGTCCGCATCGGCGGCTTGCGGCCGGTGGGGCCGCGGCGGCCAGTGGACACCGCCGTTGTCCGCCCCCAGCAGCGGGGGCTTTGCGGGCGGCCTGGTCGCCATCGCGTCGCTCCGATACGGCACCCGCGGCTGCAGGCCGCCGGGTTCCGATTCGACGAAAACGCCGCGTTCGACGAAGTGGTCGACCTTCGGCAGCGTGGCCGGGGTGCCGATGGGAGCCACCGGGATGCGGAAGGCCACCGCGAGGTCGATGATCTCTTGCGTGGTGCGGGTTTCCGTCCACTGCGTGACCATGCCGAGGAATTCGTCGCGGCGCTGGACGCGCCCGACGAACGACGCGAGCTCGGCGTCGTCGAGCAGGTCGGCGCGATCGATCATCACCAGAAAGTCCTGGAACTGTTGCGCGGTGATAGTGCAGAAACCGACCATGCCGTCGGCCGTCGGAACGATCGACGGCAGTTCCAGGCTGCGTTGCTGCTGAAGGGAATCCGCGCCCAGCACGCTGGCCGACATGGCGGACAGCCCACCCATCGCGATCGCCATCGCCTCGTAGGTCGAGACGTCGACGACCTCCCCGCCCCCTCCCCGGGCGGCGCGGCGGGCCGTCGCGGCGGCGACGGGTGCGGCGAACGAGCCGGCCAGCCACTCGCCGAGCCGCCCGCCCGCCTGCACCGGTTCGTCGCCCGGCCAACCGCGGCCGTCGATCGAGCCGCACAGCGCCTGCAGGATGAATTCGTTGGCCACCACCTGTTCTTCGACGTAGGGCCCGGTGGTGCCGAACGGCGTCACCGCCACGATCACCGCCGACGGTCCGGTGTGCGCAATGATTTCGTCGAGGGTCCAACCGTCGGTCAGGTCGGTGAGCACGATGTCTGCGCCGGCCAGCAGCTCAACCGCCCGCCCACGGTCGTTCACCGACTTCTTGCCGGCGGCCAGGTAGCCGAACAGCGCGCCGGCCGGCCCGCCGGCCGACCAGCTCCGCATCGAATCGCCCTGCGGTGACTCGATTTTCACGACCTCGGCGCCGGCATCGACGAACATCTTGCCGCAGTAGGACACCGCGATGCCGTTGGACAACTCCAGCACCCGCCAGTCGGCGAACGGTGCCCGGGCGGCCACTCAGTTGCCCAGGGTGGTGGCGCGCCCTGCGATGCCCGTTATCTCGACCGTCGGCGGCGGCTGCCCCTGCGCGAGGGCCTGCAGACCGGCCTGCGTAATCCGGGTCCACGCGTCGAGGTCGCGCTGGTCGGCCGGGCGGCCGACGTGGGTGACGACGTCGACGTCGGTGGCCTGCGAGCGCAGGTAGCCGGCGCGGGCGTGCTCCTTGGGAATGTACCGGAAGGGGTCGAATGAGTAGGCGGCCATGGCGTTTTCGTGCGTGATCTTGTTGATGACGGCGTCGTCCAGGTGCCCCATGGTCTCGATGACGTCCTCCGGTGCGAACGGCCAGTTGCTGTCGGAATGCGGGAAGTCGGACTCCCAGCACAGCATGTCCTCGTTGAACCAGTCCATGTTGCGCACGCCGACCTTGTCGCTGATGAAGCAGGTGTAGAAGTGGCGCTTGAACACATCGCTGGGTCCGGCATAGCCGGGTGGGAATTTCGCCAGCGTCCAGCCCGAGTGACGGTTGTAGACGTGCTCGGCGCGCCAGAGGAAGTAGGGAATCCAGCCAACATCACCCTCGGTGAGCGAGAACTTCAGCTGCGGGAAGTCGGCCCAGAATTCGGCCCAGATCAGCTCGGTGAAGGTGAACATACTCATCATCGACGACGCCGTCATCTGAACGCTGGGCGGCGCGTCCGTCGACACCTGCGGAGAGCGAGATGCCGAGCCGACATGGGTGCACAGCACCGTCTGGTTCTCGCAGACGGCCTCGAACAGCGGATACCAGTATTTGGTGTGAATGCTGGGCATTTGCAAGGCTTCCGGGTTCTCCGAGAATGTCACCGCGTGGCAACCCTTGTCGGCCAGCCGCCTGACCTCCTTGGCGGCCTCGGCGACGTCGAAGAGCGGCAGGATGCCGCACGGGATGAACCGGCCCGGGTAGGCCGCGCACCACTCGTCGACGTGCCAGTCGTTGTACGCCTTGATCATCACCAGGTTGACGTCACGGTCGGGACCCTGGTTGAGCACCTGGCCCGAGAAGCCGGTGAAATTGGGGAAGTTCAGGCCCGCCAGCTGGCCGCCGGCGTTCATGTCGCGGACACGCTCGTCGACGTTGAAGCAGCCCGGGCGCATCTCGTCGTAGCGCGAGGCGTCGATGTTGTACATCTCGCGGGGCTTTCCGGCGACGGCGTTCAGGCCCATGTTGCGTCCGCGAACCTCGCCGTAGTACCACTGCTGGACCCCGTCGGGTTCGAGGACCACCCGGGGCGCCAAGTCCCTATATTTCGCGGGGACGTGCGCATCGAACATATCGGCCGGCTCGGCGATGTGGTCGTCCACGCTGATCAGGATCAGTTCGTCCTTGTTCATGCCGCACTCCTCTGCCGATATAGCGACTAGTAGACAATGATTCCCGTCACAGAGTCAACGGCGCCACGTGTCGGGACCGAACAGCAAATGCGCGCCGGCACCGCAATTATTCAGCAGCTTCGATCACCCGCCCACCACGCAGGCCCAGCCAATAGTGAGGGACTATTAGTCCAGCGCTGCAGGTGAGCCCGGACAGGGCCGCGCGTCCCGTCGCCCTCCCGATATTCGGGAGAATCGGCGACGGGAGGCTGACGCATCGTCTATGCATTTGGCTATGGCTGAAACCCAGGCTCCGAAGGCGCGCGCCGCGTGGCAGTTCTTCCAGCAGATGCTGGCCGACGCCACCAAGATCGTGACCGAGGACGCCGAATCGGAACGCGAACTCCTCGAGGGGCTGCGCGTCATCGCCCGCGTCTCGTCGCTGTGTGCGCAACTGTCGGTCGAGGCCGACCCCGACCGCCCCGCGTTCTTCGATATGTGTTCTCCGACAAGGATGGTCGGCGGGCCCAACCCCGACGGCAACTACTACCTGGCGATGGTCCGCGGTGACCGCCGCTACCGGATCACCGGCACCCGCGGCACCAGCGCCTATCTCGGATTTCAGATCCTGGCCGGCACCGGGCTGACCCCGCGCCGGATGGCCAACTACGTCAGCGACACCGACCTGACGCTAAGCGGCGACGAGTTCGCGCTGGTGCTCTCTTCGGAAGAACCCACCGATCTCGCCGGCGCGCAATGGGTGAAGATCCCCGAGGACGCGTCCTCGGTCGTCGTCCGCGAGTACATCGGCGATCCCGCCTCCGAGACGCTGGCCACGATGCGCATCGACGCGCTAGATCCCGACCCCGTGGCGCCGTTGACCGACGACGAACTCGCCGACCAGTTCACCGCGATGGCGTGGTCGCTGATGAAGCTGGTCACGCTGCACCGCACCATCAAGCCCGAGCTCCTGCACACGCCCAACACGCTGCTGACCGCCGAGGCCGCCGATCTGGGTGCCGCCGACACCACGCCGGACAACCTGTACATGATGGGGACATTCCGGCTCGATCCCGGGCAGGCGCTGGTGCTCGACATCGAGCCGCCCGACACCCGCTACTGGAACGTGACGCTGGAAAGCCTGTGGCACGAGTGCCTGGAGCCGCGCCGTCGGCACAGCGCGGTGACCAGTCGCGCGGTGCGGCCCGACGCGGACGGGCGAGTGCGGATCGCCATCTCGGCGGAGGACTTCGGGTACGGCCACTGGCTCGACACCGGCGGCCGGCACCGCGGGTTCGTGGTGGTGCGCTGGCTGGACAACCCCAGCCCGCCGGACGTCTCGGTGTCGGTCCACGAGGGAAAGGTCCGGGCATGACGCTGCAGGAGCGATTCGCCCCGGAGCGGCTCATCGCCACTGCCTGCGAGGAGGCCGGGAGTGACGACTTCGGCGACGACGGGTGGCAGGCCGGGCTGCAGCGGCTGACCGACGGGCTGGTCAACGAGGCGCGTTTGTCGGCGATCGGGGTGGAGATCGCCCACCTCGACATCATGCGCGCCCTGAAGAACCGGCTCGGCGTAATCGACTGGCGCAAGCAACATCCGGAGGTCGCCGGCAAGCCGATCACGGCGCCGATATTCATCGTGGGCCAGCCGCGCAGCGGCACCACGATTCTCTATGACCTGCTCGCCCAGGATCCCGACCTGCGGCCGCCGCTGACGTGGGAGGTGGATGCGCCCTGTCCTGTCCCGCAGCCCGAGACCTATCACGACGACCCGCGGATTGCGCAGACGCAGGCCAGCATCGAACTCTCCGAGCAGATCATCCCGGGATTCTTGGCATTTCACCCGATGGGGGCGCTCGTCGGGCAGGAGTGCGTCCGCATCACGGCCAGCGAGTTCACCAGCATGATCTTCTCGGTGCAGTACCGGCTGCCGAGCTACTACCGCTGGCTGCTGTACGAGGCCGACCACCGCGGCGCCTATCGCTTCCACCGAATCTTCCTGCAGCACCTGCAGTCCGGCGTCCCCGGCCAGTGGCTCCTGAAATCGCCGGCGCACCTATGGCACCTCGACACCCTGCTCGCCGAATATCCGGACGCGCTGATCGTGCAGACCCACCGCGATCCGCTCAACGTCATCTCGTCGATCGCCGCGCTGACCCACCACCTGCGGCGGATGGGCAGCGACGAATCCGACATCGCCGAGTGCGCGGCCCAGTCCTACGAAGAAGTGGTCGTCGGCCTCGAGCGCGGGATGGCCCTGCGCGACAGCGGCGCGGTGCCGCCCGGCCGCGTGGTGGACGTGCTGTTCACCGATTTCATGAACGACCCGTGGACCACGATCAAGGACATCTACCAAAAGCTGGGCCGCGAGCTGAAACCCGATGCCGCACAGCGGATGCGCGACTTCCTTGCCGCGCACCCCGGCGACGTCGGGGGCAGCCGGTACACGTGGTCGGACACCGGCCTGGACGCCGCCGAGGTCCGCGACCGGGTGCGCGCCTATCAGGACCGCTACGGGGTACCGACCGAGCAGTTGAAGTGACTCGTTGCCGCCCGGTCACATCCGGTACATACGTCACCCATTTCTGGCACATGTCGAAGTGCCCGCCTCGCAGCGACAATCCGTGAACGCGGCTGTCTCGAAGGCCGGTTGTCGCTGCGAGGCGGGCAGGTCGAACATCCTTGCCCGCACATGCCACTGTGGCGGCTGTGACGCGGCTGTTACTCCGCCGGTTCGTAGCGCAGCATGGTGACGTCGTGCTCGGGATAGTCGCAAAACACCGGGCGCACCCGCATCCCGACCCTGAGGTCCGCCGGGTCGACGTTGACCATCTCGGTGGAAAACCTTGGCCCCTCGTCCCATTCGACAATGGCCAGCAATTGCGGAACCGCGTCGGCGAAGTGCGGGCCGACGGGCCGGCGGGCCACCGTGAACGAGTACAGCGTTCCCATCCCGGATATCTCGCGCCATTCCAGGTCGTCGGCCAAGGTGTGCGGGGCACGTACCCGCGGATAGAACACGTAGCTCTGCGACGACGGCGAATACTGGATGACGATGCGGTGCTGGGCCAACGCGTCCCAAAACGGCGCGGTGGTAGGCGTTTTCACGGGCATCGGCCGCTCTAAGGTCATCGTCAGTCTCCCTGCAATATGAGCGTCGTCTGCTCGGACAGGATTCCGCCGTTGCCGGAGACGAAGGCGCGGTTGCAGTCGGCGACCTGAGCCGCACCGGCGCGCCCCATGATCTGGCGGGTGGCATCGCATACGTGGTGCATGCCGCCCGCCAATCCGGCCTGGCCGAAACCGAGTTGGCCACCGGCGGTGTTGAGCGGGAAGTCTCCGCGGAAGGTCAGGTCGTGGTTGGCAACGAACTCCATGCCCTTGCCCTTCTCGCAGAAGCCCGCGTCCTCCAGCGACAGCAGCACGGTGATGGTGTAGCAGTCGTAGATCGACACCATGTCCATGTCATCGCGGGTCAGATCGGTCATGGCGAAGGCGGTGTCCGCGGCCTCCGCGATCGGGGTGTGCAGCAGATCCTTGGCGTAGGTCGGGGTTTTGAACGGCACGTGCTCGCCGAATCCCTTGATCCACACCGGACGATTGCGAGAGCGCCGCGCCAGGTCGGCGTTTGTGACCACGACGGCGGCGCCCCCGACGCAGGGCATCACGATCTCCAGCATGTGCAGCGGGTCGGCGATCACCGGGCTGGCGAGGATGTCCTCCACGGTGAGCGGCTCGTCCTTCCAGATCGCGCCCTCGGTGTGGTTGGCGTTGATCCGCTGGTCGACGACGATCTTGGCCATCGCCCGTTCGTCGTAGCCGTAGACGGCCGCGTAGCGCTGGGCGACCTGGCCGTACGGGCCGTTCTGGCCGAGGTTGCCGTACGGGATCTCGAATTCCGCTTGTGGGGAGCCGTATTGGTTGCTCGACGAGCCGAAGTACAGGGCGTCGCCGTAAGCTTTGGGCTTCTTCTTGGACATGGGAGTGATGTAGCGCGCGGGCAGCGCGCACAGCACCGCATCGCAGATGCCGAGTTCGACGGCCGCGGCCGCCCGCCACACCATGGCCGCGGCGCTGGCGCCGCCGAGGTCGACGTGCTCGGCGAATCTCGCTCCGACGCCGAGGTATTCGGCGATCGTGGAGGGTACGAAGATCTCCGACTCGGCCAGGTGTGAGGCCACGATGCCGTCGACGACCTCGAACGGCAGTCCAGCGTCACCCAGCGCGGCGGCGCCGAGCTCGGCCCATTGCTCGATGACGAACGGCGCGGGTGACGCCTTGCTCATGCGCTCGGGCGGCAGCTCGACGTACCCGACGATCGCGGCTTCTCCACGTAATCCCATGCGGTGTCCTTATTTCCGGGGCAAACCGAGAATCATCTGCGCGATGATGTTCAGCTGGATCTCCCTCGTCCCACCGCCGATCAGCTCGGCCGGCAGGTGGAGATAGGGTTCCACGACCGCGGCGTCGGGGTCATCGACCATCGCCACCTGCCCGGTCAGCTGCAGCGTGGCCTCGAAGGTGCGGCGGAGCAACACGTTCATCGCCACCTTGGCGATGCTCGAAGCCGGACCGGACGCCTGCCCGTCGAGTAGCCGGATGGTTTCCCGCACGCCGAGCGCCCGGATGGCGTTGGTGTAGGCGTCGAGTTCGCCGAGCTCCCGCAGGGCGTCGTCACGATCCGGCCCGGGTTGTGCGGCGAGGCGGCGGAGCGCGACGGCCCGGTCGAACTTCACGTATCCGCTGATGGCCGAACGCTCTTCGGCCATCGTGGCGATCGCGAGGCTCCAGCCGTCGGTGGGACCGCCCAGCAACATCTCGTCGGGAACGAACACGTCGTTGAAGAACACCTCGTTGAAGTGCGCCTGCCCGGTCGCCGTCTTGATGGGCTGGATTTCGATTCCGGGCGATCGCATGTCGATGATGAAGTAGCCGATGCCGCGATGCTTGCTGGCTTCGGGGTCGGTGCGCGCCAGCAGCGCGCCCAGGTCGGCGTACTGGGCCAGCGAGGTCCAGATCTTGTGGCCGTTGATCCGCCAGCCGCCGTCGACCTTGGTCGCCCGGGTGGCCAGCGATGCCAGGTCGGAGCCCGCGCCCGGCTCGCTGAATAGCTGGCACCAATGGATCTCGCCGCGCTGGGTCGCCGGGATCAGCTTCTCCTGCAGTTCTTTTGGCGCGGCGGTCAGGACCGAGGGCAGGATCCACTCGGCGATGTTCAGCGATGGCCGCACCAAGCCGGGGCGCTTGGCGAACTCCTCGTCGATGATGAGCTGTTTGAGCGGACCCGCGTCAACTCCCCATGGCGCGGGCCAGTGCGGCGCCATCAGTCCGGCGTCCGCGAGCAGCGTGCGCTGCGGCCCGGAGGCCTGGTCCGGGTAGTCGCCGTGCGGCGCGGGCGTGTCATTGCGCAACTGCATTGCCGCGTCGAGGGTTTCGGCGACCCAGGCACGAAACTCGGATTCCGCGTCGCCCAGGTTGACCGACATGTCGCGGGTCTGGGTGCAGGAGAGCTCGCCCAGCCGCCGCGCCCAGCGATTCGCCGGACCGATCGATCCCGCCAGGCTGATGGCCCGGCGCCAGTACAGGTGCACGTCGTGTTCCCAGGTGAAGCCGATGGCGCCGAGCATCGTCAGCGCGTCGAGCACCAGGTCCGGAATCGGCGAAACGGCGATCGTCGCCGCCCCGCCCGCGGCGAGGCGGTGCTGGTCGAGTGGTTCGTCCACGGCACGGACCGCGTCCCAGGCCGCGGCGGTCGCCAACTCCGTGTTGACGAGCAGCATCGCCGCGCTGTGCTGCAGGGCCTGAAAGGTACCGATCACCTTGCCGAACTGCTCGCGGATTCGCAGGTGCGCGGTGACCGCGTCGACACACCACTGCGCGATGCCGGCCATCACGCTGGCTACCAATCCGACGGCGACGCACTCGGCGCGGTCGGCGTCGAGCCCGCCGAGTACGTCGGACTCGGCCGCCACGTATTCGCTCAGCCGCAGGATCCCCACGTCCGCCACCAGGTCGGTGCCGCGCACGGATTCGATTGCCGCCGTCGGCTTTGTGGTATCAACCGCCACCCAGACGTCGTCGCCCTCCCCGGTCCGAGCGCACACCAGGACTACCCGCGCCGAACAGACGCCCGCCGTCACGTCCGACGCGCCGCCGACCACCCAGCGTTGGCCGTCGCGAAGCGCGTGGAAGTCACCGCCACCGGGAAGGACGACCGCCGCGGGCAAGCCGGACGCCAGTTCGCGCACCAGCGACTCCGCGGTCGGGTTCGGATCGGCCAGCAGCGCAACGGCTCCCGCGGTCACGGTGGGCAAAAGCGGGCCGGGCAGCAACGCCTTGCCGGCCGATTCCAGCACACACGCCGCGTCGATGAGCCGTCCGCCCTGGCCGCCGAGGCGCTCGGGCAGGTGCACCGCGTGAAAGCCGTTGGCAACCAACGCGTCCCACCACGCCGGAAGGCATCCTGCGGCCAGGTCATCGAAGCTCTCGCGAGTCGCGGCGATCGGGGCGTGCCGACCGGCGAACTGGGCGAAGGCGTCACTGAGATCCTGCTGCTCCGGGGTCAGTCCCAGCGTCATGACCGCGACCCCACGCGGCTGAGACGACACGCCATCGAAGACCGCTGCCCTTTCCTTACAAGACGAACCGTCTCGTCTTGTGGCAGACTACGGGGCGGGTCAGGATATGTAAAGCGCACGAGACCCGGCGGACGACCGGACAGACCTGTGGAGATGAGGATCACCTAGATGCCAACCGATCTCACCCAGGCAAGCTATCCGAGGCGCCGCAGCGAGAAATCGCGCACGGCCATCGTCACGGCGACCCGAGAGCTGCTTCTCGAGCGCGGATTCGACGGCCTGACCATCGAGGCGGTCGCCGCCCGGGCCGGCGTCGGAAAGCAGACCATCTATCGCTGGTGGCCCAGCCGTCCGGCGCTGGTCGCCGACGTCATGCTCGAGGACGCGGACAAGATCCTGGCGTCGGTCGATCACACCGAGGACCTGGCGGCCGACCTCGTCGGGTGGGTGCGCAAACTCGCCGCAACCCTGACCGCACCGCGGGGCTCGGCGATGCTGCGCATCCTGACCGTCGCCTGCATGGAGCACCCAGAAACCGCCGCCAAACTGCGGGCCGGCTTCAGTTTGCCGCTGCACGAAAGCGTCCGCAGCCGGCTTCTCGCGGACGGTATCGACGAGGCGACGGCCGAGTCAGCGGCCGACGCCATCGTCGGCGGCGTGGTGTACCCGATTCTCTCTGACGCACAGTCGTATTCACGACGCCGAGCCGAGCGCACCACCCGGATCATCGTCGAGGCGCTCGGGGCCCGCCGCTGACCAAGAGTGCAGCGGACGCAGCAACGAGTTCTTTTTGTAGTAGTGCTCCGCCATTCTGCGCATGATGTTGTCGAGCACGGTTACCGCCTCGGGCAGGTAGGGACCCTTGTTCAGCATCACGCATTCGGCCCGTTCGCTCATCGCCGCATCACTGATCTCGGCGCGCGACGGCAGGCCCGTCTTGGCGAGCTGCTCGAGCACCTGCGTCGCCCAGATCACCGGCAGGTGCGCCGCTTCGCACAACCACAGAATTTCCTCCTGCAGCTCGGCCATCCGCTCGTAACCGCACTCGACCGCCAGGTCGCCCCGGGCAATCATCACTCCGACCCGCGGCCGGCGCATCGCGGTGAGCAGCAGCTGCGGCAGGTGTTCGAAGGCGCGCCTGGTTTCGACCTTGAGCACGATGCCCAGCTCGCCAGCGCCGAGGCGATCGAGCTCGTCGAGCAGCCGCTCGACATCCGCCGGGCTGCGAACGAACGACATGTCCACCAGGTCCGCCAGTTCGACGACGACGGCAAGGTCGGCGACGTCGCGGTCGGTGATCGCCGAAATCGGCAGCTCGGTGTCCGGCATGTTGATGCCCTTCGCGGCCTTCAGGCGGGCCTCACCCTCTTCGGGATGGTCGATGCGCACGGTGATGACGTCGGAGTCGACGGACACCACCCGCCCGCCGATCCTGCCGTCATCGAAATGAATCGCATCCCCCGCGCGGGCATGGTCGAACGCCTCGGGCAGCGTGCAACCGATCCGCGCAACGGGTTGATCACCGTCGACCGGGGCCGGCGAACAGTCGCGGGTCAGCCGCAGCAGGTCTCCGGCGCGCAGCACCAGGCTCTGCTCCTTCGCCGGGAGCGGACCCACTTCGGCCGGCTTTCCGCCGTCCCCGGCGTGCAGGGCCGTACCGGTCACCAGGTAGGTGGTCTGCTGGGCGGTCAGCACGAATCCGCCTGGAGCGTCGACGGTCTCGAGTCCCAGCCGCCGCCTGGACCCGCGTGCGTCCCGCAATACCAGTACGTCGCCGCCGTCGCGGTTGATCAGCCACCGTCGCGGGACGGTGATGACCGCCATGCCGGGCTGGGGCGGGTCCGTCGGCTCCTCGGTCGCCGTCAGCCAGGCGCGTGCCGGCGCGACAACCTGGCCGAGGGCGTTTCGGTGTGGACGCAGTTTGATGACGCGGGGGCCCGGCTCCAGCGGGCCGGTACGCAGCTTCGGTCCCGCGAGATCCATTGCCACCAGGCAGGTTTCGCCGGCGCGGGTGGCCGCGTCCCGGACGTGGTGCGCCATCGCGCGCCACGCTGGCGCGTCGTCGTGCGCGCAGTTGATCCGCGCGATGTTCATGCCACGTCGCACCAGCCCGCGAACCAGGTCGGCGTCGGTAGCGGCCTCCGACGGCAGCGTGACCATGATCCGGGTCGCGCGATGCGGCGGGCGTGGGCCGAGCAGATCCACCGTATGTTGGCGCAGTATCTGGGGTCCCCGCTCGATGGGTACCACTGACGGCGGCGGCGGCTCCCATCTGCCTCCCACGATGGCGGCGATGGCCGCGCGAACCGCCGAAAGCGTGGCATGAACATGTGATTCACTGCGGCCCAGCGACGAAAGCCCGAACTCCGCCAGGTCCGTCTGCAGCTCCCGCAAGTCGTATTGCCGAATGGCCCAGTAATGGGCCAGGTTTCGCGCGCTGGACCGATGCTCGGGCGCCACGGTGGTCAGCCAGCCCGCCCACGCGCGCTCGGCCTCGGACAACCTCGTCAACAAGCCGTCAACCCGCTCGAGCAAACCCGCAAGTCGCCGCAGGTCGTCGTCCCCGGCCGGTGGGCGTTCCCCCTGGGGGGCGCCGTTCAACCGGTCGGCCATGCGCTCAGTGGGCACGACGACTCCTTCGTGGTTTTGCGGCCACATGGTGTTAACGTCCGCGTAACGGTAATGACGCGAAACATCAAGGCACACACCAAATTAGCGGCCGCCGCGGCGCCGCAGCAGAGGAATTGGTCCCAAATCCGGACGGCGTGCATCCAATGGGTAGAATCCCGCACGGCGACGGGAGCGAGCGTGGACGAGGACTGTCTGAAGCTCAGTGCCTATCTGGCGGAGCGCCGGCGGACCGACGAGGGCTTCGTCTCCGACGTGCTGCTCAACCTCTATCAACAACACCGGATCGCGAGCAGCATCGTGCTGCGCGGCATCGGCGGATTCGGGACGGGTCGGCTCCTGCGAACCGACGAATCGCTGACGCTGTCCGAGGACCCGCCCGTGGTGATCGTCGCCGTGGACACCCGCAAATCGATCGAGGCTCTGATCGATCCAGTGCTCGCGATCAAACAGCGCGGCCTGGTCACGCTGGAGCGCGCGCGACTGCTGCGCCAGGACGTCAGGTTGCCGGAGCTACCCGACGACTTGCGCGAGGCCGTCAAGCTGACCATCTACCTCGGCCGCAAGGAGCGAGCCCAGGGAGTGCCGGCCTACGTCGCGGTCTGCGATCTGATGCACCGGCGCCACATCGCCGGCGCCTCCGTTTTCCTGGGCGTCGACGGCCTCATCCACGGACAGCGGCAACGCGCCCACTTTTTCGGTCGCAACGCCGACGTACCGATGATGGTCGTCGCGGTCGGGTCCGGCGATCGCATCGCTCGGGTGCTGCCGGAGCTCGGCGACCTGCTCCGCCGGCCCATGTTCACGCTGGAACGCGTCCGCGTGTGCAAGCGCGACGGCGAATTGCTGGAACGGCCGCACGCGCTGCCGGGGGTTGACGAACACGGCCTGCCCCTGTGGCAGAAGCTGATGGTCTATACCTCCGAATCGGCGCTGCACGACGGGCTGCCGATCCACCGCGCGATCCTCCAGCAGCTTCGTCAGCGCGAATCGCCGGACGGCGCGACGGTGGTGCGGGGCATCTGGGGTTACCACGGGGACCACCGGCCCCACGGGGACACGCTGCTCTCGCTGAGGCGTCGCGTCCCGGCGGTCACCATCGTCATCGACACCCCGGCCAACATCGCGGAGTGCTTCGACGTCATCGACGAACTCACGCGGCACGAGGGGCTGGTGACCAGCGAAATGGTGCCCGCCTTGGTGTCGGACGAAGGCGACCGCCCACCGATGGCGAACCACCGGTACTAGAGCCCGGCGTCAGCCGGCGACGGACGCGTCGTAGATCGACTGGATCGCCTTGTCCAGCGTGGCGTTGAACTGCTCGTCGGACTGGTCGACCGAAAGCCCCTCGGTCAGCGCGCGGCTGAAGCTGGCGATCAGCCCGGTGTTCTTCGCCAGCAGCTCGTTGGCCTCGTCGCGGGAGTAGCCGCCGGACAGTGCGACCACCCGCATCACCTTGGGATGCTCGATCAGGGGGCGGTAGAAGTTGATCTCGGTGGGCAGGCTCAGCTTGATCATCACGCGCTCACCGGCCGGCACGGTCTCGAGTTGCTTGGTGATCTCATCGCGCAAGATGGCCTCGGCCTCGGCCTTGTCCGGGATCGAGATGGTGACCTCGGGCTCGAGGATGGGAACCAGACCGTGCGACAGCACCTGATGGCCGACCGCGAACTGCTGGGCGACGATCGCGGCGATGCCCGCCGCGTTGGCCCCGCCGATCACCGACCGTTCCTTGGTGCCGAAGACGCCTTTGCTCACGGCCCGCTCCAGCAGCTCGTCCAGCCCCGAGATCGGCTTCATCAGCTGCACGCCGTCGGACGCCTCCGCCAGGCCCTTGTCGATTTTCAGGAACGGCACCACGCCCTTGGTCTCCCAGAGGTACGTGGTCGACGGCACACCCTCGATGTCCCGGTCCATGGTCTGTTCGAACAGGATCGCCGCCAGCACCCGGTCGCCGTTGAACGCCGGGGAGGTGATGATCCTTGAACGCATCTGGTGGATGAGGTCGAACATCTCCTTTTCGGAGGAGTACGCGTCCTCTTGAATTCCGTATAGACGCAGCGCCTTGGGCGTCGAGCCGCCGCTCTGGTCGAGCGCTGCAATGAACCCCTTGCCCGACGTCATCCGGTCGGCTTGCTGCTGGTTCGGCATGGAACTTCCCCACTCCCTCGTGGCACTGTCGGGTGCCGATCATATTCGTCCGATCGGGGCGTGAGCGGGCAGGTCGTCAGGCGCCGGTGCACGTCGCGTAGTGCCGCGATCAGCATGATCAGACGCTACCGCCGTTACCTGGGCTCGTTTTCAGCGCGTCCACGTCGGTCATATTCGCACGGCACGGCCGTCACGCCACGGTGTCGTCCTGTCGCGGGGCGCGGCGTTTGGTGGGCCACACCGCCATGCGATCGAGCAGCCCGTCGCGCAGCACCAGTGTGTGAAACAGCACGGCGCAGACGTGGGCGGTGAACGTCAGGAAGAGCAGGAAGGCGAACACGTTGTGGGCCTGACGGAGCACCGCGTACAGGTCGAGGTCGTGCGGCGCGATGCCCGGTAGCCGCAGCGGCCCCGCCAAGGTGATCGGGAATCGCGCGGCTGACAGCATCGCCCACCCGACCAGCGGCTGGATGAGTAGCAGCGCGTAAAGCAGGTATTCCGACCACGACGCGATGCGGCGTTCGGCTGGGCCCATCGTCGCCAGGAACGGGGGCAGCCGGTGGGTGAGCCGGTTCACCAGGCGCACCACGGCGAACACGAGGATCAACACCCCCAGTGGGCGATGGATGGCCAGCAGCAGCGGGTAGTAGCTCAGCGAAGCGATCATGGTCACGCCGATCACCAGCTGGACGATGACCATCGGCGCCATCAGCCAGTGCAGAATTCGGGAGGGGACGGCGAAACGTGCTGGGGCGCTGGTGGTTTCGCTTGCTGTTCCGGTCATGACAACACCTTGGTCACGTTGACCTCGCTGGGCGACTTGGGCTCCTCGGCGCGGCGGGTGAATGAGCGTGCGTAGACAGCTGACCTTGCCGGCGGCAGCGGGTCGTCCGATGCGGTGATGCCGTCCGGCAGCACCAGCGGGTCGAAGTTGATATCGCGCGCGTTACCGGCTTCCTCGGTCTGCACCGCAGTGATGGTGATGGTGCCCGCGTCGATGGTCCGCCGCGACTGCGGCCACGGCTTGGTCGCGTCGTGGGTGGGATCGCCAGGCTGGCCGACCGTGAGCACCAGCCGCCAGCTCAGCGGCCGTTGCGACGCCGCGCGGATGAGGTCGTCGAAAAGGTAGTCCTTGCCGTGCGGAGGCTGCGGGGCCCCGCCGCCGCCGGCGTCCTGTGGCACCACCGACCACCGCACCGGAACGGTGGCGCCGGCGGTGTTGGTGAACCAGAAGGCGTTCAGCCCGTAAAACGTGCTGTCCGCGAACCCCGCGGTGGGCGGGGATTGCTTGATGATCTTCATCGCCGCGACGGTTTCGGGATGCCGATCGAGGAATGCGGCCAGCAATGGCGCACCGCGATGATCAACTTCCCCGTCTTCACGGACAGCACCCCGGAGGGGTTTTACGAGCGGTTGCTCGCCTCCAAGCCGCTGCCCGAGACGGGCAAGCCGGACCCGCAAAAGCTGGCCGCATTCCTCGATCGGCATCCCGAAACCGTCGCGGCGATGAAGATCATCAAGCAATCCCCGCCCACCGCGG
>NZ_LZKK01000114.1 GCF_001672815.1 Mycobacterium sp. E796 | reverse complement strand
GACGATCGGTGTCGACGGCGGCGCGATCACCTGGTCGCACGAGCACGGCAAGGGCAGCGGCGGCGCGGGCGGCGCCGGTGGTGCCGGTGAGACCACCGGCGGGAACGGCGGCCACGGCGGCAACGCGGCGCTGGTCGGCTATGGGGGAGACGGCGGCCCCGGCGGCCAGGGCGTCACGGGCCGCGGCGGCGACGGCGGTAACGGCGGTGCCGCCGTGCTGGTCGGCAACGGCGGCACCGGTGGCAACGCCGGGACCGGCATGCCGGAGGGCAACGTCGGCACCGGCGGCGCGGGCGGGCTGCTCGGCTCGGCCGGCAACAACGGTCTGGCCTAGCCGCAAGCTAGGGCCGCCGCGCCCCCAGCCGGAACACCCGCCACCCCGCCTGCTCCCAGCGGGCGGCGTCCAGGCAGTTGCGGCCGTCGACCACGACGCGTGCCCGCACCCGGTCGGCGAGGTCGCGCGGGTCGAGGTCGACGAACTGCCGCCACTCGGTGAGCACCAGCACCGCGTCCGCCCGCTCGCAGGCCTCTTCGACCGACACCGCGTAGTTCAGCGTCGGGAAGAGTCGCTGCGCGTTGTCCAACGCCTTGGGGTCGTACACGTTGACCGTGGCGCCGTTGAGCTGAAGCTGCCCGGCGACGTTGAGCGCGGGCGAGTCTCGGACGTCGTCGGATTCGGGTTTGAACGCCGCACCCAGCACGGCGATGTTGGCGCCCAGCAACGAGCCGCCGCAGGCGGTGGTGGTCAGCTCGACCATCCTGGTGCGCCGGCGCATGTTGATGCTGTCCACCTCGCGCAGGAACGTCAGCGCCTGGTCGGCTCCCAGCTCACCGGCGCGAGCCATGAATGCGCGGATGTCCTTGGGCAGGCAGCCGCCGCCGAAACCCAAACCGGCGTTGAGGAATTGGCGCCCGATCCGCGGGTCGTAGCCCAGCGCGTCGGCCAGCAGGCTGACGTCGGCGCCGGCCGCCTCGCAAACCTCAGAGATGGCGTTGATGAACGAAATCTTCGTCGCCAGAAAGGCATTGGCGGAGACCTTGACCAGCTCGGCGGTCTGCAGATCGGTCACCAGGAACGGCACCCCGGCGTCGAGCAACGGGCCGTACAGCTCGCGGGCGGCCGCCTCGGCCCGCGTGGCGCCCTCTTGGATGCCGAGCACGATGCGGTCCGGGTGCAAGGTGTCATGCACCGCGTAACCCTCGCGCAAAAACTCTGGGTTCCAGGCGATTTCGATGTCGACCCCGCCGCGCGCCAGCGCGGCCGCCCGCTCGTTGAGGTCGGCCGCCGTGCCCACCGGCACCGTCGACTTGCCGATGAGCACCGACGGCCTGGTGAGCCGGGGCACCAGCGTGTCGATGACCGCGTGGACGTGGCAGAGGTCGGCGCCGTATTCGCCCTTCTTCTGCGGCGTGCCCACACCCAGGAAATGCACGTCGGCGAAATCGGCCGCCATCTCGTAGTCGGTGGTGAACTGCAGTCGTCCGGCAGCGAGGTTGTCAGTCAACAACTTTCGCAGGCCGGGTTCGTAGAACGGGATGTCACCGCCGGCCAGCTTGGCCACCTTGCCGGCGTCGATGTCCACGCCGATGACCTCGTGCCCCAGTTCGGCCATACCCGCTGCGTGCGTGGCGCCCAGGTAACCGGTGCCAAATACGGTGCATCGCATACCACCGTGTGTAGGTGGCCGCGATGAGCTAACTGCATCGGGCCGCTAATCGGGAGGCAAACGGGAGATGACAGGTGGCCCGAAAGGCCTAGTGGCGGCCCCCGCCGTGACCGCCGCCGAAGCCGCCGCCACCGCCGAAGCCGCCGTGGCCTCCGCCACCGCCGGGGAACCCGGGGAACCCGCCGCCGCCATGCGGACCCTCGCCGCCGCCGTGCGGGCCGTATCCGCCGCCGGGCGGGCCGAACACGCCTCCCGGCGGGCCGCCGATGCCCGGTATGGGCAACGGGATCGGCACCGGAATGGGCGCGACGGCCGGGGGCGGCGCGGGAGCGGGCACCGGGGCCTCCGGCACCGGTGCCGGTGCCGGCGCGGGAGCCTCGGGAATCGGGGCGGGCGCCGGAGCGACCGGAACCGGCGCGGGCGCGGGGGCCTCGCGCACCGGCGCGGGCGC
>NZ_LZKK01000113.1 GCF_001672815.1 Mycobacterium sp. E796 | reverse complement strand
GGCTGCGGCCACCGCGGCGCCGACGTAACCGCCGACCGCCCAACCGGCCAGCGCCAGAGCAGCCCGCACCCATGCCCCCAGCGGAACTACCCGAGCGTGGTTGGCGACGCGCCCTGCGGCTGGCCACCTTTGGCCTTGTCAAACTGGGCCCGTCGCCCGCGCAGCGCCAGGAGGCTCAGTACGAGGCGGCCATCCGAACCGCCCTGCACGGCAACTACAAGGTCGGCGTGCTGGGCAAGGGCGGGGTGGGCAAGACATCGGTGGCCGCCAGCGTCGGATCGCTTTTCGCCGAGCTGCGGCGCCAGGACCATGTGGTGGCGATCGACGCCGACACCGCGTTCGGCCGGTTGAGCAGCCGAATCGATCCGCGATCGACCGGCTCCTTTTGGGAACTGACCGCCGACAAGAACCTGCGGTCGTTCGCCGATGTCGTTGGGCGCCTTGGCCGTAACTCCGCCGGCCTGCACGTGCTCGGCGGCGAGCCGGCGTCCGGGCCGCGCCGGGTGCTCGACCCCGCGATCTACCGGGAGGCCGCGCTCCGGTTAGACCACCACTTCACGATCTCGGTCATCGACTGCGGCTCGACGATGGACTCGCCGGTGACCCAGGAAGTGCTGCGCGACCTGGATGCGCTGATCGTGGTGTCCTCGCCGTGGGCGGACGGGGCATCCGCAGCCGCGCGGACCATGGAATGGCTGTCGGAGAGGGGCCTGACGGGGCTGCTGCGCCACACCATCGTGGTGCTCAACGACTCCGACGGCCACGCCGACAAACGCACCCGGGAGCTGCTGGCGCGCGAATTCGTCGAACATGGGCAGCCGGTGGTCGAGGTGCCATTCGATCCCCATCTACGGCCGGGCGGCGTCATCGATGTGGACCGGGAGATGTCCCCGGCGGCCCGCCGCAGGTTTCTCGAGGTCACGGCGACGGTCGCGGGATATTTCGCCGCCCGGCCACACAGTGCGGCGCACTAAGGCCGTAGACCGGCACCCAGGCGCGCCCACGGATCGGCGATGGCCTCGATCTTCGTCACCAGGCGACCGCGAATCGTCAGCACGATCGACGCGAAGAGGCGGCGGTCGACGAAGGCCAACACCGCGGGTCCTCCCGCGGGCCCGACGACCAGGGTCACTTCCGGGCCCAGATAGCGCAGCAGGTTGGTGGCCACCGCGTCCGGCCCGTGGTTGATCTGCGGCGGCGGCGCCGGCTCGGCCAGGACCGTGCCCACTCCCCAGACCGTCGGATCCAGCACCGCGGTCAACGCGGCGATGTCGCCGTTGGCGCACGCGGTGATGAACGTCTCCGTGACGAGCTGGTGCTCGGCCGGGGCCACCTCGTTCAATTTCGGTTGCGCCACAGTGAATTTGGCGCGTGCGCGCCGCGCCAGCTGACGGCAGGTGCCGACGGGACGGCCCACCGTCTCGGCGATGCTGTCGAAGGGGACGCCGAACACGTCGTGCAGGACGAACGCGACCCGCTCACCGGGGCTGAGCCTGCGCAAGACCTCCAGCAACGCGGTACGAACCTCGTCGTCGAGGGTGACCCGGTCGGCCGGGTCCAGGCGCGGGGACGCGGGCTGGTGCGGCTCGACCTCACCCGGTCGCTCGTAGCGGGCGCGCGCCGAACGCACCTGGTCCAGGCAGATCCGGCTCGCCACCACGGTCAGCCAGCCGCGGACGTCGTCGATCTCGTTCAAATCGGCACGCGAGAGGCGCAAAAAGGCTTCCTGCGCAACGTCTTCCGCCTCGCCGACATCGCCGAGCATCTGATATGCGAGATTCACCAGATACGGGCGATTACTGCGCCAGGCCTCGGCGACCTGGTCGCTGGATGACTGCGACTTGCTCATGAACCTTCGACGATTTGGTCCCGCAAAAAGTTACGTGTTTCGACTGTAACTTTCCCACCTCGGGGGCCGTCCTTGGTGCAGCACTGAAAACTCACGGAAGGACCCTCCCCATGACGATCGTCGTAACCGGAGCGACGGGCAACGTCGGGCGCCCGCTCGTTGCCGAACTCCTCGCCACGGGCGCCCATGTCCGCGCCGTCACCCGCACACCCGATGCCGCCGGGCTTCCGGCCGGCGTCGAGGCGGTCCGCTCGGCTTCCGACGCGCTCCCGGGCGCCTCGGCCGTCTTCCTCAATTCCCGCGCGCTGGGAACCGACCTGTCCCGAGTGGTCGCGGAATGCGGGCGCGCCGGAGTCACCAAGCTGGTTGCGCTGTCGGCGATCAACGCCGACGACGACTTCTCGCGGCAGCCGTCGCGTTTTCGCGGTGACCGCAACAAGGAGGTCGAACAGCTCGCCGTCGAATCCGGTCTGGATTGGGTGAGCCTGCGGCCATCGGTCTTCGTGACCAATTTCGCCGGCATGTGGGGGGCACAGATCCGCGCCGGGGATGTGGTGGCCGGACCTTACGCGGCGGCGTCGACGGCGCCGATCGTCGAGAGCGACATCTCGGCGGTGGCGGCGCGCGCGTTGCTCACCGATGACCTTGTCGGCCAGCGGATCCCGCTGACCGGTCCGCAGGCGTTCACCAACTCCGAGCTGGCCGCGGCGATCGGCGACGTCCTCGGTCGGCCGCTGCGCTACCAGGAAGCACCGGCGGAAGTGGTGCGGCAGCGGTTCATCGACATCGGATTCGGCGCCGGGTTCGCCGACGCCTACATGGCCATGCTCGCCGAGACGCTCGACAAACCCGCGCTGGTCACCCACGACGTGGAGAAGATCCTCGGCCGGCCGGCGACGCCGATCGCGCACTGGGTTTCGGAGCATCGCGACCTGTTCGCCCAAGCGAAAGGAGCCTGACGTGTCCGAACCACGCCCGCCGCGCTACCTCAAGCCCATGAACAAGGTGATGATGGCGGTCCAGCGGCTGGGGATCCCCACCGGGCCCGCCATGGTGCTGACGGTGCCCGGCCGCAAGTCGGGTCAGCCGCGCCGCACACCGATGACGCCCTTCGAATTTCGCGGCGGCCTCTACGTGGTGGCCGGTTACCCCGGCGCCGACTGGGCGGCCAACGCCCGCGCCGCGGGCAGCGGCACACTGAGCCGGGGCCGACGCTCGCGCGAGGTCAGGATTGTCGAACTCGACGCCGACGAGGCGCGTCCGGTGCTGCGGGCGTTCGCCACCGAGGTGCCCGTCGGGGTGGCGTTCGCGAAGCGCTCGGGGATGGTGCGCGACGGAACCGCCGACGAATTCGAGGCACTGGCGGGCCGCGTCGCCGTATTCCGGTTCGAGCCGAACGTCGAACAGCGCGGGGCGGGTTAGGCAGACTTCACGGCAACGCGGATCGGGTAGCCGTGGCGCTCGGCCAGCGACCGCAGTTGCCCCAACGCGAACGCCCGCGGCCGACCGCTTTCGGGTATCACGACCCCCGCCCACAGCCCTTCCGCGCCGGCCGACTCCACGGCCTCGCGGGCACACGGCCACCTCAGCGGGCACGCCCGGCACAAGGCCTTGGCCTCGTCGTCGGGGGTGGTGGTCCAGCGGTCGGGGTCGCGCGTGCACGCGCCGAGTTGGGCGTCGATCAAAGCCATCGCGGTCATATCGCTACGTTTCCTCCGGAAAGCGTTGCATCTCTGCGCCGAATGCTTCGTAGGCCGTAGCGCAACCATCGCAATGCAACAGTTCCACGTCCCTCGCATTACCGCATCGCGCTGCCCGCCGCGCTCGAGCACATCCCACGCCCACCCGGCCTCCACCCCCTGAACCGTGGGCAAACGCGGGCCTAACAATCCCGAAACGTATGTCTGCCTGAGCCTTACGGTGACCCTGTCAACCTGGCGGCGAGCTTCCGTGTCCGCTTATCAGCCCGATCGACTGAGCGGGCGCGATAACCCCCGAATTATTCCTTCGTTCGCCGGGCGGCAACCAGCGCGCAATGTTACTGCGCGGTCGGTTCTCCGATCACGGAATCGACTGGGGTACCGGAAAACTCGTGCGGCGACCCTGGTCGGAGCGCGTTAGGCTCATCTCACCGTGCACGGCTTCGGTGCACTACAAAAGCGAACGCGAAGGGGTTACCGCGGTGAGTCGGTTGGCTGGCATTCATGATCTGGCGTACTGCTTCCAGCGGCTGGGTGGCGCGGGCAGCGCCGGCTACTCGGAGGACTGGGTCGGCCTCGCGGCGAACCTCGGCGCGCTCGGGGGCAAAGCGGCGTGGTACGGGCGCGGCCAGATCAAGGTTCTCAAAGATGCGCTGGCCAAATCGGGCACCAAGGTGCTCCCGACCCCGACCGCCATTGTCGATGTCGCAATGGTCGCAATCTCGATCGTGGACCTTTTCAACGGATTTGGGCCACCTGACAAAGGGGGGGCATTCACCAGCGGTGTAGACAAATTGGCGAACGTCAAGCTTCAGCTGGACGCCGCCGTCCCCGACAGCCGGGACTGGAGCGGTCCCGCGGCGAAGGCCTACGCCGACCAGAACGCCGCGCTGCAGGCGCTGGTCGTGAAGATGCAGGAACTCGACAAACAGATGCAAACGCTGGTGGCAAATCAGGGCTCCGAGGTTCAGAAGGCGCACACGGCCATCTCCGTGACGTTGTTCGCGCTCGTCGTCGCCCAAGGCATTGCGCTGGCTCTCTATTTGATTCCCGTTGTGGGACCGGAGATTTCATGTGCCTGGCAGATAGTCGCCGCCTTCGCGGCGGGCGCCACCGTGTTGGCGTTCGAGATGTTCACGCTGGCCAATTCGATGACCCTCGGCAACGAGATCAGCGCCGTGGCCCTCCAGTACGGTGAGGTGGCCGCGGAGGCTACGTCGACAGCCACGTTCGGCACGATCGAGATCACCGGGGCCGAAGAGACCACGGTGTCCAGCTTCAAGGCCATCTCCGACAGCATGTCGACCTTCTCCGCCCCGCCGAGCGTCGGCAGGTTGGCCGGCATGGCACACGAGGCGGGCCAGGACGCTGCCGCGGACGCAAGCGCCAAATTGAGCGCCCTCACCGACGGGGAAACCCCGGTGGACGACACCCCCGCAGCGCCGGAGACGCCGGCCGCCCCCGCAGCTCCGACCGCACCGGCGTTCACCATGCCCACCATGGCTCAGGTGTCCGCGGCGTCGACGCAGGCCGCGAAGATGTCGGGCCAGGCCTCGCAGCAGATGAACCTGGTCAACCAGACGATGGGCTCGGTGCAGCAGGTCGCCTCGATGGGCCAGCAGGGCCAAGGGCCGGCGGCTCCCGCCGACGAGGCCGCGCTCGCCGGCGACACCGAAGGCGCCGGCGCCGGCACGGAAGGCGCGGAGCGCGCGCCCATCGATGACACCCGCGCCGCGGAGACCCGCGCCGAGGAGCCCGGCACACCCGGACGAATCCTCTGAGCAACGAGCGCGTCAAATCCGCTGCGCTCCAAATCCATAGCACCCGATCAAGCAAGCGTTAAAGGAGACAAAACCATGGCGAATCTGACCGTCACCCCGGACTACCTGGAGAAACTGGCGAAGAGTCAGGATCAAGCGTCGACGACGGCCGGGGACGCTGCCACGGCGACCTCCAAAATCGAGGTCGCGGTCTGGGTGACGCACGGCGTGATCAGCGGCGTCTCCAATAGTGCGTTCACCGCCGCCGAGAAGGCCCGCCAAGGCGCCGGCAACAACATCAAAACGGCCGCGTCCGACCTCGCCGCAGCGCTGCGCACCGCCGGGAAGACATACGCGGCCGTCGACGAAGAGCTGAGCGGGAATCTCGACAAGCAGGTGCTTCCTCAATAACCATGTCCCGTCCCCTCAGCGCCGGCCACGACGGCCTCGTCGATGATGTCGTCGGGGTCGAGGTGACCATCGACGGCATGTTGGTGATCGCCGACCTGCTGCACCTGGTGGATTTCCCTGCGGCGCTGGGGATCCGGCCGAACATCCCGCAAGAGGACCTGCGGAACCTCGTCTGGGACCAGGTGCGACGTGACTTGACCGCACAAGGGGTGCTGGACCATTCCGGTCAACCGCATCCGGCGGTGGCGGCGATGGCCGACGCCCTCAGCCGCGCGGACCGGACGCTGGAGGGCCGGTGGTGGCGGCGCGATGCAGGCGGGGTGATGGTGCGATTTGTCATCTGCCGCAAGGGCGACCGTCACGTCATCGCGGCGCGCGACGGGGACCTGCTGGTGCTGCAAATGGTGGCTCCGCAGGTCGGCCTGGCCGGCATGGTGACCGCCGTGCTGGGGTCCGCCGAACCCGCCGACGTCGAACCGCTGACCGGCGTCGCTTCCGAGCTGGCCGCGTGTACCACCGCGGCCCAATTGGCGACACACGGTGTCGGGGCCGCCTCGGCCAAGGGCTACGCCGAGATCATCGCCGACCCGAGCAGCTGGGTGGAGATCATTGCCGGCCAACGCCACGCCGGCGGCACCACCACGCATACCGATGTGGCCGCGGGCATCCTGGATTCGCCGCGCGGCAGGGTGGTTTCGCTGCCGCGGCGCGTCGGCGGCGAGTTGTACGGAAGCTTCCTGTCCGGGACCAAGGAAAATCTGCAGCGCTCCCTGGACGGCCTTATGGAGTTCCTCCCCGCGCGCGCCTGGTTCGATCACGCCTTCGACCAAGCCCAAGCCGCTCACCGAGCCTGACCCGACACAAACAAAGAAAGAAGGACGCCATGACGCAGCACTTCGGGGATGACGACGGCCACGACGACCTGGCCGCGCTGGATTTCTCCGCCACCGACCAAGACGTTGCGGCCCAAAGCGTCTCGGAGTCGGACGCCCTGGACTTCTCCGTCGACGAGGTCGCCGAGGAGTCGGCCGTTGCTGCGTTGGACGCATACGCACCGGCGGAACCCGAAGATACCGACACCGAGCTGGCCGCCATCCACTCGGCGAGCGCCGATGCCGCGGATGAGGACGAAGAGGAAGTCGGGCCGCTGTTCACGGTGACCAACCCGCCCGAGACGGTGTCGGTGTCGGCGCTCATCGGAGGCAGGGTCCACCAGATCAGCCTGTCGCCGAAGGTGACCGGCATGAGCGAGTCCGAGCTCGCCGACGAGATCGTCGTCATCGCGGGCCTGGCGCGGCAAAAGGGACTGGCCGGCGAGCACACTTATCTGTTGGAGAACGACTCGCTGTCGGAAACCATGCGCGCGATCGGGTTGGACGGCAACGAGGTGCTCCGGGACTTCATGGAGAACGGCATCGGTCTGCCGACCCCCGAAGACGCCGACGCCGAACAGGCGGAAGTGTTCGCCACCCGATACGCCGCCGACCATGAGTGATCACCTGCCCGGTCTGTTCGAAAGCGCGGTCGCGATGCTGCCCGTCTCGGAGTCGCGCGCCTTGGACCTGTTCACCGAGATCACGAACTACGACGAATCGGCCTGCGACGCATGGGTCGGCCGCATCCGGTGCGGTGACACGGACCGGGCGACCCTGTTCCGCGCCTGGTATTCGCGCACCCAGTTCGGCCAGCTGGCGGGGTCCGCCCAAGTTTCGATGAACGCCCTGGGTGCCCGGATTGCGATCGGCGGCCCGTACGGCGACATCACCTACCCGGTCAACTCTCCCCTGGCCATCACCCTGGGCTTCGCGGCGAACGAGGCCTCGCACGGGAATTACGCCGACGCCATGGAGGCCCTGGACGAAAGCCCCGCCGCCGGTGCGGAGCACCTGTTGTCGTGGGTGAAGGCCGTGATCTACGGCGAGGCGGGGCGGTGGACGGACGTGGTTGACGAAGTGAGGGGCGCCGGACGATGGCCCGACGCGTTCCTGGCGGCCGCCGCCGGCGTCGCGCACGGCGTCGCCGCGGCCAACCTCGGTTTGTTCACCGAAGCCGAGCGCCGGCTTACGGAGGCGAACTCGTCCCCGGCGGGTGAAGCCTGCGCGCGGGCGATCGCCTGGTACCTGGCGATGACGCGCCGCGGCCAGGGCAACGAAGAGGCCGCCGTCGCGCTCCTGGAATGGCTGCAGACCACCCACCCCGAGTCCAAAGTTGCTGCGGCGCTCAAGGATTCGTCGTACCGCCTGGTGACAACCAGTGCCGAACAGATCTCCGCCCGCACCGACCCCTGGGATGCCTCCACCGTCGTCGCCGATACCTCCGGCCGAGACAAGCTGCTCGCCGAGGCGGAGGCCGAACTGGAGCGGCAGATCGGGCTCGCCCGGGTCAAGGATCAGGTCGAGCGCTACCGCGCCGCGACCCAGATGGCAAGGGTTCGCGCCGCCCGCGGCATGAAGGTCGCCCAGCCCAGCAAGCACATGATCTTCACCGGCCCCCCCGGCACCGGCAAGACGACGATCGCGCGGGTGGTGGCCAACATCCTCGCCGGCCTCGGCGTCATCCCGGAACCCAAACTCGTCGAGACGTCGCGCAAGGATTTCGTCGCCGAATACGAGGGCCAGTCGGCGGTCAAGACCACCAAGACCATCGATCGCGCCCTGGGCGGT
Source organism: Mycobacterium sp. E796 (assembly GCF_001672815.1). Taxonomy (GTDB): domain Bacteria; phylum Actinomycetota; class Actinomycetes; order Mycobacteriales; family Mycobacteriaceae; genus Mycobacterium. The sequence continues at coordinate 34,314 of NZ_LZKK01000113.1, read as the reverse complement.
GTGCTGTTCATCGACGAGGCCTACGCGCTGGTGCAGGAACGCGACGGTCGGGCCGACCCGTTCGGTACCGAGGCCCTGGATACCCTGCTGGCCCGCATGGAAAACGACCGCGACCGCCTGGTGGTGATCATCGCCGGCTACAGCTCCGACATCGACCGGTTGCTGGAGACCAACGAGGGCCTGCGGTCGCGCTTCGCCACCCGGATCGAATTCGACACCTACTCTCCGGAGGAGATCGGTGAGATCGCGAAAGTCATTGCCGCGGGCAATGACTCAGCACTGAGCCTGGAGGCTTCCGAAAACGTGCTGCAGGCGGCGAAGCTGCTGAGCCAGCGAACGGTGCGCGGCAAGCCGGCGCTCGACATCGCCGGCAACGGTCGCTATGCGCGCCAGCTGGTGGAGGCCGGCGAGCAGTACCGTGACATCCGCCTGACGCGCTCCCCCGACTTCGAAGAACTCGACGTCGATCGGCTCCGCGAGATCAACGGCGACGACATGGCCGAGGCGATCACCGCGGTACACGGCCGGCTCAACATCACCGAGTGACACATGGCGGGTCTTCGGCTAACCACCAAGGTACAGGTCAGCGGCTGGCGCTTTCTGCTCCGACGCCTGGAGCACGCCATCGTGCGGCGCGACACCCGGATGTTCGACGACCCGCTGCAGTTCTACAGCCGCTCGGTCGCGCTCGGCGTCGTCGTGTCCGTGTTGATCGTGGTGGGCGCCCTCGCGATGGCCTATTTCAAGCCGCAGGGCAAGCTCGGCGGCGGCAATTTGTTCGTCGACCGCACGACCAACCAGCTGTACCTGATGGTGGCGGGCCAGTTGCACCCCGTCTACAACCTCACCTCGGCGCGCCTGGTGCTGGGTAACCCCGTCGAGCCGACGCCCGTGAAATCCGCCGAGCTGAACGGGTTTCCGAAAGGCCAGTCCGTCGGCATCCCCGGCGCCCCCTATGCCACGCCGGTCTCGTCGGACTCCTCGTCCGCGTGGGCGCTGTGCGACACGGTCAGCAAGGCCGACACCGTCAGCCCCACCGTTCAAACCGCGGTGGTCGCGATGCCGCTGGCCATCGATTCCTCGATAGATCCGCTCCTGCCGAGCGAGGCGCTGCTGGTGTCCTTCCAGGGCAAGGACTGGATCATCACCCCGAAGGGGCGGCACGCCACCGATCTGACCGACCGCTCCCTCACCACCGCCGTGGGGATACCCGCCAACGCCAAGCCGAGCCCCATCACCCCGGCCATGTTCAACGCGCTGCCCGACGCCGGATCCTGGCAGCTGCCCCCGATCCCCAGCGACGGCGCCCCCAACACCCTCGGGCTGCCCGACGAACTCGTCATCGGTTCGGTGTTCCAGATCACCGGTCGCACCGGACCGCAATACTTCGTGGTGCTGCCCGACGGCGTCGCGCCGATCAGTTCCAACACCTCGGTCGCGCTGCGCGCCAACCAATCCCACGGACTGATAGCGCCGCCGGCGCTGGTGCCGAGCCTGGTCGTCCGGATACCCGAAAAGGTCTACAACTCACCCCTTCCCGACGAACCGATCAAGCTGGTGGCCCGCCCGCAGGACCCCACGCTGTGCTGGTCGTGGGAACGCAAGCCCGGCGAGCAGACACCGAAGACGGCGGTGCTGACCGGTCGACACCTGCCCATACCGTCGTCGGCGATGAGCACGGGTATCAAGCAGATCCAAGGAGCCACAACCGTTTACACCGATGGCGGAAAGTACGTGCAGCTGCAGTCGCCCGATCCGAAGTACGGCGAATCCCTCTATTACGTGGACCCGCAGGGGGTGCGCTACGGCTTGCCTGACGCGCAGACGGCCGCCGCGCTGGGCCTGAAGGCGCCCAAGACCGCACCCTGGGAGATCGTTCGCCTGCTGGTGGACGGTCCGGTCCTGTCAAAGGACGCCGCCCTGCTGGAGCACGACACGCTGCCCGCCGATCCGAGCCCTCGCAAACTTCCCGCAGCACCCGGAGCGCCCTGATGACGACGCGAAAGTTCACCCCGACGGTTGCTCGCGGGCCCCGATTGACGCCGGGCGAAATCAGCGTCACCCCTCCCGAAGACCTCGGCGTCGACATCCCGCCGTCGGGCATCCAGAAGGCCCTTCCTTATGTGATGGGCGTCTGCATGCTCGGCATGATCGGGATCATGATTTTTACTGGCACCAGGCAACTTTCGCCGTACATGTTGATGATGCCGCTGATGATGATCATGATGTCGATTTCCATGATGGCCGGCGGCGGAGGCGGCGGCGGCAAGAAGGTGCCCGAGATCAACGCCGACCGCAAAGAGTACCTGCGCTACCTCGCCGGGCTGCGGCCACGGGTGACGTCCTCGGCCAGCGCGCAGGTCGCGTTCTTCAGTTACCACGCGCCGCATCCCGACGATCTGCTATCGATCATCGGCACTCCCCGGCAGTGGTCCCGCCCGGCCAACGCGGACTTCTACGCCGCGACCCGGATCGGAATCGGTGACCAGCCGGCGGTAGACCGGCTGATGAAGCCGTCCGTGGGCGGCGAGCTGGCGGGCCCCACGGCTGCGCCCCAGCCGTACCTGGAGCCGGTCGCCAACATGTGGGTGGTCAAGTTCCTGCGCACGCATGGCCTGATCCACGACTGCCCGAAACTGTTGCAGCTGCGCACTTTTCCGACGATCGCGGTAGGCGGCGACGAGGCGGGCGCGGCCGGGTTGCTCACCGCGATGATCTGCCACCTCGCCGTCTTCCATCCGCCCGACCTGCTGCAGCTTCGGGTGCTCACCGAGAACCCCGAGGATCCCGAGTGGTCGTGGTTGAAATGGCTGCCGCACGTTCAGCATCCGACCGATACCGACGGCGCCGGCCCGAGCCGGATGATCTACACCCGCCCGGACGGCCTGTCCGATCTGGCGGCGCGCGGACCACACTCACCGGATTCGACGCCCGGCGGACCCTACGTAGTGGTGGTCGACCTGACCGGGGGCAAGGCGGGCTTCCCGCCCGACGGCAGGGCCGGCGTCACGGTCATCACGCTGGGTAATCACCGCGGCTCGAACTACCGCATCCGGGTGGCCGAGGACGGCACCGCCGACGACCGGCTGCCCGGGCAGTCGTTCCGCCAGGTGACCGCCACGAGCGATCGCATGTCGGCGCAACAGGCCACCCGCATCGCGCGAAAGCTGGCCGGGTGGTCCATCACCGGTACCCTCCTCGACAAAAGCTCGCGGGTGCAGCAGAAGAAGGTGGCCACCGAATGGCACCAGCTGGTGGGCGCCCAGAGTGTCGAGGAGGTGACACCCGCCCGGTGGCGAATGTTCACCGACACCGACCGTGACCGCCTCAAGATTCCGTTCGGGCATGAACTCAAGACCGGCAACGTCATGTACCTGGACATCAAGGAGGGCGCCGAGTTCGGCGGCGGGCCGCACGGGATGCTCATCGGCACCACCGGTTCGGGAAAGTCCGAGTTCCTGCGCACCCTCATCCTCTCGCTGGTGGCCATGCACCACCCCGACCAGGTGAACCTCCTGCTGACCGACTTCAAGGGCGGCTCAACGTTTCTCGGTATGGAGAAGCTCCCGCACACCGCCGCGGTGATCACCAACATGGCCGAGGAGGCCGAACTCGTCAGCCGGATGGGCGAGGTGTTGACCGGCGAACTCGACCGCCGCCAGTCGCTCCTGCGGCAGGCCGGGATCGCGGTGGGCGCGACGGGAGCACTCTCCGGAGTGGCCGAATACGAGAAGTACCGCGAGCGTGGCGCCGACCTGAAGCCGCTGCCAACCCTTTTCGTCGTCGTCGACGAGTTCGCCGAGCTGCTGCAAAGTCATCCGGACTTCATCGCGCTGTTCGACCGGATCTGCCGCGTCGGTCGGTCCCTGCGTGTGCACCTGCTGCTGGCCACCCAGTCGCTGCAGACCGGCGGGGCGCGCATCGACAAGCTGGAGCCGAATCTCACCTACCGCATCGCCTTGCGCACCACCAGTTCCCACGAGTCGAAGTCGGTGATCGGAACCCCTGAGGCGCAGTACATCACCAACAAAGAAAGCGGCGTCGGGTTCCTCAGAGTCGGCATGGAGGATCCGGTCAAGTTCAGCACCCTTTACACCGGTGCACCTTACGTTCCGCCGAAGCGCGCCGAGACCGATGGCGAGGGTAACGGGTCCGGCCCGCACACCGCCCCGAAGACGCTCCGGATCCACCGGTTCACCGCGGCTCCGGTCTTTGACGAAGCGATGACGTCATGAGCCGCGCCGGCGACGATGCAGAACGAAGTGATGGTGAGGTGGGGGCACCTCCCGCTTGCGGGGGACGGCGCCCATGACAGACGCCAAGGTACGGGCGCTCAGCGAGGTGGTGCTGGACCAACTCAGCACCACGGAGTCACGGGCATACAAGATGTGGCTGCCGCCGCTGAAGGATCCGACGCCACTCAACGAGCTCATCGAGCGCGATGAACGACAGCCGTTGCGCTTCGCGCTCGGGATCATGGACGAGCCGCGCCGGCATCTCCAGGGAGTGTGGGGAGTCGACGTTTCCGGAGCGGGCGGCAACATCGGCATCGGGGGTGCGCCGCAGACCGGGAAGTCGACGTTGCTGCAGACCATGATGCTGTCGGCCGCCGCGACTCACACACCGCGTCAAGTCCAGTTCTATTGCATCGACCTCGGAGGCGGCGGGCTGATCTATCTCGATGACCTGCCGCACGTCGGCGGGGTGGCGACCCGCTCGGAGCCCGACCGGGTCATGCGGGTAGTCGCGGAGGTGCAAGCCGTTCTGCGCCAACGCGAAGCCACGTTCAAGGAGCATCGGGTGGGTTCCATCGCGATGTACCGGCAGCTGCGCGAGGACCCCAACCAACCCGTCGCGGCCGATCCGTTCGGCGACGTCTTTCTGGTGATCGACGGCTGGCCGGCGTTTGTCAGCGAGTTCCCCGATCTCGAGTCTCAGGTCCAGGATTTGGCCGCGCAGGGCCTGTCGTTCGGCATTCACACGGTGATCACCACGCCGCGTTGGACGGAATTGAAATCGCGCGTCCGCGACTACCTCGGTACCAAGATCGAGTTCCGGCTCGGCGACGTCAACGACACCCAGATCGACCGTGCCACCCGCGAGATTCCGGCGAATCGTCCGGGGCGGGCGATGTCGGTTGAGAAGCATCACCTGATGATCGGCGTGCCCCGGTACGACGGCGTCCACAGCGCCGACAACCTGGTGGAGGCGATCACGGCTGCGGTGAACCAGGTCGCGGCGCTGCACACCGACCAGGCGCCCCGGGTGCGGGTCCTGCCGGAGCTCATCCACCTTCACGAACTCGATCCGAACCCACCCGGCCCGGATTCCGATTACCGCACCCGCTGGACGATTCCCATCGGGGTGCGCGAAACGGACCTGTCCGTGGCCTACACCCACATGTATACGACACCGCACCTATTGATCTTCGGAGCGCCCAAGTCGGGCAAGACCCGCATCGCCCACGCGGTGGCACGGGCGATCTGCGCCCGCAACAGTCCTCGGCAGGTGCGCTTCATGCTGGCCGACTACCGCTCGGGACTACTGGATGCGGTGCCGGACAGCCATCTGCTCGACGCGGGGGCGATCAACCGCAACAGCGCAAGCCTGGACGAATCCATCAAAGCTCTCGCGATCAACCTGCAGAAGAGGTTGCCGCCGGCCGACTTGACCACCTCGCAGCTGCGGTCCCGGTCGTGGTGGAGCGGATTCGATGTCGTGCTTCTCGTCGACGATTGGCACATGATCGTGGCGGCCGCCGGGGGGATGCCGCCAATGGGGCCGCTGGCGCCCTTATTGCCGGCGGCGCCGGATATCGGGCTGCACATCATTGTGACCTGCCAAATGAGCTACGCATACAAGGCGACCATGGATAAATTTGTGGGCGCCGCATTCGGGGCGGGATCTCCGACCATGTTCCTTTCGGGCGACAAGCAAGAATTTCCGTCACGGGAGATCCAGGTCAAGCGCCGTCCCCCGGGGCAGGCATTTCTTGTCGCGCCGGAGGGCAAAGAGGTTATCCAAGCCGCTTACATCGATCCGCCAGAAGAAGTGCAGCCAGGGCTCCCGGAGGGCGGTTAGGATCATCCCATCGCCCCACGAAACAAGCTGGGCCCGAACGTCATTACTGAGTCGAGGACCGCGGTGAACGTCTGGTTACCTTCCCGCCGTAGCCGTAATGGTTTGGGTTCACGTGCAATTTGGTTCGCGTTCACGCACATTTAGAGGAGAGCTATGCGAATTCAACCCTTTCGCATGATTCGGCTGTTGCCTGGGCGCAAAAATGAGAGCACTTCGACGTAACAATCTGGCGCAATAAATAACGAAGAAACCCACGTCACAAACCAAGGGGACCGATAGTCATGTTGTGGCACGCGATGCCACCGGAGCTGAACACCGCGCGGCTCATGGCCGGAGCGGGACCGGCGCCGATGCTGCAGGCCGCCGCCGGGTGGGAGGCGCTGGGTAGCGCCCTGGAGGCTCAGGCCGTCGAATTGGCGGCAATCCTATTGTCCCTCAAGGGATTATGGACCGGCGCCAGCAGCGATCGCGCGATTGCCGCGGCGACGCCCACGGTTGCCTGGCTGCACGAGGCCGCCCTGCAGGCGCAGCAGCGCGGGCTACGGGCTTCGGCGCAAGCCGCGGCCTACATGAAGGCCTTGGGCGTGACGCCCTCACTGCCCGAGATCGCGACGAACCACATCACCCACGCGGTACTGACGGCGACCAACTTCCTCGGGATCAACCTCGTACCGATCGGCTTCAACGAAGTGGATTACTTCGTCCGGATGTGGAATCAGGCCGCCGGCGCGATGGACGTCTACCAGGCTGAGACAACGGCCAACACCGTTTTCCCGCCGGTCGAGCCGATGAAGCCGATCCTGCAGCCGGGTGCGGGCGAGGCCGTGACGGGGGCTTTGGGTCAGGTCTCGGAGATGGCCGCCCATGCGGCGCCCGGGGTTTTGCGTCGGCTCGCCGAGATGGCGGACGACATCCCCACGGCCGCACCGCATTTGGGGGTGCCACTCGAAGAGCAGGCCATGCAGCTGTTGAGTCAGTTGGCGCAGTCAGGACAGCTGAGCGGCCCGATGCAGCAGCTGATGCAGCCATTCCAGCAGCTGACCTCGCTGGCCGGCCAGACCGGCGGCCTGGGCGGCGGACCGAGCGGCAACGCCATGGGTGGCTCCCCCGCCGCGCCCGGCGCCCACGATTTGGGCCAACTCGGACTGCTCGGCGCCAGCCCGCTGTCCAATCATCCACTCGCCGGGGGATCTGGTCCCAGCGTGGGCCTCGGACTGATGCACGCCGAGTCGCTGCCCGGCGCAGGCGGATCGGACCCCCGCACGTCGCTGATGAGCCAACTGATCGACAAGCCTTCGCAGGCGGTCGGGCCGGCCGGCGCGGGAGCCGGCGCGGGTTCGTCAGCGATGGGCGGCGCCGCGCCGATGGGCATGATGGGCGCCGGCGCACAGTCCGGCGGTGCGAGCACCCGATCGGGCATGGCGGCGCCCGCGTTACTCGCCGAGCCGCAAGACGACGTCGACCACGAGGATTTCGACGACGGGGACGACTGGTGAGCGTCCCCGCCGACAGACTTCCCGGCCACCCCGGGCCGGAAGACTTGCCATCCCCTTGGCGAGGACAGCAATAGAGAAAGTAGTCCAGCATGGCAGAGATGAGGACCGATGCCGCTACCCTCAGCGCGGAGGCTAGCAACTTTGACCGGATCTCCGGAGAACTCCAGCAGGTCATCGGGACGGTGGAGTCCACGGGTGGCGAACTAGCCAGCCACTGGCGTGGCCAGGCCGGCACCGCCGCTCAGCAAGCGCTGCAGCGCTTCCACGAAGCCGGCCAAGCGCAGATCAAGACGCTCAGCGAGATCTCGAACAACATCCACAGCGCCGGCATCGAGTACTCGAAGGCCGACGACGAGCAAGCCAGCACGCTGTCGTCACAGATGAATTTCTGACCCCAACCCAAACCCTCAACCTCGAAAGAACACGGAGCAGCAATATGTCGGAACAATCATGGAATTTCGCCGGAATCGAAGGCGGCGCGGGCCAAATCCAGGGCGCTGTGCAAACCACCCAGGGACTTCTCGACGAGGGAAAGAGTTCCCTCGCCAAGCTGGCCGCGGCGTGGGGCGGTAGCGGCTCGGAGGCCTACCAGGCCGTACAACAGCGGTGGGACGAGGCCTCCGCTGAGCTCAACGAGTCGCTGAAGAACTTGGCGGCGAGGATCACTGAAGCCAGCCAGGCGATGGCCAGCACCGAATCTGGCGTCACCGGCATGTTCAGTTAGGACGGAAGAGTGCGGCAAAGCACGAGATTTGGCGAATTCGGCTCCGCGGGAGGTCTCGCCTTTTCTCGTGCTTCGTCGCGTGGATGACTTTGTAAGGGGTTCTCATGGCGGCCGACTACGACCGGCTCTTTCAGCCCGCCGAAGGGATGGAGATTCCGGAGGAGGCCGCGGCGCAAACCGGCTTTGACGTCAATGCGCCCTCACCGTTGCCGATGCCCGCGCCGGCGCCGCCGAAACCTCTCGCGCCGAACGGGCACATCCCGCCCCCGATGCCAGTCGACCGGACAGAAGCGGCCACGCCGGCCCGCACGGAACCGCCGCCGCGACCGATGCCGATCGACCGCCCGGCGCCCACCAACGGCCAGGTTCCGCCGCCGATGCCGGTCGATTGGCCAGAGCAGCCGCCGGCACGACCCAAGCCACCGCCCGCGATGCCGGTCGACCGCACCACGGAACCCCCGCCGGCCCCACCCGCGCCACAGCCTCAAGCCCCGGCCCAACCTCAGGGCCGGCATGCGCGCCGGGGTCACCGCGATGCCAGCGACCCCTCCGACGTCCGCACAGCGAACCCCCAACCCGGCCACCGTGCCAACAGCCATCGCGCCAACTCCCAACGCGGACCCGGAAAGCCGCCGACCGGCCGCTCCGTCCCGCCGCGTCCGCGCACCGACCCGCCGGTTTCGGATCCCAAAGCCGAAGTGCCGCAACGTGTCACCGCGCCCCCTACGGACCGCGACGCTCGCCGGCGTCGCGACCCGCCGGCCGCCGTCAAACCGATTTCCGACCTTGGCGTCGCAACGGTGCCCGAGAAGCCGGCTGCAAAATTGCTGCCGCAACGAGGTTGGCGGCGCGCGGTCTATGCCTTGACGCGCATCAACCTGGGACTCTCGCGCGACGAGAAGTATGAGCTCGAGCTGCGCAACAGGATTCGCCGCACGATTCGCGGCTCCTACGCCATCGGGGTGGTGGGTCTCAAGGGGGGCGCCGGCAAGACGACGGTGACGGCCGCATTGGGCTCCGTTTTCGCCGAGATACGGGGCGACCGGATCCTCGCGGTCGACGCGGACCAGGCCTCGGGGAACCTCGCCGATCGGGTGGGTCGCCAGTCGGCCGCGACGATCGCGGACCTGTTGGCCAACGATGCGCTATCGCATTACAACGATGTCCGAGCGCACACCAGCATGAACGCAGTCAGTCTCGAAGTTCTCCCCGCCGCCAAGTACGGCGCCGCGCGGCGCACGATCGGCGAAGAAGAGTGGCGGCGCGCAATTGCCGTCGTGCCGAGGTATTACAACCTGGTCTTGGCCGACTGCGGGTCCGACCTGTTCGACCCGGCCACCCGTGGCGTGCTCTCGACGGCGTCCGGGTTGGTCATCGTGTCGAGCGCATCCATCGACGGCGTCCGGCAGGCCGCCGTTGCGATCGACTGGTTGCAGCACAGCGAATACCGGCCCCTGCTGAACCGCGCGTGTGTGGTGATCAACCACGTTGTCCCCGGCGAGCCCAATGTCGCCCTCAACGACTGGGTTCGCCGATTCGAGCAGTCGATCCGACCCGGCCGGGTGATCGTGTTGCCGTGGGACAAGCACGTCGCGACCGGGACCGAGATCCGGCTCGACCTGCTCGAGGACGCCTACGGGCGTAGGCTTACCGAGCTTGCCGCAGCACTGTCCGACGATTTCGACAGAGGTGTCCGTTGAGCGCACCCACCGCTAGTGCAGCCGCCCCGGCGGCCGCTGCGGCGACCCCGGCCAAGCCCGCGACCACGCGGGTGACGATCCTCACCGGCAGGCGCCTGACCGATGTGGTGCTGCCCTCCACCGCGCCGATTGAGACCTATATCGACGACACCGTCGCGGTGCTGGCCGACCTCCTGGAAGACACCCCGGCGGATGTCTTGGCCGGCTTCGACTTTGCCGCCCAGGGCACCTGGACGTTCGCCCGCCCGGGTGCCCCGCCGCTGAAACCCGCCCAATCGCTCGACGAGGCCGTCGTCGTCGACGGCTCGCTGCTGACCCTGGTGCCGGTGAGTCGCACCGAGCGGTACCGGCCGCTCGTCGAGGACGTCATCGACGCCATCGCGGTGCTCGACGAATCACCACAGTTCGACCGCACGGCGCTGAATCGCTTTGTCGGAGTGGGGATCCCGCTGGTAACCCTGGTCGTCAGCGCGATTGCGATGCTGGCCTGGTGGAACACCGGGCACCGCCTGTGGTGGCCGCTGGCCCTGGGCATCGGCGGGCTCGTCGTGCTGGTGGGCAGCTGGGCTGCAAACAGGTTTTACCGGAGTGCAACCTTCTCGGAGAGTCTCCTGGCGGCGGCGCTGCCCCTGATCACCGTCGCCGTGGCGCTGGCGATCCCGCGGCCGCGCGGGGCCGGCTGGCTGGGAGCGCCGCAACTCGCCGGGGCCGCCGCGGCGGTTCTGTTCTTGACATTGCTGACGCGCGGCGGACCCCGTCGGCGCTTCGAGCTTGCCGCGTTCACGGCCGTCGCGGCGATCGCGGTCACCGCCGCCGCCGTCGCGTTCGGATACGGATGGCAGCGCTGGGTTCCGGCCGGGGCCATCGTGTTTGGGCTGTTCACCGTCACGAATGCGGCCAAACTGACCGTCGCCGTCGCGCGGATCGCCCTGCCGCCGATCCCGGCTCCCGGCGAGACCGTCGAACACGAGGAGTTGCTTGATCCGGTCGCGGGCCACGAAGCGGCCGACAGCGAGGAGACGCCTACCTGGCAGGCCATCATCGCATCGGTACCCCAGTCCGCCGTACGGCTCACGGAGCGCAGCAATCTGGCCAAGCAACTGCTGATTGGGTTCGTGGCGGCCGGCACCCTGGTTCTGGCGGCCGGTGCCATCGCGGTGGTGGTGCGCGGGCACTTCTTTGTGCACAGCTTGGTGGTGGCCGGTTTGGTCACGATTGCGTGTGGGTTCAGGTCGCGCCTCTACGCGGAACGGTGGTGCGCATGGGCGATGCTGGCGGCCACGGTCGTCATTCCGCTCGGCGTGACAGCCAGGCTGTGCATCTGGTATCCGCCCAGCGCGTGGCTGTTCCTGACCATCTACCTCGCGGCAAGCCTGATCGCGCTGGCGGTGGTGGCGGCCACCGTCGGAGTGCGGCGCGTGTCGCCGGTGATGAAGCGGATTCTGGAATTGTTCGACGGCGTTATGGTCGCTGCGATCCTTCCCATGCTGCTGTGGATCACCGGCGTCTATGACATCGTCCGCAACATCCAATTCTGATGCCGCACGACGAAGAGGATCCGGCGAATGACTGAACCCCTGGAGGTTGATCCTCCTCGCCTGAAGGCCGCCGGGAACACGTTGCGCGGCTTGGTTTTTCCGGCAGCTCCGGCGCCAATCCTCGCGAGCGGAACCGATGCGGTGTCGGCGGCCATCAATCAAACCTTGCCGATTATCGAATCACCGGTGCTTGACACCCTGAGCGATGCCAAAGCCGCTCTTACGGCGACGGGATCCAACATCGTCACCGCGGCCAACATGTACGCGGAGACCGATCGGACGCTGGGCGACCACGTCGGCGGCGTCCGATTCCTTGCCGCCGGAGAGCATCCGGCGCGCGGCGCATCGGCGGACGGAGCGGTGGGCGCCACCGCGGACAAGCCGGCGGACGGTGAGACGCCGGGCACGCCCGACCCCGCGCCCCAGCCCACCACGCCGGCAGTCGATCAGCTGCCCACCCAGGTCGGTCAGCTCGCCGCGATGGCGGGGGCGATGGCGCCCGTCACGCAGCAGATGCAGACCGTCATGTCGACCGTCCAGGGCGCCGCCGGCAGTGCGGGCAGCGCGGGCGCCGCCCCGCCGTCCGAAGACGCGCAGCTGGTCGACGAAACGAAAACGCCCGACGCCGAAGAGGACCCGCAAACCGGATCGCTCTCCGACGGTGCCACATCGGGCGACCAGGCATCGGGGACCGTTCCCGTCCAGCCGACTATCCGCCCGGAGACGGCACCCTCAGAGATCCGCCTCTGAGGGCTCAATCATGCGGGAGGGTAAGCCTCCCCATTTCGGTGAAGATGGTCTGCCGCAAGGCGTCTTCAGGCAGGTCGTGTAGGCCGATCGCGGATCGTATGAACGGTTCGAACAGCTGCCAGCCCAACAGCAGCGCGACGGCGTGACCGGTTGCCAGCCGGGCGGCGTCTTCACTGTCGTGTAGGGGCCGCACTTCGTCGAGCAGGCGGACGGCGGCCGGGAAGCTCGTCTGCAGTTCGGCCACCGGATAGCCGTCGAGTAGCGCACGGCTGAGCACCCGCAGTTGGCGGGTACCGGCGATGGCGATCTCGGGCAATTCCGCGCCGGCGTCGATCAGCTCACTGAGTTTGGCGGCCTGATGGTTGAGCACGGCTGCCACTACCTGTTCCTTGTTGCCGAAGTGTCGAAAGACGAGGCCGTGGTTGACGTGCGCCCGTGCCGCGATGTCCCGAATCGAGGTTGCCGCCGGGCCGCGTTGCTCGAACAGCTCCGCGGCGCTGTCGAGGATCGCGGCGACCACCTCGTCGCGTCCGGTGGGCGCGGATTCTTCTCTCCCGTCGGGGCTTGCATCGGCTGTAGTCATGTGTCTACACTATCATCGAGGCGCTGTAGACAGATGACTACAGTTCACAAGTCAAGGAGATGATCTGCCATGACACAGACCATGAGCGGGCCGCAGACCCTCAACGTCGACTACGACGAACTGATGAAGCGTGCCGACGAGATCGAGGCGCCGATACCCGGCATGCCGATGGACAACCCCCAGCCGCCGTGCCTGGTTGCGATGGTCCTCACGGCGAACAACCAACTTGGCTACTCCGCCAGCAACATTCGGCAGTACTTGCGCACGGGCATCGAGCGGGAGTGGCCGAAACTGGCGGAGAACATGAGGAAAGCGGCCAAAGCCTATGAGGAGGTCGACGAGAACGCCGCGACGGCGATCAACAGCGGCACGTCGATGTCGGTGTCGACCCGGGCCTTGGATGAGGACCTGGACCAGGTAGTGCTGACCGAGACGCAGGTGGCGGAGAGTCCCTTCGACCAGTACCAGGACCTCAAACAGCGAGCGTGGGACGTCGAAAACGGTGACAGGGGCGTATCATTCGACAACTTTGCGGAGGCGTGGACTACGTACTCGCAAAAGCTGCTGAGCAACGCCGACCGGTTCCGGCCGTTTGAAAACTACGACGGCGATGCGGCTTCCGCCCTTGAGGACGCCATGGATGCCCAGCGGCAGTGGTTGGTCCAAATGGCCAATTTGTGCGCCAACATGGCTACCCAGGCCCGAACCGTTGCGTCGGCGCAGCGCTGGTGTTATGCCCCCGCCCGCCTCTACCCGAACGGATATCAGGGCGAACACATTTGGATGGATGAAAAGACGGGGCACGGATACATATGGGGACCGGTCAACTACAACCTTCTGGTGGCGTACGAGAAGGAGTACGACACCTACACCCCACAGCAACAGACCAATATGAGGTACGCCTGGGCGGACATGCAGGCAAAGTCGGATTGGGTGATGGCCGAATACGAGCGTAGGGCGGCTTTGCCTTTGGCGCCGATCAATCCGCAACGGCCTCCCTATGTCAAAGCGGCACCTGAACCTGGCTCCGGTGGTGAGCAGCCACCCGACGACAACCCGGACGACACCCCCTCGGACGGGTCGCCCTACGACGCCCCAACCGGTGGGTCCGGTGGTTCGTCGGCCGGCGCGGCGGACACACCCAACGACCAGACCCCGACCGACCCTCCCGTCTACCCGTGGACAGCCCCGTCACCGTCGAAGGGGGCGGGAGTCAAACCGGCCTCGTTGGGCGGTGCGGGCGGCGGCATGCCGTCGATGCCGCTGCAGCCCGCGGTGGAAGCCGAAGCGGCGCCGCGACCCACCGGTGCGGCGCCCTCCGCGGGCCTGGTCGGTGCGGCCCCGGGCGGGCGTGCCGCCATGGGTGGCGGCATGGGCGGCATGCCGATGGGCGGCCAGGGTCAAAACCAGAACGGCAAGCAAGGAAAGCGCATCCCGACGGAGGACGAAGCCCTCTACAAAGAGGACCGGCCCTGGACCGCCCCCGTCATTGGGAATCGTCGACGCAACGACCTTCCCGAAGGCGAGCACGACGCGGCGTGACAACCCGGCGAAGGCCCCCGAGTGAAGTGCGAGCCGTTGACGAATGCACTAATCACTCGGAGGTCTTCGTGTCCCGACGCGCAATGTCCCGTCGCACGTAATTCGGCCGGGCGGACCGAGGCAGCAATAAATGCAAACAAAAGGTGACCTTGCCGCATCTGCACAGTGGCGTGCACGTATCAATCAGTGAACCTATCCCCCTACAGAAAAATTGCATATCCGACCGAGTCGGGCGGTGTTACGCTCTACCGTAATCAGCCCGTTCCTAATTGCCAAAAACCGCACCTGCGGCAATTCTCAACTGCTAATAGCACTAGCGAAGGAATACACAACGATGCCTTTTCAAACAGATCTTCTCAAGGGCCCGTTTGCAATTGTCGACATTGCCGTCGGCGGCGCCACCGGTGATCCTAACAAAGTTGCATACAGCAGCATAATGACAGCTGGATGGATCGGCTATTGCGTCAAGTCGAAGTCGGGCTATGAGCGCCAGAGTGGCAAGCCCCTGAACAAAACGAATCAAGATCCGCTCTGGTGGGCCATCGCTTACATTACGCTCCTGGCGTTTCTAACGGGAAAATCAAATGACGGAAAGAAATACAAAGACGCTGCGGAATCATGGCGCACAGCCAATATATTCCTCACCAACGCCGTCGTGGATACCAGGGATTGGTCAGGCAGCACTGCCGCGGACGAATACGACGCGCGGAATGCCGAGCAAATGGCTCGGGTGTCGGACTTGGAGAATCTTGACAAGCAGGCGGCAGCGGTAATCGCGAATGAGTTGGATGAGCTTGAGGCGACGCACCTGCATTACAACTATGAAATTGCAATCCTCCTGGCTCTTGTCATTACTACTGCAGTCCTTGAGCTGTATAACCCGGTGGCCGCGAAAACCATTCAAACCTACGCTGCTTATGCCGGCGCGCTTGCCGCCACGGGCAAATTTTCGCACATGGCGATCCTTTCGACTATTGAATTTGGGCCGGGCCTTACAAAAAAGACGGTACATTACGAGCAAATCGCTGATGATGCGGCCGCCCTGTTGGAGCAGCTCCGCAAGAATCCGATCAAGATCGAGGTACCCGCTGCGCCAACGAGCTTCACTAGCGAGTTCGTCGGGCCCACCGGCGGTGCGCCGTTAGGCACTGCGCCCAGCACGGCGACGGCATCCGGCAGTCCGGACGAACAAGTCGCCCCCCTGCTTGCGAGCACCACCGGCACCGGCGATGGGGGACGTTCAGCAGACGCTTCACCAGCGGCAGTTCCGGAAGACGAGGCGCCGGAAACCGAACCCACCCCGGGCTACCCGGTGCCCACCATGAGCCAGGTGGCGAGCCGGGCCTCGCAAGCGTCCGCACAAGCCGCCCAAGCGTCCGCGCAAGCCGCGCAGTTCTCGGAGAACGCCTCGGTGACCGTAGGCCTTGTCAGCGACACGGTCGGCGTCGTTGATCAGATCACCTCAATGGCACAGTCGGCAGCGCCCGCGCAGGGCACGGCCGCGACGGCACCCGCCGAGGAGGTGGCAGCGACGGAGGAAGCCCCCACCGCGGAGGATGGGGCGGCCGCGGGCGCCGAGGGGGCCGAGCGTGCACCCATCGATGTCGCCGCGGGCGGCACCGAACAGCCGCAGCCGATCCCCGTTGAGCGCGTCTTGTGACGCCGTTCGCGCATTCAAACCCGTGACAAGTAGGACCAAGTAAGAAAGTGAGCGTCGAGGAAAAACCATGACAGAGTTCCATGTAGTCCCATCGCACGTAGAAGAGTTGGCGACCGCGCAGGAGGACGCTGCCGGCGAAATGGCAACTGCGAGAACAAAAGCCAACGAAGACAGAGGGATGTTCTTATACGAACACGGTCTGGTCTGTGCTGCCACGTACGTGGCCTACACCGAGATGGAAAATGCACGCAATAACGCGGCCGAGCTAACGCGGCAGGTCTCCATAGCTCTCGCCGCTAACTTGAATAAAGCGGCCGAGGAGTACCGCAAAGCCGACGCAGTGATCGCTGAGAACCTCGACAAGCAGATGCTTCCCAGATGATCACGTCGGTAATCGACGCGACGCTCTTAATCACCGGCCACTGCCTGTAGAAGCTAAGAAAGAAGGATGCCCAAAGTGGACACCACACAGCCCTGGTCCGGCAACGCCGGCAGCAACTTCGATGCACTGGATTTCGGCGACGAACCCGGCCACGACGGCGGCGCGCCCTTGAATTTCGGCGACGAGTCCGGCCAATACAGCGGTGCGGCCCTGGATTTCGGCGATGAGTCCGGCGACGACAACGCCGGGCAGTCGGCGATGGACATGGTGCTCGTCGACGAATCGGCCGAGTTGGCCGACACCGCAACCGATCCGCGCGCCGCCGACATCCTGCCCGACGACACCGGCGATGCCGCGGAAACCAACGCCATGGGCGACGAGGCCCCGCTCAAGCTGACCACGGTGACCAACCCCCCCGAGACCGTGTCGGTGACCGCGTCCATGGACGGGACGATCCGCGACGTCGAGCTGTCATCAGATGCGGCCCGCATGACCGAATCGGAGCTTGCAGACGAGATACTCGTCATCGCCGACCTGGCCCGCCAGCAGGCATCGTCGAAGTTGCTCACCGCCGTGCTCGAAGGGACCGCCGAAGCCCTGAAAGAGCTCAACGCGGTAGAGACGGACGACAAGCTAAAAGCACTCGTGGGAGACGTCGGCGAGACCCTCGCTGATCGCCTGGAAAATGGCTTCCTGCGCTTGTCGTCGCCGGAACAGGCCACCCGGGCACAGGCAGAAGTGTTCGCCACCCGATACACCAGCGATGAGGCCTCGTCGCCTGGCAGAAACCCCCGACAGTAAGGACGACATATGAACAGGGCAGGGCACGCCCAGCTGGATGAGGCGCTGCGGCAGACGGGCCGGATGGAGTCGCTCATGGACGAGCTGACCCGGCGGCTGGACACCGAATCCTTCAGGGGCACAGACGAAGCCAAGACCGTCGCGGCGACTCTCAATGGTCGCCGCTGGCTCACCGGGCTGTATATCGAAGACGGCCTGCTGCGGCTGGGCACTGAAACGGTGGCGCAGCGCGTCAACGAGGCGATACGCAACGCGCTGGCCGCCGCGACCGCAGCCGGCGAAGCCGAGCAACAGCGGCTCGCCGAGTCGATGGCCGACATTGTTGGCTCGCTCAGCACGGCAATAGGGTTAGTTCAAGCGAAACAGGAGTAACCGCAACAGTTCACGGCGCGCCGGCGAGCGCCGCGTCGAGTAGCCCGGTGAGGTGTTTCCAGTACAGCCAGTCGGCCACGGCGTCGCGCTGGGCAACCAGGTCGACCGAGGTGTGCGCCTCGTTGAGGAGGACCTCTTGGGCGTGCGCGGCGTAGGCGTGAAATGCGCGCAAGTGGGCAGCCTCGCGGCCGGCAGCTTTGCTCGCCATCGGTTTCACCACGCCGAACCACAACATCGGGCGCCGGTCGGCGGGTGGCTCGGTGCGGGCCGACTGGTCGCTTAACTGGGCAGAAAAGTTCGGATCCACGTTCCCTGCGGTAATGGACGCTGTCAGCCGGGCCGCCGCTTCAGGATCGAGCACTTCCGAGGTGGGTCGGTCCTCGGCCGCGGAAGTCGCGCCCGCCGGCGCCGGCGGCAATAGGTTGACCAACCGCGGATCGGGCGTAGCGGCCAGGCGGTCCGCGGCCTCGGGGTCCACCACCTCGAGCCGGGATCGGCCGACCATGTCGCCGCTTTCGGGGATGTCGTCGGGTTCGAGCAAGACCTTGGCCGCGCCCGGATCGGAATTGGCCAACTGCTGTTCGGTGGCGATCACCGCCCGCAGCTTGGTGTCGCGATGCTCCGCCCAGCCCTGCACGGCCATTACCGGGTACGTGGCCCAACGGGCCCGCTCGGAGGCCGGGATCGCCTCGTCGGCGGTGGCCATGTGTACCTGCTCCGGTAGCTGCACTCCCTCCGGAATGTAAGCGAGCCCATAGCTATTGGCCACCACGATCTCTCCGTCGGTGGTCACCGCGGTCACCCAGAAGAATCCGAGGTCCCCCGCACCGCCGCTGCGGGGGACGTTCAACGCCGCCGCGATGCGCCGCGCCAGTTGCAGCCGGTCCGATCCGGCCCGGCGCGCCGCGTCCGCGGTGGCAGCGTCGGCGATGGCGTCGCGTTCGAGGCGCGCCGCGGAAACGGGAATCGGTGCCATCGCCGGGGCGTCCGCCGGCGGCGACTGGTCGTGCGATTCCGAGTGGGCAGCGGGCCCGCGTCGCGCCGACTGGGTGGCCGCCGCCGGTCGTGTGCCGGGCGTCTTGCCCGACTGTTTCTGTCCCACCGGGGCGTTCGACGCCGCGCCCGAACCTCCGCGCGAACCGCCGCCTCCGCCCGATGCGCCGGGTGCCATTGGTGGGGCCGGCATGCCGGCCGCCCCGGCGGGCGCCACCGAGGTTGATGAGTCCTCCGAGCGAGCGCCCGACGATGGCCCGGCGACCGAGGCCGGTGCCATCCCCTTGCCGCCCCCACCCGCTCCCGGCGCTGACGCCGCCGGGATCAGCGGCGCCGCCGGGGCGGCCGGCGCGAGCGGGGCCGCCGGGGCGCCTCCGGGGGCGCCGCCGCCCGGCGCCGTGGGACCGCGCGGCACCGTGGGACCGGGCGCGCCGGGTGTCGGGGCTGGCCCTGCCGGTTGCTGCCCCGGCGACGACGGCGTTCCCGGCGTCGCTCCCGGGGGGACCCCCGTCACGGGCCCGCCGGGTGTCGGCTGCGGCGGCCTTCCGGGCGAAACCGGCGGCGGCATCGCCGGATTCACCGGCGCCGGCTGCGCGGGACTGGGCCGCGGCCGGTCTTCCTCAACGGGAGGTGAGACGGGAGATGGCTTGTCGGGCAGCGAGATTGGGGGCGGTGTCTTCTGGTCGAGCAGGTCCTGCAAGGCATTGTCGGGGGGTTTCCAAGACTTGCTCGCCAGAATCTGGTCGGCGGTGTTGGTGACCAGGCTGAGGTTTGCGCCGTACGTCGCACTGAGCACGGTGTTGATCGCGGCGGTTCGCTCGGCGGCGTCGAGGCTGGAATCGCTCTCCAGCGCGTCGACGTACTTCTGGGTGCCCTCCACGTTGTCGGTGATGTCCGACTTGGCTTGAATGATCGACCCGGCGACATACCGGTGCCACGTGATCACGGTGGCGAGACTGCTTTGCAGCGTTGCTAATTCGCCGACGATGGTGCCGAGCTCGCCGTTGGCCGCACCGGCGGCACCGCCCGACCAGATGCCGCCATCGAAGATCTCGCTCTGCTGGTGCCGGCAGGTCTCCAGCACGTCGGTGAGCTGGCGCAGCACCCGCGTGTACTCCTGGGCCCGCTCGAAGTAGGCGTCCTCGTCGACCGCCGGCCATCCGCTGGGGTCGAGCATTTGCTCGGCATACTCACCCGTCGGACGCGCCAGGCCCATCGCCTACTCCCTGCCGGACACCGAACTTCATTGTTGACGGCGTCCTCAGTTCATCGAAATCGTTGCTGCTGACCAATTTTCGCCTCGGTCAAGCCTTGTTGTCCGGAGCCGCCTTGCGTGGCCGGTTGCCGATCACGCCCTCGGTCCACTCCCGATCCTCGGTGTACAGCGATTCCTGTTCCCCTTGCGCCTTACCCTTGCCGGCGCCCTTGTCGCCCTGGCCGCCCATCGGCATGCCGCCCATGGGACCGCCGCCGCCCATCGCGCCGCCCAGACCCGGGACGCCCCGGCCCAGACCCGCGGCCCCGGCCGCCGCGCCGGCTGGCCGTGACCCGGCTTCCCCCTCTGCCGACGGCTGCAATGGCATCGACGGCACACCGGCCCCGCCCCCCACCGACGCCGGCTTGACGCCCGCGCCCCCCGGTAGGCCAGCGCCCTTTTTCAGGTCCTTCAGGGCCTCGGTCAGCTTGGGGTCACCCGTGGGGACCGGCGGCGTCGCCGGCATCCCGGCCGACGGCGTGGTGGGCATGGGCATGCCGGTCGGGTCCGGAAGCGAGTCGTCAGTCGGCAGGTTATCGATTGGGTTGTCGGGGTTAGGGATTCCGTCGTCGGGGAGATCGGGACCCGGGCTGGGGTCTGGATCCGGTTTGGGCTCGGGAGGCGGGTCGATGCGCATGCTGTTCGGGGGACTTTTTGGATACACCGGCGCCAGGGGCAGAGATGCATTCGCGACGTATTGGCTCAGCGACGTCTCCGACTTGGCCTGCAGGCTCTCGTACCAGCTGATCGCCATATATAGGTAGTAGCTGTTGTTCTGCGTGTAGTACTTGTACCAGTAATCACATTGGGACACTTCGTAGCTCGTGGGGTGCTCCGCCGCGACCGCATACGTCCCGTCCGGGTTATACGACACGTGCTGCCCGTAGACACGCGCCTTCTTGTGGGCCTGGACGACCCGAAGCGCCTGGCCGCTCAGGGTGGTACACAACGAGACCATCGTGTTTATCCATTGCCGGTGTGCTTCGAAGTTTTGCTCGACGGCCAGCCGGGCCTCGCCCTCCCAGGACTGAAATGGCCGGAACCGCACCCACTCCCGCTGGAACTCGCGCTGGAACGCGTTCCATTCGTCCGCGAACGCGGTGAACGCCGCGCCCTGGTCGCCGGATTCGATGTCGGTCGCCGCCTGCCTGACCTCGTAGTAGGGGTATTGGAACGGCGGCGGCGGGGGAGGCGGCGGTGGCGGAACCCAATCCTCGTCCGGGTCGCAGTTGACCATCATCTGGTCACTTCCGTTCCCGGCCAGCGGCCTCACCGCGGACGCTGACGAACCGCCGTCCACGTCGCTGATGGCGTCGCCGGCTTCCTCGTCGACCTCTTCGTAGGCTTTGGCGGCGTTCCTGAGGGATTTCGCCAGCGCCCTCCATTCGCGTTCGCACGCCTTGATGTAGAGCCGCATCGAGTCGGCGGACAGCGCGATCTGGGTGGCGGCGTCATTGACGAAAGAAAGCGCGCACGGCCCGCGCGGATTTGTGGACGGGATGGCCGGGAGCGGTTTCTCGAGTTCGTCGGCCCGCTGCATCAGCTCGTTGTATTCGACGTTCAGCGTCTGGGTCATACCGGCCGCCTCTCCCTGTGTGGCGCCGCGTGCCTACGGGGCAACCACGTTGCGCGAGAGACGATCCCGTCCGAGGCAGCGTCACGCGCACCCGCCGACCCGGCCGCCGGACGATGTGGTGCAACCACCGACCATCCCTTTCGTGTGCCGGGCCATCCGACCGAGTGCAATCCTAATCCACCGAACGCAGGGGTGATGGCGCTGATTTGCGGCCGATCGTTGGGGACTTGGCGGCTCGAAGTCCATCCGGTAACGCAGAGGTGTCCGGATGGGAAACGTTGGACGCTACCGCTTTTGGGTCGCGGCGCGAAAGAAGACGCCGTCGGCCTGCAGGAGTCGGCCGGTCCGCACATCGACGAAGAAGGGCGCGAATCCCGTCAGCACGAAGCCCAATGAACGGGCGAGTTCAAGCGCCTCTTCTGCGAGCATGCCGCCTTCGTACAAGGGGACGAAGGACAGTTCAAGTTGCATGCCGATGCAACGATCGCCGATGGTCGTCCCGCCGCCCGCGATCACCTGCTTCTCGAAGCCTTGCACGTCGATCTTGACGAAGGGCACGTCGTCGGGACCCAGGATCGTCGACGCCAGCGAATCTAGCCGGGACATCGGAACATCCTCGGTGCCGACATAATTCGCGCTGGGCAGGACGTCCCGATGGCTCTTCAGCATCGGCAGGACGGAGCTGCTCGCGCCGGCGTTGCCCGCCACGTTCATCGAGACCTCTGCCTCATCATCACCCAGCGCGCACCGCAGGCAATCCCACTGCGGGTCCCCCGAAGCGTTGCCTGCCAAAAGAGAGAACGGCCCCGCCAGGGGTTCGAACGAAACGATGCGACCCTTGAAATCCGCGCGGCGCAGGCCGGTAGCGTATTGACCCGAGTTGGCGCCGACATCGAGAACGATATTTACCCGGCGGGATTTGAGTTCGTCCACGAATTTGCGTTTCCAATCGGACTCCGCATAATAACGCGTCACTTCGATTTCGGCGCCATTCGTGAACCAATATAGATCCACCCGCTCACGCTAACACGCGTTGGAGCGCACCCGCTAAGCTGACGAGCGCCATGTTGCTCGACATCCACCTGCAGACCCATTCCGAGACGAGCGTCCACGGCGCACATCGCTATGTCGGAGCCGCCAAAAGCGAAGTCATGCTTCGCTGTACGCGATCGTTGGTCACGTCGGTTAACCAGGCGGACGCCAACATCATCTTGCGCGTCTTTGACGATCACTCATCGCCCGAAGCGGTTACGGCGTTGCGGCGCATCCTCGCAACGTGCAAACACTCGGTCGAATTCGTGGCGCTCGAGGACACGGGCTACAACGCGTCTTGTCTCGCCTCGTTTTCCCGGGCGCGCGACGACGCTCGCGAGCTCATCTATTTCGTCGAGGACGATTACTTGCATACCCCTTCCGCCATCCCGGAGATGCTGGAGGCGCAGGCGTTGTTCAAGGAGAAACTCGGCGGGCAGGAAGTGGCCCTGCACCCCTACGACGACCCGAAGAACTACTGGAGCGTGATATTCAGCCAAGAGAACTGTCGGGTCGTGTACGGCGGCAAGAGGCATTGGCGTACGAATACGCACACCACGAATACGTGTTGGATCGAAGTGGGAACGTTAACGAGAAATTGGGAGCGGTTCGAGCGACTCGCGCGCTATTCGAGCACCCCGTACGGCCGCGCGCACCACATATTCGAGGCTTCGACGATCAACGAGATCTGGCGCGAACAGGTTTCACTCTTCACGCCCATACCGTCGCTGGCGCTGCACCTTCAGTACGAGGAACACAAGGACCCGTACCTGGACTGGAAGAAGTGGTGGGACTCCGCCGCCTATTAAGCACGCTCAGGCATCGCGGCGCTCAAACAGGCCGCACTCGCTCCGTTGGTCCGCGGACTTGAACTGCCGGTACGGCTTGAACCGGATTTCGCCGTCCAGCATCCGCGTGAGGAACTGCTCGAGCCCGCGGCAGAGGTCGTCATATTGCTCGTCGAGCACCGCGAGCTGTGGGGCCGGCCGGTTGGTGTGCAAGATTCGCAGCGCGAGAACGGAAAGCCGATCGACGATCGTGCCGGGCGTTTCGGTGTGTAGCGGCGCGTTTCGGTTTGGGTTGACGCGGTCGAGCAACGTCGCGTCGATGTCCTCGATCGCCGCATTGCGCCGGCTGTTGAGGCCGTCGATGCAACGCTTCCTGCGGGCCACTTCGTGGTCGCTGACGCCGGGCCGGCGGACGGCGTCTTCGTGATGCCATAAGCCGAAGTTCATCGCGTGCAGGTGCAGCGCCTTCGCGGCGATGCCGTCGCTATCGCCAGGGGTGGGCTCGTCCTCGTGCCAGCATGCCGCGACGTCGTGGAACTGTCGCACGGCCGACAACAGATCATTGGGCGCGCCGCTGGGCTGCCGCGGCGCCGTCCCGACATGTTCGGCGGCGAGTTCCTCCAGCGCACCGAGCACTTCTTCCACGGTGATTTCCGCCATCGTGCTCATCTGAACGTGCCGGTGCGGTGCGAAACGGAAGCCCCATGTCGCGGGCTGCGTCGGGCCGAAGAGTCCGACGCCCGGCACCCGCGCCAGATCGGCGGCGTGCAGCATGCAGGAATCGATCCCCACGAAAAGGTCCGCGTCAGCGACCATGCCCATCGCGAGGTCGAGCGGCGCCCCGAGGTAGGGAAAGATCCGGTCCCGCTCCCGCCCGACGTTGAGCCTCTCGTCTCCCATCCCGACGATCCAGGCCACAAAGTCGCGATGACGAGCCAAGAACCGGTCCAGCAGGTCGATGAACCGGGTGACCGGCCACTGTTTCTTAGCCCAGGTCGTGTCCGCGTGCACGGCGAGCACCTTGGCTCCCGCGGGCAGGGCGGAACGGATCGATCGCACCTCGTCGCGGGTGGCCGCCGAGGTGGGCACCGGCTGGGCGTGGTTTTCGATCCGCGCCGAGGGATCGAACAGGCGCGCCAACTTGAAGGTCAGGTCCGCCGCGTGCGGCACGTCTCTGGGGACCACGACGTCGTAGGTGTCACCGGTTGGGAAGCCGACGCTCGTCTTGGGCGCCAGGCGTTTTCGAAGGGGGCGCGCGAACGCGCTCGACGGCACGTCCCACGGAACGGCATCGATGAACAGATCGACCGGGCCGATCTCGGCGGCCAGGGCGTCGTAGTCGAGCACTCGATTGGAGGGTGGCCCGAGCGTCGGTCCCGCCGGCGGGGATCCGGTGATGTCGACGAGGCGGCCGCCCAGCTGCCGGAAGCATAGGTCGAAGGCGACCTTGGGGCACACCATTGTCAGTGGGGCATCGAACATTTCGTCCAGCGCTCGCAGCGTCGGCAGCGTCAGTACGGAGTCACCGATGAGCGTGGAGAAATAGACCGTGGGTTGGCGCGCCCGCAGCAGATGCTCGAGGAGCCCGCGCTCGACGTGTACCGAATGTCCGTCCTGCAGGACGGTGAATTCACTCAACGCGACGATCCTGTTCGTCGGCGAGGTCCTCGAGCGCCCCGAGCGCCTGGTCCACGGTGATGTCCGCCATCGTGCCCATGTCCACGTGGCGGTGGGGTCCGAACCTGAATCCCCATGTCGCAGAACGCGTCGGGCCGAACAGCCCGACGCCCGGAACGCGCGCCAGGTCGGCGGCGTGCAGCATGCAGGAGTCGATCCCCAGGAAAAGGTCGGCATTGGCGACCAGCCCCATGGCGAGGTCGAGCGGTAGCCCGAGGTGCGGAAAGACGCGGTCGCGCTCGTGCCCCACGTTGAGTTCCTCGTGACCCATCCCGACGATCCAGGCGACAAATTCGGGATGGCGCGATAAGAACCGGTCCAGCAGATCGATGAACCTGGTAACGGGCCAGCGCTTCTCCGCCCAATCGGTGTCAGCGTGCACGACGAGCACCTTCGTGCCCGCGGGCAGGGCGGCCCTGATCGAGCGCGCCTCCTCCGACACGGACCGCGGGATCGGCACCGGCTGGGCATAGGCCTCGAGCCGCGCCGAAGGATTGAACAGGTGCGCCAGCTTGAAAGCCAGCTCCGCCGCGTGACAATCCTCCCTGGCGACCACGAAGTCGTAGGCGTAGTCGGTGGGGAAGCCGATGGTCGTCGTCGGCGCCAGGCGCTGCACGAGGGGACGAATGACGGTGCTGGACAGGGAATCCCACGTCAGGGTGTCGATGAAGACGTCAACGGGACCGATCTCCGAAGCCAGCGCTTCGTAGTCGCGGCTTCGGTGCGGTAACGGCGGCAGCGGCCGCGGACCCGTCAGCGGTAATCCCGTGGTGTCGACGTGGCGGTCGCTCACCTCCCGGAAACACAGGTCGAACGCCACCTTGGGGCAGACCATCGTGAGGGGGGCGGTGAACATCTCCCCCAACGCCCTCATGGTCGGCAACGTCAGGACGGCGTCGCCGATGTTGGACACGAAACATACGGCGGGCCTTTCGGCCCGCAGCACGTCGCTTGCCGTCATCACGCCAGACCCCAGACCGCTCATGAGTAATCGAACCGCCGTGCCAGGGCGTCCACCTCGGCCCAGGCCGGATCGGCCGCGTCGATCCGATCGCGGGCGCATGGCCCATGGCGCAGAGGCCGCAGGTTGCCGGCCTTCCACGGCAGCAGCGCGCCGCCCCGGACGAACTGGTGATCGCCGACCGTCTCCGGCGCCGCGTGCACGAGTGATGCGGCGGCGCCGGAAAAGGCCAGGCCCCATCGTCCCAGGGCGGCTTCGAGTGTCGCCATCGGCCGGGCCGCGAAGGCCTCGAAACGCACGACGGCCGGCCTCGCGTCGCCGGCATCGAGTGGTTCCAGGCAACTCTCGACCAGCGCCAGGGCGTCGGCCACCGTGTCCTTGATCCAAAAGTCGGTCGGCGCCCGCAGAGGCGAATCCCGGTGTGCCAAGCATGAATTCACGACCTGTCGCGGGTCGCGCAGGACGAACAGTACCTTGGCCTCCGGAAAGGTTCGATACAGGGCGCCCAGCTGAGTCGCGTACCGCGGGTTCTTCTCGCCCCACACCGTGGCTGGCCGGACGATCTCACCGATCACGGCCCGCAGCGCGGCCGCCGGGTCGGCCGTTTCCCGGGCGCGGCGCCGGTAGCCGTCGTAGACCCCGCGTTCGACGAGGAAGGCGTGCAGCGTACCGATCACCGACTCGCCGTACCGACCGACTTGGATCAGGTCGATCTCGTCGAAGAGCTTGATGTCGTCGTGATGATTGAGGAATTGGGCGACGATGGTCATCCCCGACCTGGGCGGCCCCACGACGAACAGCTGCACCGCTTGCCTACGTCAGTCCCGCGGCCTTCATCAATTGTTCGGTGGCGTCCAACAGCGATGCGAAGACCTGCTGTTGCTGCTCGGTGATCGCCGCCGCCGCGGCGACCTGCGCATTGCGCAGCGCCTCGTTGACGCGCTCTTCGACCGTTTGTGCGCCCAGTCGCAGGAGGCCATCCTCGATGAACACGCCGGTCACCGCATGCTGGCCGTTGACCGTCACGTTGACGGTCTCGGCTTCGTCCCTGCCCGTGAAGGATTCGGTGCTGGTTTGGTACATCTGGTCCTCGAGGACCGCATTGAAGTGCTTCAACTGCTGCAGTGCCTCACCCACCTGCGGGTGCTGGTCCTGGGTCTCGATGCTCATCCGGTCTCCTTACCTTTGTGTACTCAATCGTGCCCACCTGCGGTGCGCCGTCATGACGCCGTCCTGCCCGCCCCGGGCAGGGCCTGCAGGTAGCGGGTTTCCTCGGGCGCGGTGACGGCCCGGATCGGCAACTGCCGGTGCCGCGGGGTAGCAATGACGTTGTGTCGCAGCGTCACCCGATCGGTGCCGGGTCGCGGGGCGAGGTAAGTCGTCGCGGTCGGCCAGGCCACCTTGGTTTCCGGCCCGGTGTGCGCGCCGATCAGCTCGGCGAACTCGCGGAATTGCGGCCCGAGGGTGACGGTCCCGCCCGCGGCCGCCGCGCGCGCCGCGAACCGCACGAACGTTTCCGCGTCGCCGAGGTTGATGCTGACGTCGACGTCGTCGAACGGCAGGTACACCGGGTAGCCGCTCGCCGTCTGGCCGACCAGCACACCCGCCGACCCGATCGGCACCTGACAGTGCCGGTCGGCGACGAGGTGCTGCCCTTGCAACGCGGCGCGCTGGCCACCGGACACCCGGGAGAAGCCACGGGGCCGTTTCGCCTTGGCGGACGTGGTCAGCAGGACCGTCGACTGCGGCGCCTCCCCTGGCACGACCCGGATCCGGGTGATCGTGTGGTCCGCCGGCGCCGACCACCAGACGTCCGGACCGCCCGGCGCGGTGTAGCCGGCGGTGAAATTCCCCCGGCCCTGGATCCGCGACCACCTCTCGCGCTCGAAGCTGATCTCCGTGGCATGGTCGAAATCGTCGAAGCTGCGGCCACATACCGCGTCGACGCCGCTGCTGGCCAGGCCGTCCGCGATGCGCGTCGTCGACGCGACCAGGTAGCGGGCCAGCCCCGCGACGCCCGCATCGCGGCGCTGCGCCGACCTGCGGGTGCGTTGCGGATCGGCGCGCAGCATGATCCACGTTCGGCGGTACGCGGGCGCCGGGTCGGACCCGATCAGTTGCTCGTACACGCTCGCTGCCTCGGCCGATGCCGTCCGCCCGACGCGGTAGCCGGCCGAGACGATGTCGGCCTCCAGGTCGGCGCAGTGCACCGACAGCAGCCGCTCGAGCAGTCGGGTGTCCACCACGTCATCGGTATGCGCCCGCCCGTCGACGATGACCGTCGGCGTGAAGGGCCGGGGAATGAGTTCGATGACGGAGACCAGGAACTCGTTCTGCCAGCGCACGGCCACGTGGTCGGCCGGCTTCACGGTGGCACCCACCACCGGCTCCGACGGGGCCTTCGGGGGTCTGCGGTGCCGGGCCAGCCAGGCGAGCGTCGCCGCCAGCCAGCCGGTCAGCCGCCGGCCGCGAAATGTGACCAGCGCCAAGACAACACCGACCCCCACGAGCGTTGGGCCCGCCCACTCGTAGCGCGTGCCCAGGAAGAGCAGGATGCACAGCGGCGCGAGCGCGGCCAGCCACAACGCGTGCCCGCTGGTGAATCGCAGCCGTAGTGATGTCATTCAGCGCCGTCGCAGGGCTCGTCCGGCCAGCGCGGCGAGCGCCAGCGTTAAGAACAGGGCCCCGACGCCCAGCGCCACTGCCCCGATGGGCCCATGATCGGGTCCCGGCACCGGTGCGGGCGGTTGAATACGCTTGACCGGGGGCGGGTTTGGCGGGGCGCCGGCCGGGATGTCCCATGTCAGCGCCGCGACCGCGTTGACGATCCCGGCGCCGACGGCGTCGTCGACGCCCCCGCCGGGGTGGCGTGCGGTGGCCGTGATCCGGTTCAGGATCTGTGCGGGCGCCAGGTCGGGGAACCGCTGGCGCAGTAACGCCGCCAGGCCGGAGACGTATGCCGCGGCGAACGACGTGCCGGCGATCGGCACCGGGCCGTCCTTACCGGGCAACGCGTCCACCGGCTCCCCCTCGGGGCCGAGCGCGGTGATGTTTTCCGCCGGCGCCGCCGCGCCCACCCACGGCCCGTGCATGGAGAACGGGCTGGGCGCCCCGTTTTGTCCGACGCCGCCGACGGCCAGCACCAGCGGCGCGTACCACGCCGGCGTCACGATCGTCTGCACCTGTTGCCACCCCCGCGGGTCGGCGGGCATCGACGGGTCGGGGGGTGGGTTCTGCGCGCAATCGCCGCCGGTGTTGCCGGCGGCCGCGATCACCACGGCGCCCTTGACGTTCACTGCGTAGTTGAGCGCCGCGCCCAATGTGGACTCGTCGACCGGCTTGCGCGCCTTGAAGCACGCCGCCTCGCTGATGTTGATGACCCCCGCCCCTAGGTTCGCGGCGTGCACGACGGCGCGGGCCAGGCTGCGGATGGACCCGGCCGCCGGCGTGGCGTTGGGGTCGTTCGGGTTGGCTTGGTTGTCCTTCGGCTCGAACGCCTCCGACGTCTGGCGCACCGAGATCAGCTGCGCGTCGGGCGCGACGCCGACGAACCCGTCGGTGAGGGCGGGCCGGCCCGCGATGATGGACGCGGTGAGTGTTCCGTGGGCGTCGCAGTCGGAGAGCCCGTCGCCGTCCTTGACGACGAAATCGCCACCCGGCGCCGCGGGGACGCGCGGCGAGGCATCCACCCCCGTGTCGATCACGGCAACCGTGACGCCCGCCCCGGTGGCGAACTTGTGGGCCTCACCGACCCCCAGGTAGGCGTTGGCCCAGGGCGGGTCGTGAAAGTTGGTGCCGGGCAACGTCAATGGCGCCTTGCAGACGCGACGCTGTTCGAGGGGCTGGTCGGGTCCGGTCACGTCGGACGGCACCGCGCCGGCGTCTATCGAGGGCGGGGCGACCGCCGAGGCAAGAGGGGCGGTGAGCACGACCAACATCAGCGTCAGCGCGATGGGCAAGACACGGTGCACCGCCGACGCTCCATTCGTTCCGCCTGGGCGGCCGGCCACGCGCCGCCTGATGGGAAGCATCTTCTCGGATTTCGGGCCGGTGCGCAGCGTGAACCTGTGGGGCCGCGCGAACGGCGCGTTTCAGCCGGAGGCCACCGATGCGCGGGTGTCCCGGTCAGCAAGGCGCGCGACCTGATCCCTTGTCTGGTAATTTGATTCATTCGTATCGGGCCTTAGACAAACAGATCGCCAATCCCGCCGCGCTAACTGCACATCAACTGGAAGCAACGGCTGCGTTACCAGTAGACGAACCGCCGCATTGCCGCGTTTTCGGCGGTAACCTGCCGGGAATCAGGGCAGGGTGTTCTGCTGCGGTGCTGCGGCGGGGGATGTAGACCCGGGGAGAAAGCCGATGTCAGGATCACAGGACGCCGGTCAAAGACGGCACGGTGCGTTTGTCCGGGCGGTGGTGCGTGCCGCCGATGGGGAGGACCCGGCCGGTTGGGTGGCTAAGGCCCTCTGCCGGACGATCGACCCCGACAGACTTTTTGTCCGGGGTGCCGCCCAGCGCGAAGCCGCGCTGGTCTGCCGGCACTGCCCGGTTATGCAGGAGTGCGGGGCAGAGGCGTTGGATAATCGCGTGGAATTCGGTGTCTGGGGTGGGATGACCGAGCGCCAGCGGCGGGCTCTGCTCCAGCGGCACCCCGAGATGGAGTCCTGGTCGAGGTTCCTGAGGGAACAGCGAAAGCGCGGCGCCGGCTGACCCGCTTGGGCTCGGCTACCAAACGATGGCGGCCATGTCGCGGTTGTCCGAACACACGCTGCGGACGGCCGCCTCGATGTCGTCGGCGGTGATGATCTGCAGGTCCTCGACGGTGACCGGCCGGCCCGACCGCTTCTGGGCAACGACACGGGTATCACGGAACCCCTCGGCGCGCTCGATGACGTTGCGGGCGAACCGGCCGTTCTGCATGGCGTCGATCCCGTGCTGACCGCCGGGAGTGGTGTAGTTACGGATGGTGGTGGCCGCCGCCAAGAACGCCTCCCGGGCGCCGTCGTCGAGCAGGCTGGCCCGCGGGGTGGCGTAGCGTTGCCCGATCTCGACGATCTCGTCCGGAGAGTATGACTCGAACCGTAGCTTGCGGTTGAACCGGCCGGCCAAACCCGGGTTGACCGTGAGGAATTGGTCTACCTGGTCTTCGTAGCCCGCCCCGATGAAGCAGAAGTCGAATCGGTGGGTTTCCAATGCGACCAGGAGTTGGTTGACGGCCTCCATGCCGATCATGTCCGGTGTGCCGTCCTGGTGGCGTTCGATCAGCGAGTAGAACTCGTCCATGAAAATGATTCGGCCGAGCGACTTTTCGATAAGCTCGTTGGTCTTGGGCCCGGATTCCCCGATGTAGTGGCCACAGAAGTCGGACCGGCGGACCTCGCGGATCTCGGGGTGGCGCACGATGCCCATCCCGGCGTAGATCTTGCCCAGCGCCTCGGCGGTGGTCGTCTTACCGGTTCCGGGCGGCCCCACCAGCAGCATGTGGTTGGTCTGGCCCTCCACCGGTAGCCCGTGTTCGAGACGCATCATGCGCACCTCGAGCTGGTCCTCCAGCGCCGACACCGCCTGCTTGACGGCCGCCAGGCCCACCTGTTTGGCCAACAGCCGGCGGCCCTCGGCCAATAGCTCGGCGCGCCGCTCGGCCGCCTCGGCGTCGTCGAGCTGCTCGCGGCTTTTCGCCGTCGAGGCGTCCCACTTGTCGGTGCGGCTGGCGATGGCCTGCTCGTCGGTCACGACCAGCTGCAGATTCGGGTCGGCCAGCGCGGCCTTCGCCGCATCGGTCAGCACTCCGTTGATGGTTGCCTTGGACAGCCAGATCTGGGCGCGGTCCTCCTCGTGCAGTTGGCGGTGCACCATTCCGCGCACGTACGCCAAATCCGCTACGAGCAGCGGAATGTCGGCCGGGCCGATCGAGGCGGTCAACACGTCGGCGCCGAACCGACTTGACGACGCGTTCTGGCCGATCACGTCGACGCGATCCAGCCAGTCCAGCGCCACCCGGCCCTGCCCGAGGTGCGCGGCGGCATGCGCGGCCAGCGCGCAGATCGACGCCGTCACCGCCGACATGATGATCGCCTGCGGCGGCAGCTCTTCCGCGGCCGTCAACAACACGTCCGACCAGCGCTGCGTCGCATACATCAGGAACGCCCGCGCCAGCTGATGCCATTGGTAGTTGCCCCACGAGTCGAGCAGCTCGCGGTTGGCCAAAAGCTTGTCCGCCTCGGCGTATTCGCCGGCGATCGTCAGCGCCGAGGACAACGCCAGCCCCACCTGGGACGCGTCGGTGACCGTGATGCCGATGTAGGGGCCCAACTGCATCTCGGCGGCGAGCGTGCGGCCGATCCGGGTGGTCTCCCGGTGCAGCCATTCGCGATGATGGTTGAGCCGCTTCAGCGAGGCCAAATCGTTGTCGCCGCAGGCGATCCGGCCGAGCCAGGCGTCGGCCATCGACGGGTCGGCTTCGGTGGCGGCGACGAACTCAGGCAAGGCCGCGGCGGGCCCCTGCCGGTCCCTGATCGCCATAGCGCGGTCGAAATGCCTGCGCGCCGTGAGCAAGTCCCCCATTGTCTGCACCGTCCTGGTTAGGTCGCGAACGACATCGCGACCGACTCGAGGTTGACGTAGCGGTTCTCCGCACGGAACAGGTCCATGTCCACCAGCCACGTCTCACCGGCCGCGGTGACTCGCACCGTCGCACCACTCACCTGCTGGATGGCCACCTCGAACGTGTGCCCGTGACCGTCGGGTAGCGCGGTGCCGGCCGGCGCGACGGTGATCACGGTGGCCGGCCGCGGCGCGGGCGAGATCGCGACGTCCCTGGCGTCCGGCCGCGCGAGTTCGACGACGCTGACGGTGGTGCGCGGCGCCGGCCGCGAGGTGCTGACGACGCTGACGACCGGCATCCGCACGCTGGCCCAACGCTTCATGTCGCGGGTATGTACGCACACCCGCTCGCCGGCGCCGGCGGTGCGGATCACGATCCGCTTGGCGATCGCGTCGTCGGCGGCGACGAACACCCGTGACAGCTCCCCGGCATCGGTGACGGGGATCATCAGTCGGTCGCCGTTGCTCAACTTACCCACCAACACCCCCGACGGCCCGATCTCCATGATCAGGCTCTGCGGCAACGGAGTTCGTCGCAGACCCCGCAGGAACGGGCGCGGGCCGCACATGTTGGCCGCCGCCGCGGCGGCCTGCTCGCCGTTGAGGCGGCGCAGGACCACGCTGGGCGGGCTCGGCGCCTGGGTCGGTGTGCGCACGGTGACCGTGGCGGTGCACTCCCCGTCCGGATACACCGTCACGTTTTGGATGACCTCATCGGCGCGCAGCGTCCACGCCTGCGCGAGCACGTGGGAGTTGATCGCATCGGCCGGGTAGGCGTACGTCGTCATCCATCCGGCCTCACCGCGGATGGCCTTCCACTTTTGCGTCGCGCCGGACACCGCATCCCAGCCCAGCCGACGATCGAGCTCGGTCAGATCCGTCGCGGTGGCGACCTTGGCGCGCAAACCCTGGCAACGCAGCAATCCGGCGATGCGTTGGGCCGCCGAAATCGCCGTAGCACCAAGGGTTGTGCGCCACCGCAACGCATCGGTGTTGTCGATCACCGGCAACCGCAGGATCAACCACGTCTCGCGGCGGCCGGCGTACGGCGGCGTGCCGATCTCCGCGTCATACACCCGCGGGTAGTCGCCCACGTTGCCGCACCGCGACCCGATCGAGACGACGCTGATCGAGTCGAGCTCCAAGCCCAGCGGGTGCTGCAGCAGCGGCACCAGGTCGACCACATCGATCACGTTCTCGGTCTCGACGCTCACCGAGCCTGTCACCGTGGTGGCCCGGTGTGCCCTGCCGAGCAGCTGCACGGCCACCACGGCCACGCCGTCTTCGACGCGCACTGCGCCTCCGGATCGGTTGCTGGCCACCGTGATTGGCTCACTCCAGGAGATCGGCCGCCGACCCCGCCGCCACAGGACCGCCCATGACCACGCCGGCTGCCCCCGCCAGGGCACGAACACCACCGCGACGCCCAGCACCGCGGCCACCGCGGCGCCGACGTAACCGCCGACCGCCCAACCGGCCAGCGCCAGAAGGAACACCACCAGTATCCCGACGACCCGCCGGTTGCTCCCCGGGTTGAAGCCCGTCAAGCGTGACCTCATCGCGCCCTCCGCAGTCGCGCGCTGATCGCCGCGACCAACACACCGGCGATGACGACACCGAGGAAGCCGATCGCGATGTTGCGCGCCCGATGATCCGGGGGCGGCGGGGGTGCGGCCGGCGTGATCACGCGGGTTTGCGAGCCCGGGGAAGTCTTGTCGCCGGGAGGGATGTTGAACGTCAACGCGGCCACCGGGTCCACCAGGCCGTAGCCCACCTTGTTGTCGACGCCGGCCGGCG
>NZ_LZKK01000112.1 GCF_001672815.1 Mycobacterium sp. E796 | reverse complement strand
GCCGAGCAGGCAAACATCAACTGGGGCAAGGCCGGTCGGATGCGGTGGAAGGGCAAGCGCCCGTCGGTCCGTGGTGTCGTGATGAACCCGGTCGACCACCCGCACGGCGGTGGTGAGGGTAAGACCTCCGGCGGCCGCCACCCGGTCAGCCCGTGGGGCAAGCCCGAGGGCCGCACCCGCCACCCGAACAAGCAGAGCAACAAGCTCATTGTCCGACGCCGACGCACCGGCAAGAAGCACTCGCGGTAATAGGAGTAGCCAAACATGCCTCGCAGCCTGAAAAAGGGACCGTTCGTCGACGACCACCTGCTCAAGAAGGTGGACGTGCAGAACGAGAAGAACAGCAAGCAGGTCATCAAGACCTGGTCGCGTCGTTCGACGATCATCCCGGACTTCATCGGCCACACCTTCGCCGTGCACGACGGGCGCAAGCACGTCCCGGTCTTCGTCACCGAGGCGATGGTGGGCCACAAGCTGGGCGAGTTCGCCCCGACGCGCACCTTCAAGGGCCACATCAAGGACGACCGAAAGGCCAAGCGCCGATGAGCACCACGACGACTGAATACCCGTCGGCCGTCGCCAAGGCACGGTTCGTGCGGGTGTCGCCGACCAAGGCGCGCCGGGTGATCGACCTGGTGCGCGGCAAGTCGGTGGAAGACGCGCTCGACATCCTGCGCTGGGCGCCGCAGGCCGCCAGCGAGCCGGTGGCCAAGGTGATCGCCAGCGCCGCGGCCAACGCGCAGAACAACAACGGCCTGGACCCCGCCACGCTGGTGGTCGCCACCGTGTACGCCGACGAGGGCCCGACCGCCAAGCGCATCCGTCCGCGCGCCCAGGGCCGCGCGTTCCGGATTCGCCGGCGCACCAGCCACATCACGGTCGTGGTGGAAAGCCGGCCGGCCTCCGGCGAGCGGTCGGCGAAGTCGACGCGGGCCCGTCGCGCCGAGGCCAGCAAGGCGGCCGCGAAGGCTCGCCCTGGTTCGGAGGCGAAGAAGGCCCCCGCCAAGAAGGCTCCCGCCAAGAAGGCGCCGGCCGCCAAGAAGGCTCCGGCCAAGAAGGCTCAAACCCCTACTACTTCTGAGGCTTCGGAAACGAAGGGAGGCTCAGACTAGTGGGCCAGAAGATCAATCCGCACGGCTTCCGGCTCGGCATCACCACGGACTGGAAGTCCCGCTGGTACGCCGACAAGCAGTACGCCGACTACGTCAAGGAAGACGTGGCGATCCGCCGGCTGCTGTCCACCGGCCTGGAGCGCGCCGGCATCGCCGACGTGGAGATCGAACGGACCCGCGACCGGGTCCGGGTCGACATCCACACCGCGCGTCCCGGCATCGTCATCGGCCGCCGCGGCACCGAGGCCGACCGGATCCGGGCCGACCTGGAGAAGCTGACCGGCAAGCAGGTCCAGCTCAACATCCTCGAGGTCAAAAACCCCGAATCGCAGGCACAATTGGTGGCGCAGGGCGTCGCGGAGCAGTTGAGCAACCGGGTGGCCTTCCGCCGCGCGATGCGCAAGGCCATCCAGTCGGCGATGCGGCAGCCCAACGTCAAGGGCATCCGGGTGCAGTGCTCGGGCCGCCTCGGCGGCGCGGAGATGAGCCGCTCGGAGTTCTACCGCGAGGGCCGGGTGCCGCTGCACACGCTGCGCGCCGACATCGACTACGGCCTGTACGAGGCCAAGACCACCTTCGGCCGCATCGGTGTGAAGGTGTGGATCTACAAGGGCGACATCGTCGGCGGCAAGCGCGAATTGACCGCCGCCGCACCGGCGGGCGCCGACCGTCCCCGTCGTGAGCGGCCGTCGGGCACGCGTCCGCGGCGCAGCGGCGCGTCGGGCACCACGGCGACCAGCACCGAGGCCGGCCGGGCCGCGGGTGCCGAGGACCAAGCCGCAGCGGCCCCAGTCGAGGCCGCGCCGGCCCCCGAACCGCAGAGTACGGAGAGCTGAATCATGTTGATTCCCCGCAAGGTTAAGCACCGCAAGCAACACCACCCGCGCCAGCGTGGCATCGCCAGCGGCGGCACGCAGGTGAACTTCGGTGACTACGGCATCCAGGCGCTCGAGCACGCGTACGTGACCAACCGGCAGATCGAGTCGGCCCGTATCGCGATCAACCGGCACATCAAGCGTGGCGGCAAGGTGTGGATCAACGTCTTCCCCGACCGCCCGCTGACCAAGAAGCCCGCCGAGACCCGGATGGGTTCGGGTAAGGGCTCCCCGGAATGGTGGGTCGTCAACGTCAAGCCGGGCCGGGTGCTGTTCGAGCTCAGCTACCCCAACGAGCAGACGGCCCGCGCCGCGCTCACCCGCGCAATCCACAAGCTGCCGATCAAGGCACGCATCGTGACCCGAGAGGATCAGTTCTGATGGCACTGGGCATTTCGCCGGGCGAACTGCGCGAGCTCACCGACTCTGAGCTCACCGATCGCCTGCGCGAATCCAAGGAGGAGCTGTTCAACCTGCGCTTCCAGATGGCGACCGGACAGCTCAACAACAACCGCCGGCTCCGCACGGTGCGTCAGGAAATCGCGCGCGTCTACACCGTGCTGCGCGAACGGGAACTGGGCCTGGCCAGCGGACCCGACGGCACCGAGGAGAAATAAGGATTCGTGATGGCAGAAGCTAAGAAGGCGCCCGCAAAGGCTGCCCCCAAGAAGGCCGCTCCCACCGACGCCGCGGCGAAGGACAAGGGCCCCAAGCACACTCCGGCCAACCCGAAGTCGCGCGGCCGGCGCAAGGTGCGCATCGGCTACGTGGTCAGCGACAAGATGCAGAAGACCATCGTGGTCGAGCTGGAAGACCGCATGCGCCACCCGTTGTACGGCAAGATCATCCGGACCACCAAGAAGGTCAAGGCACACGACGAGAACAGCACCGCAGGCATCGGCGACCGCGTCTCGCTGATGGAGACGCGCCCGATGTCGGCCACCAAGCGCTGGCGGCTCGTCGAGATCCTCGAGAAGGCCAAGTAGTCGGCGAACAGGTCTGCGGCGAGCAGACACAAAAGCCCCCGCGCGCTCGGCGTGTCGGGGGCTTTTGCGTCTGCTGGCGAACGGGTGGCGTTATTCACACCTTGCTCTCACCTGCCCGGTGTACTCTCCACGCACGCGCGTAACGGGGTCCACCAACAAGAGTGAGGCTGGCAGCAATGACGGGGTCGACCGAGTTTCAGGGCAAGATCGAGCTGGATATCCGCGACTCGGAGCCGGACTGGGGGCCGTACGCGGCACCGACGGCGCCGGAGAACTCGCCGAACATCCTCTACCTCGTCTGGGACGACACCGGGATCGCCACCTGGGACTGCTTCGGCGGCCTGGTCGAGATGCCCGCGATGACGCGGATCGCCGAGCGCGGCGTGCGGCTGTCGCAGTTTCACACCACCGCGCTGTGCTCGCCGACGCGAGCGTCCCTGCTGACCGGGCGCAACGCGACCACGGTCGGCATGGCGACCATCGAGGAGTTCACCGACGGCTTCCCCAACTGCAACGGACGGATCCCCGCCGACACCGCGCTGATCTCCGAGGTACTCGCCGAGCGCGGCTACAACACCTACTGCGTCGGAAAGTGGCACCTGACGCCGTTGGAAGAGTCGAATCTGGCGTCGACGAAACGGCATTGGCCGACCTCGCGCGGATTCGAGCGGTTCTACGGGTTCATGGGCGGCGAAACCGACCAGTGGTACCCGGACCTGATGTACGACAACCACCCGGTCAACCCGCCCGCTACCCCGGAAGACGGCTATCACTTGTCGAAGGACATCGCGGACAAGACCATCGAGTTCATCCGCGACGCCAAGGTGATCGCCCCGGACAAGCCGTGGTTCAGCTATGTGTGCCCGGGCGCGGGCCACGCCCCGCACCACGTCTTCAAGGAGTGGGCGGACCGATACGCCGGCAGGTTCGACATGGGTTACGAGCGTTACCGCGAGATCGTGCTGGAAAACCAGAAGTCGATGGGCATCGTGCCGCCGGACACCGAACTGTCGCCGGTGAACCCGTACGCCGACGTGAAGGGGCCCAACGGCGAGCCGTGGCCGCTGCAGGACACCGTGCGGCCCTGGGATTCGCTGGGCGACGAAGAGAAGAAGCTGTTCTGCCGCATGGCCGAGGTGTTCGCCGGATTCCTCAGCTACACCGATGCCCAGATCGGCCGCATCCTGGATTACCTCGAGGAGTCCGGCCAGCTGGACGACACCATCATCGTGGTGATCTCCGACAACGGCGCCAGCGGCGAGGGCGGCCCGAACGGATCGGTCAACGAGGGCAAGTTCTTCAACGGCTACATCGACACCGTCGAGGAGAGCATGAAGCTCTTCGACCACCTTGGCGGCCCGGAGACCTACAACCATTACCCGATCGGGTGGGCGATGGCCTTCAACACGCCGTACAAGCTGTACAAGCGCTACGCCTCCCATGAGGGCGGCATCGCCGACACGGCAATCGTCTCGTGGCCCAACGGCATTGCCGCGCATGGCGAGGTCCGCGACAACTACGTCAACGTCTGCGACATCACCCCGACCGTCTACGACCTGCTGGGCATGACGCCGCCCGAGCAGGTCAAGGGCATCGCGCAGAAACCCCTGGACGGCGTGAGTTTCAAAGTGGCCCTTGCGGATCCGAATGCCGACACCGGCAAGCGGACTCAGTTCTACACCATGCTGGGCACCCGCGGGATCTGGCACGAGGGCTGGTTCGCCAACACCGTCCATGCCGCCACACCGGCCGGTTGGTCGCATTTCGACGCCGACCGCTGGGAGCTGTTCCACATCGAGGCCGACCGCAGCCAGTGCCACGACCTGGCCGGCGAGCAGCCCGAGAAGCTGGAAGAGCTCAAGGCGCTGTGGTATTCCGAGGCCGCCAAATACAACG
Organism: Mycobacterium sp. E796; assembly: GCF_001672815.1. Lineage (GTDB taxonomy): Bacteria > Actinomycetota > Actinomycetes > Mycobacteriales > Mycobacteriaceae > Mycobacterium. Next base: position 4,302 of record NZ_LZKK01000112.1, on the reverse strand, counting down.
GCCTGCCGCTGTCGGACCTGAACATCATCGAGACGATGATGCGCTCGCGGCCCTACCTGGTCGGCGAACGGTCCAGCTACACCTACTATCCCGACTGCGCCGACGTCGGCATCGGCGCCGCCGCCGAGATCCGCGGGCGCTCGTTCGCCGTGCTGGCCGACGTGACTGTGGATACCACGGGTGCCGAAGGCGTGCTGTTCAAGCAGGGCGGCGCGCACGGCGGGCACGTGCTGTTCGTCCAGGACGGTCGGCTGCACTACGTCTACAACTTCCTCGGCGAGCGCCAGCAGCTGGTGTCGTCGTCCGGCCCGGTGCCGCTGGGCCGGCACCTGCTGGGGGTTCGTTACGCGCGGACCGGGACGGTGGAGAACAGCCACACCCCGCTCGGTGACCTGACCCTGTTCGTCGACGACGAGGCGGTCGGCGCCCTGGCGGACGTGGCGACCCATCCGGGGACGTTCGGGCTGGCGGGTGCCGGGATCACCGTCGGGCGCAACGGTGGCTCTAAGGTGTCGAGCCGCTACAAGGCACCGTTCACGTTCACCGGCGGCACCATCGCCGAGGTCACGGTCGACTTCTCGGGCAGGCCGTACGAGGACGTGGAAAGGGAACTGGCGCTTGCGTTTTCGCGCGACTGAGCTGGCGCTCGGCCCGCGGGCACGCCCGGTTTCGACGCGGCGAAATCCACGGTGATGCAACAATTTGCGGTCGTCATCCCCTGAAAAGAGCGGTTTCAGGACCGGCGGGCGGTAGCATCTGGCCCCGTGATGCCCCAATGACCGCCGAAGCACCCCCGTCGCCGGCGCCACCCCAGTCGCGAGGACCTCGCTTTGCGATCGCGTTCGGGATCATCGTCGCCCTCATCGTCATCTACGTCCTGTCCCTGATCGCGGTGCACCTGCTGGCGAAATCGACGCCCCCGCTGCCCGCGGCGGACCTGAGCAAGGTCGAGGCCGAGGACAGCGTCGTGCAGGTGCGCCTCGAGAAACTCGATACCGTCGCCAACCGCTTGACGGTGAATGTCCTTGTCTATCCGAAGGATTCGCTCTACGACAAGAACTTCGGGGTGCTCACCACCGACGCGGCCGTGCGCCTGTATCCGGAGAACGACCTCGGCGACCTGCAATACCCGGTCGGAAAAGCGCCGGCGCAGGTCAGCACCACCATCGAGGCGCACGGCGATCCCGGTAACTGGCCTTTCGACACTTACAAGACGGAGGTCATCGCGGCCGACGTGTTCACCGGTTCCGGTCAGAACCGCGAGAAGTTGCCCGCGCGCGTCGAGGTATCCGGAAAGCTCGATGGTTGGGATGCCACCGTCACCCGTGTCCATGACCCGGCGGACTCCAACCCGGACGTCCAGGACGACGTCACCATCACCCTGCAGCGCGCCAAGGGCCCGCTGATCTTCGACCTCGGAATCTGCCTCGTCCTGATCGCCCTGCCCGTGTTGGCACTGTGGGTGGCCATTCCGGTGGCGTTGGGCAGGACCTCGTTCTTACCGCCGATGGTGACGTGGTACGGCGCAATGCTGTTCGCCATCGTCCCGTTGCGCAACATCCTGCCGGGGAGCCCGCCGTACGGTTCGTGGATCGATCAGGCCGTCGTGCTCTGGGTGCTGATCGGACTGGTCAGCGCGATGGCACTGTTCCTGTCCGGTTGGTGGCAGCAACGAGACCGAAGGTCACCGAAGAAGGGCTGAACGCCTACTCCGCAACCGCCGCTCCGGACCAGCTGATCGCGTCGACCGCGCTCGAGACCCGGGCTTGGAAGTCGGGCGGCAGGGGGATGTAGCCGTTCCTGGCCAGCTCGACCTGGCCGGGCCCGATCGCCGCCTGCAGGAACGCCTTGACCGCCTTGGCGTCGTCGGCGTTGGGGTACTTGGAGCAGACGATTTCGTAGGTGGCCAGGACGATCGGGTAGACGTCCGGCTGGGCCGGGTTGTAGAACGACGAAATGTCGAGCACGAGATTGTTTCCGGCGCCGGTGATCTTGGCGCCCAGGATCGTCTTACCGACCGTGTCGGTGCCGATGCGCACCGGGCGCAGCGAGCGGCGGCTCGCGGGCGTCTTGATCTCGGCGGCGTAAAGACCTTGCTGCAGCGCGAATGACAGCTCGTTGTAGCTGATCGCACCCTCGGTCGTCTTCACGAGCTCCGAGGTGCCTTTGTTGCCGGACGCACCGACCCCAACCCCGCCCTTGAACGCCTTGCCGGTGCCCTGCTTCCACGCCCCGCCGGACGCGGACTGCAGGTAGTTCTGGAAGTTGTCGGTGGTGCCCGAATCGTCGCTGCGGTAGATGACCTTGATGTCCTCCGCCGGCATGGAGGTGTTGAACGCCGTAAGCGCCGGGTCGTCCCAGCGGGTGATGGTGCCGTTGAAGATCTTCGCCAGTGTGGGCGCGTCGAGCACCAGGGAGTCGACGGCGCCGAGGTTGTAGGTGATGGCCAGGGGGCCGAACACCACGGGCAGGTTCCAGGCGTCGGCGCCGCCGCACCGCTGTTTGGCGGCGGCGTATTGATCGTCGGCGAGCGGTATGTCCGATCCGCCGAAATCTGTCTTGCCGGCCAGGAATTCTTTGATCCCGGCGCCCGACCCGTTGGCGGTGTAGTTGAGGTTCTGCCCCGGGCAGGCCCGGTGGTAGGCGTCGACGAACTTCGTCATCGCATTCGCCTGGGCGGTCGACCCGCTGGCGATCAGGGTCTGTTTGCCGCCGCAGTCGACCTTCGCGCCCGCGGCATACGCCAGGGTCGCGTGGGAATTGCTGCATGCCGAGCCCACCAGGGCAACCGCCGCCAGCAAGCTGATAGCGGCGGCCGGTCGCGTGTGCCTCACTGTGATTGCCTCCAGGCGATGATGGCGCCCGGCTTCGACGGCGAGCTGATGTGTCCGGATACACCTCGACTTCTACAGCCATCGAATTAACAGGCAAACCAACAACGGATGAACGGGTCGGCAATTGGGCCGACCGCCGGGTTTCGCTGCGTAGCGAGCAACCGTTGCGCGGGTTGACGGAAATTACCTGATTGATGAAGTAAATTTCGATTCCTCGCGCTTGCGCGGCCGGTTCGCTACGATCTAATCCGCGCATGGCCCGCCGAGTTGCTGCAACCCAACGGAGGTGCTGACCGATGACCCATCAAGCCCCACCGGCTCCGCCGCCTCCAACCCCACCGGAGCAACCCGTCGCGCCGCCCCCCGAGGCGCCCCCCGCCCGCAGGCGAAGCCGCACCCTGTTGGTGATCGGGATCCTGGTCGCTTTCCTCATCGTCTACGGCCTGTCGCTGTTCGGGGTCCATTTGCTGGCCAAATCGGCGGCGCCGATCAAGCCGCCGGACTTGAACGCGACCAACGACACGGTCGTGCTGGTGCGTCTGGAAAAGCTGGAAACCATCGCGAACCGCCTCACGGTCAAGGTGCTGGTGATTCCCGAGGATTCCATGTTCGACAAACGCCTCGATGTGCTGAAGACCGACACCGCGGTGCGGATGGACCCCCCGAATGACCTGGGCGACCTGCAATATCCGGCGGGGAAGTCGCCGGCGCAGGTCGCCACCACGATCGAGGCCCATGGCGATCCCAACAACTGGCCGTTCGACTCCTACAGCACCGACACCCTGTCGGCGGAGGTACTCGTCGGGCAAGGCGATGCCCGCCAGTACATACCCGCCCGGGTCGAGGTCACCGGGGCGCTGGACGGCTGGGACGTCAGCGTCCAGCGGGTGGGTGAGGCAAGCCAGGAGGCGGATCGCCCGGACAACGTGATCATCACGTTGCACCGCGCCAAGGGGCCGCTGATCTTCGACTTGGGCATCTGCCTGGTGCTGTTCGCCCTGCCCACCTTGGCGTTCGCCGTGGCCATCCAAATCGCCCTGGGCAGGCGGAAATTCGTGCCGCCGTTTGTGACGTGGTTCGCCGCCATGCTGTTCGCCGTGATCCCGATACGCAATTTCCTGCCCGGGTCTCCGCCACCGGGCGCGTGGATCGACCAGGTTCTCGTGATCTGGGTGCTGATGGCGCTCGTCGCCGCGATGGCCCTGTACATGTTCACCTGGTACCGACAATCGGACTGAGGCGCCGGCGCACGCTCGTCCTACCCTGAAGGGGTGCTCACCGAGCTGATCGACCTGCCCGGCGGATCGTTCCGCATGGGCTCGACGAGCTTCTACCCCGAAGAGGCGCCGATCCACACCGTGAGCGTGGCGCCGTTCGCGGTCGAGCGGCACCCCGTGACCAACGCGCAGGGTCGATCGGTTGCTCGGCAACCGTGACATAGCCTGTGGCGGCGACGAATTCGGCGAAC
>NZ_LZKK01000111.1 GCF_001672815.1 Mycobacterium sp. E796 | reverse complement strand
GCCCGGGACAGCGCGGCGGCGCGGCCGGCGCGTTCGGCCGCCCCGGCGGCGCGCCCCGGCGCGGCCGCAAGTCCAAGCGGCAGAAGCGCCAGGAATACGACTCGATGCAGGCGCCGGTCGTCGGCGGCGTGCGGCTGCCGCACGGCAACGGCGAGACCATCCGGTTGGCGCGCGGGGCGTCCCTGTCCGACTTCGCCGAGAAGATCGACGCCAACCCGGCCTCGCTGGTGCAGGCGTTGTTCAACCTCGGCGAGATGGTGACGGCCACCCAGTCGGTCGGCGACGAGACGCTCGAGCTGCTCGGCAGCGAGATGAACTACGTCGTGCAGGTCGTCAGCCCCGAGGACGAGGACCGCGAGCTGCTGGAGTCCTTCGACCTGACGTACGGCGAGGACGAAGGCGGCGAGGAGGACCTGCAGACCCGCCCGCCGGTGGTGACCGTCATGGGTCACGTCGACCACGGTAAAACCCGGCTGCTGGACACGATCCGTAAGGCCAACGTCCGCGAGGGCGAGGCCGGTGGCATCACCCAGCACATCGGCGCCTACCAGGTCGCCGTCGACCTGGACGGCACCGAGCGGCTGATCACCTTCATCGACACCCCGGGCCACGAGGCGTTCACCGCCATGCGTGCCCGCGGCGCCAAGGCGACGGACATCGCGATCCTGGTGGTCGCCGCCGACGACGGCGTGATGCCGCAGACGGTTGAGGCCATCAACCACGCGCAGGCCGCGGACGTGCCGATCGTGGTGGCGGTGAACAAGATCGACAAGGAGGGCGCCGACCCGCAGAAGATCCGCGGGCAGCTCACCGAATTCGGTTTGGTCCCAGAGGAATTCGGTGGCGACACGATGTTCGTGGACATCTCGGCGAAGGTGGGCACCAACATCGAGGCGCTGGAGGAGGCGGTGCTGCTGACCGCGGACGCCGCCCTGGACCTGCGGGCCAACCCCGACATGGAGGCGCAGGGCGTGGCGATCGAGGCGCACCTGGACCGCGGCCGCGGGCCGGTCGCCACGGTGCTGGTGCAGCGCGGCACGCTGCGGGTCGGCGACTCGGTGGTGGCCGGCGACGCCTACGGTCGCGTCCGCCGCATGGTCGACGAGCACGGCGAGGACGTCGAGGAGGCGCTGCCGTCGCGGCCGGTGCAGGTCATCGGGTTCACGTCGGTGCCCGGCGCCGGTGACAACTTCTTGGTGGTCGACGAGGACCGCATCGCGCGGCAGATCGCCGACCGGCGCAGCGCCCGCAAGCGCAACGCCCTGGCGGCCCGCTCGCGCAAGCGGATCAGCCTGGACGATCTGGATGCCGCGCTGAAGGAAACCAGCCAGCTGAACCTGATCCTCAAGGGCGACAACGCCGGTACGGTCGAGGCGCTGGAGGAGGCCCTGATGGGCATCCAGGTCGACGACGAGGTGGCGCTGCGCGTCATCGACCGCGGCGTCGGCGGCATCACCGAGACCAACGTCAACCTGGCGTCGGCGTCGGACGCGATCATCATCGGCTTCAACGTGCGCGCCGAGGGCAAGGCGACGGAGCTCGCCAACCGCGAGGGCGTGGAGATCCGCTACTACTCGGTGATCTACCAGGCGATCGACGAGATCGAGAAGGCCCTGCGCGGCATGCTCAAGCCGATCTACGAGGAGAACCAGCTGGGCCGCGCCGAGATCCGGGCGATCTTCCGGTCCTCGAAGGTCGGCATCATCGCCGGCTGCATGATCAGCTCGGGTGTGGTGCGCCGCAACGCGAAGGCCCGGCTCTTGCGGGACAACATCGTGGTCGCCGACAACCTCTCGATCACCTCGCTGCGCCGGGAGAAGGACGACGTGACCGAGGTGCGCGAGGGCTTCGAATGCGGTATGACGTTGGGCTACAACGACATCAAGGAAGGCGACATCATCGAGTCCTACGAGCTGGTCCAGAAGGAACGCGCCTGATGGCGGACCCCGCAAGGGCGCGCCGGTTGGCCAAACGGATCTTCACGATCGTCGCCTCGGCGATCGAGTTCGAGATCAAGGATCCGGGCCTGGACGGGGTGACCATCGTCGACGCGAAAGTGACCGCCGACCTGCACGACGCGACCGTGTTCTACACGGTGATGGGCCGCACGCTCGATGATGAGCCCGACTACGCCGCCGCCGCGGCCGCGCTGGAGCGGGCCAAGGGCGCGCTGCGCACCAAGGTCGGGGCCGGCACCGGCGTGCGCTTCACGCCCACGCTGACGTTCACCCGCGACACGACGGCCGACAGCGTGCAGCGGATGGACGAGTTGCTGCAGCGTGCCCGCGCCGCGGACGCCGATCTGGCGCGGGTTCGCTCGGGTGCCAAGCCGGCCGGGGAGGCCGATCCGTACCGGGTAAGCGGGGCTGCGGACGCGAGCGACGGGAACGCCGGTGACGACGATCGACCCGAAGACTGACCTGGCCAGTGCCCCGGGGATCGGGGCACGTGTCGACGCCGGCGGCGCCGTCGAACTGCTGTCGCGCGCCGAATCGATCGCGGTGATCGCCCACGTCCACCCCGACGCCGACACCATCGGTGCGGGGCTGGCGCTGGCGCTGGTGCTGGACCGGTGCGGCAAGCGCGTCGAGGTCAGCTTCGCCGCGCCGGCGTCGCTGCCCGAGTCGCTGGCGTCGTTGCCCGGTTGTCAGCTGCTGGTGCGCCCGGACGAGCTGCGCCGCGACGTCGATCTGGTTGTGACCGTTGACGTTCCGAGCGTCAAGCGGCTCGGGGAGCTGAGCGATCTGGCCGGCCCGGGCCGCCCGTCGCTGGTCATCGACCACCACGCCTCCAACGATCTGTTCGGCAGCGCCAACTTCATCGACGTGTCGGCAGATTCCACGACGATGATGGTCGCCGACATCCTCGACGCGTGGGGCGAGCCGATCGACCGCGACGTGGCGCACTGCATCTACGCCGGCCTGACCACCGACACCGGGTCCTTCCGCTGGGCCAGCGCCCGAGCGCTTCGGCTGGCGGCCCGGCTGGTCGACCTCGGCGTCGACAACGCCGCGATCAGCCGGACGCTGATGGACACCCACCCGTTCGGGTGGCTGCCGCTGCTGTCGCGGGTGCTGGGCTCGGCGCAATTGGTGCCGGACGCGGCCGGCGGCCGCGGACTGGTGTACGCGGTCGTCGAGCACCGGGACTGGATCAGCTCTCGCGCCGAGGAAGTCGAGAGCATCGTCGACATCGTGCGCACCACGCAGCAGGCGGAGGTGGCGGCGGTGTTCAAGGAGGTCGACCCGCAGCACTGGTCGGTGTCGATGCGGGCCAAGGCCCAGGTGGATCTGGCGGCTGTCGCGTCGGAGTTCGGCGGCGGGGGCCACCGGCTCGCCGCCGGCTATTCGACCGTCGGTTCGATCGACGACGCCGTCGCGTCGCTGCGTGCGGCGCTCGGTTAGTGGCGATCGCGAGCGCGGCGGAGCCGGGCGAAGCGGGTCGCCACCATCTGACCTAACCGCGCCCTAGAACGCCCAGCTTCCCGAGCGCTGCAGCACGAAACCGTGGTCGCCGCTGGTGGTGTCCAGGCAGGCCACCAGGTTGTCGGCGCCCACGGCGCACGTCACGTTCAGGTACGACACCTTCTGTCCCGCCGCCAACGGTTTACCGCCGGATGTCAACGGAGGCGGGTTGCCTTCGCACCCGCTGTAGGTCATGCGGCTCAACTCGTAGCCCGGCCCCTTGAAATTCACCGCGCCCACGACGCAGTCACCCGGCTTCGTGTGCCCGCCGCCGGGAAACGGCACGTCGTCCATGCCGGGCATGTCGCCGCTGCACTTGATGTCCTGTGACGGTTGCGGCGGGGGCGCCGTTCCGCCGTAGAAGTCGCACACCAGCGTCGGCGTGGGCGCAAAGCTGATCCGGGTCGCGCTGCCCTGGGGCGTGGTGGCGTAGCCGTCCGCGGCGACGGCGGTGAAGCCGTCGAGATTGGGGAAGCCCGGCGGGGGCACCGCGCCGGCCTGCGGCACCGGGATCACGGCGGCCGCCAAGGTCAGGCCGCCGAGGGCGCGGAGCGCATAGCGGTGAGCAAGCATCGCTTCCTCCTAACGCACCTGGGCTCGCCCGCGTTGCAGCACGGCGTCGCGGTTGGCGGCGATGTCCTCGCCGCTGGTGCGGAACTGCCGGGCGGCCGTCGCCTCCAGCCAGAGCCCGGTGCTGGTGTGCGTGTCGTCGATCCGGTGATAGGACGCCAGCAAGGCCCGCACCGCGTTCTGGTTGTTGCCGACGATCGAGGCCGCCACCTGGCGGGCGGTGGGCAGCAGCCGCTCGTGCGGTACCACCTCGGTCACCAGGCCGGCGCGCAGCGCGTCGGCGGCGGACAGGTAGTCCCCGGTCAGGCTCATCCGACGGGCCAGGCCGACGCCCACCTTCTGGGGGAGCCGCACGGTCAGTCCCCAGGTCGGCAGCAGGCCCACCCGGGCGTGCGTGTCGGCGAAGCGGGCCTGCTCGGAGGCGATCAGGACGTCGCAGTACAGGGCCAGCTCCAGCCCGCCGGTGACCGCCGCGCCGTTGATCGCGCCGATCACCGGCTTGGTCAGGGCCGGCCAACGCGGCGAGATGTCGGGGAGCGCCGTTTCGCTGCCCAGCTCCTTGAGGTCCAGCCCCGCGCAGAACACCGGGTCGGCGCCGGTGACGATGACGACGTCGACGCCGTCGTCGGTCTCGGCGTCGGCCAGGGCACCGAAGAAGCGGTCCCGCAGCACCGAGGACAGCGCGTTGCGCGCCTCGGGGCGGTTGAGGGTCAGGGTGCGCACCCGCTCGTCGGTCTCGATCAGCAGGACGTCTGTCATGTGTTCACCGTAGAGGGTCGTTCCCGACGCTTATCGTTGAGACCATGTGCCGGAACATCACCGAACTGCGGGGCCTGCAGCCGGAGGCCACCCCGGAGGAAGTCGCGGCGGCGGCGCGCCAGTATGTGCGAAAGGTCAGCGGCATCACCCGCCCCTCGGCCGCCAACGTCGACGCGTTCGAGGCCGCGGTCGCCGAGGTCACCGAGACGACGACGCGATTGCTGGCGGCCCTGCCGCCGCGACGCCAGCCGCCGAAGACCGTGCCGCCGTTGCGCCGCCCGGAGGTGCTGGCCCGCCTCGCAGGAGCGAAATGACGCTCGCGCTCAAGGAGTGGGGCGCGGTCGTGCACGCGCTGCTCGACGGCCGCCAGCGGGTGCTGCTGCGCAAGGGCGGCATCGGCGAAAAGCGGTTCGAGCTCGCGGCCCGGGAGTTCTTGCTGTTCCCGACCGTCGCCCACAGCCACGCCCAGCGCGTCCGGCCCGAGCACCGCGACCTGCTGGACGCCGGGGCCGCCGACAGCGCCGACGACCACCTGGTGCTGCGCGCCGCAGCGAAAGTCGTTGCGGCGCAAGAGGTCAACCGGCCGGATGGCCTGCCGGCGATCGAGGACCTGCACATCTGGACCGCCGAGTCGGTCCGCGAGGATCGGCTGGACTTCCGGCCCAAGCACAAGCTGGCAGTGCTCGTGGTGTCGGTGATCCCGCTGGCCCAGCCGGTGCAGATCCCGCGGGCCCCCGAGTACGGCGGCTGCACCAGTTGGACGCAGCTACCGCTGGCCGACGTTCGCTTGGCCGCGCCGGTGCACGACGAGGCCGCGCTACACCGGGCGGCGCTGCGGGTCCGCGACGCGGTCGGTTAGCGGATCGGTCTCAGCTCACGGGTCGGCGGGACCCTCGGGAAGTAGCAGCCGGGAATGACCGTAGTGCACAAAGTGGGTGGCCGGTGTGGCCTGCCCGGCCGTCAACAACGGTTCGCCGGAGCCGAGGTTGCGAGCAAAGCGCGGAAACCAGCTGCCCGCGATCAGGACGCGGATGCGTGAGCCGGCGCGGAAGCGGTGGGCGATCCCGTCGAGGTCCACCCGCACGATCTCGGTCCCGGCGGCGGCGTCCGCGGCGCCCAATCGCCGGTAGCCGTCGCTGACATTGCGGGAGCGGCCCTTGGCGTCCACCTCGCTCACCCGAACGAACAGATCGACGTGGGGGTTGTCGGAGCTGTGCGCCAGCTCGACCACGGGGGTCCCGTACACGTAGAGGTCGTGGGTGAGCGTGAGGCTGGTGAACGCCAGGACGTCGTCGCGCGAGGCGAGCCGGGTGTCATCGCGGTAGCCCCCGTTCGTCGACAGCAGCGGGCCGCCGGTGGTGGGCGTGGGGTCGGCGGGGTCGGCGCGAAATGTCGCCGGGGCCAACCCGTCCGGGGTCGGCGCCGTCTCGCCGAGGTGCCCGCCGGGCCGCAGGTACAACGCCCGTTCGGTGGTGGCGGGCGGCCAGTCGGGCAGGTGGCGCCAGGCTTGGCCCTTGTCCGCGCCGGTGACGTACACGTGCACGCTGCTCGGCCGGCGCTGGGGCTCGCCGCCCAGGTGGGCGTCCAGCCAATCCAGCGTCTCGCGCGCGCTGATCGGGAGCGCCTTGCCGAGCAACTGGGCGTGCGTCCAGGGGCCGACGGTAAGCGCGACCTCTGGAACTTCAGGGCCGCGCCCGCGCAGCCGGGCATACTGCTGCAGCGTCTGCCGGATGAAGATGTCCTGCCAGCCGCCGATGAGCAGCACCGGCACCCGCGCCCGGTCCAGCGCGTCGGTGAACCGCCGCGCGTCCCAGAACACGTCGTCCTGCTCGTGGTGTTCGATCCACGATTCGAACCACGGCGCGCCCTCGCCGAGCATCGCCCGGGCCGCGGTGCCCAGGGGCAGCGCACCCGCCGCCTCGGCCACCTTGCGCCGGGCCTGCAGCTGGCGCAGCGCCATCTTGACCCCTCGCGGATCCTCCTGGTGGGCGACCAGATCGCTCCAGCCCAGGAAGTCGTTGACGGCGAACGAGCCGGTGCCCCACACCGCGGCGTTGAAATCGTGTGGGCCCGCGGTGATCACGGCCGCGGCCAGCTCCGGAGGCGGGTCCTGCAGCAGCGCCCACTGGGTGAAGCCGAGGTAGGACACCCCGACGGTGCCGAATCGGCCGGTGAACCAGGGCTGCTCGCGCAGCCAGACGACCGTGTCGGCGCCGTCGGCGGCCTCGTTGACCATCGGGTCGAAATCCCCGCCCGACCCGTACGTCCCGCGCACGCTCTGCAGCACGACGTGGTAGCGGCGAGCGGCGTACAGGCGGGCATAGGCGTGCGAAAACGGAAACCCCCGCCCATAGGGTCCACGGACAAGCAGGGTGCCCGCGGGGCTGGAGGTGACCGGCGCGTAGTGGTCGGCCGCCAGCGTGACCCCGTCGCGCATCGGCACGTCGACGCGCGCCACGGTGTACTCGGTGGTGGCCCGGGGTAGGCCCAACAGCCGGCCGAGCGTGGTGTCGCCCACCCGTCCCAGCGTGCGGGGATTGGGCTGCGCGGGGCGCGTCGAGGTGGTGCTCACCGACCCCACCCTAGGTTTTCCCCCGACGCCGGGCGGCTTTATCAGAACTTGTAGTACGGCGCGAGGTCGTTGGCGCGCTGCAGATTGGTGGACATGCAGTCCACCTCCGGGTTGGAGTAGACGGCCGAGTAGTACAGCGCCTGCTGCAGCACCCCGTAGCTGGTCTTGAACGCGACCATGCAGGAGAAGAACCAGAAGCTGTTGTGATAAGTCGGCTTCATCACCCAGTACTGCGCCGCGCGGTGCCCGGCAATCGTGGTCTCGATCGCGTCGGCGGGCAGGGATTGCTCGTAGGTGCGCCAGATGATCGGCTCGACGGCCAGCTGGTAGTTGCCGGCGTCGAAGTGGCAGCGCAGCCCGTCCTCGTGTTCGGGTGGCGTGAAGCCCAACCCGAGCCGCTGCACGACGTCGAACGGGATGTCCTCGCACGCGTCGAAGGGACGCGGGTCGGTGGTGGCCACGATGGGACTCTTCATGGTGGTCTCCATCGGCGCGGCCGTCGACCGCAGCTCGACCGGACCATTGCCGCTCGGCCCCGGCGGGGCGCTCTGCCAGCCCGCGACCAGCGCCGTGGCCAGCGCCCCCAGCGCCGAAACCAGCCGTAGCTTGGCGATCACCGACATCTCCTACCCTCCCTTGCCGGGAGTGTAGAGCCCCCGCAGTGAAAAGAGAACACGTTCTAATCCCGCGGGCAAGGGCCTGGCGGAAACCGGCTCATCGCCGCGGGTCGTTAGGCTGGTTAGTCGTGGCGAGCCGGGAATCGACTAATGGTGCGCAGCCGACGCTGTGGGCGGTTTCCGACCTGCACACCGGTCACCTGGGCAACAAGCCGGTCACCGAATCGCTGTACCCGTCGTCGCCGGACGACTGGCTGATCGTCGCCGGCGACGTCGCCGAACGCACCGACGACATCCGTTGGGCGCTTGACGTGCTGCGGCGCCGGTTCGCCAAGGTGATCTGGGTGCCCGGCAACCACGAGCTGTGGACCACCACCCGCGATCCCGTGCAGATCTTCGGCAAGGCGCGCTACGACTACCTGGTCAACATGTGCGACGAGATGGGCGTGGTCACGCCCGAGCATCCGTTTCCGGTGTGGACCGAGCGCGGCGGGCCGGCCACGATCGTGCCGATGTTCCTGCTCTACGACTACACCTTCTTGCCCGAGGGGGCGACGAGCAAAGCCGAGGGCCTGGCGATCGCGCGCCAGCGCAACGTGGTGGCCACCGACGAGTTTCTGCTCTCGTCCGAGCCGTACGCCACCCGCGAGGCCTGGTGTCGCGAGCGGCTGGCCGCCACCCGCGCCCGCCTCGAACAGCTGGACTGGATGACTCCCACCGTCCTGGTAAACCACTTCCCGTTGGTGCGCGACCCCTGCGACGCGTTGTTCTACCCGGAGTTCTCGCTGTGGTGCGGCACCACCAAGACCGCCGACTGGCACACCCGCTACAACGCGATCTGCTCGGTGTACGGGCACCTGCACATTCCGCGCACCACCTGGTACGACGACGTGCGCTTCGAGGAGGTGTCGGTGGGCTACCCGCGGGAGTGGCGCCGCCGCAAGCCGTACAGCTGGCTGCGCCAGGTGCTGCCCGATCCCCAGTACGCGCCGGGCTACCTCAACGACTTCGGCGGTCACTTCGTGATCACCCCCGAGATGCGCCGCCAGGCCCAGCAATTCCGGGAACGAGTGCGGCAGCGGCAGTCTCGATGACGGCCCGCACGCTGGTGTCGGCGGTCTTGCCCGACACCGCATCGCAGGATCTCGCGTACGCCGAGGTGTATTCCGACCCGCCGGGCCTGACCCCGTTGCCCGAAGAGGAGCCGCTGATCGCCAAGTCGGTCGCCAAGCGGCGCAACGAGTTCATCACCGTGCGGCACTGCGCCCGCATCGCGATGGGTGAGCTCGGCGTGCCGCCGGTGCCGATCCTCAAGGGCGAGAAGGGCCAACCCTGTTGGCCCGACGGTGTGGTGGGCAGCCTCACCCACTGCGCGGGCTACCGCGGCGCGGTGGTGGGGCGCGCGGGCGCGGTGCGCTCGGTCGGCATCGACGCCGAACCGCACGACGTGCTGCCCGACGGCGTGCTGGGCGCGATCGCCCTCGAGGACGAACGCCAGGAGATTGCCGCGCTGCCCGCCGGCCTGCACTGGGACCGGATCCTGTTCTGCGCCAAGGAGGCAACCTACAAGGCGTGGTTCCCGCTGACCGAGCGCTGGCTGGGTTTCGAGGACGCCCACATCGTGTTCGACCCCGATTCACCCGGCGGGGGAAGCACCGGGACGTTCGTCTCCAAGATCCTTGTCGACGGCGCCGCGCTGTCGGGTCCGCCGCTGACCGCGCTGCGGGGCCGCTGGTCGGTCGAGCGCGGGCTGGTGCTCACCGGCATCGTGTTATGAGCACGGGCCCGGGACTAGTCCTGGTCGACAAGCCGGCAGGGATGACCAGTCACGACGTCGTGGGCCGCTGTCGCCGCATCTTTGCCACCCGCCGGGTGGGGCACGCGGGGACGCTGGACCCGATGGCCACCGGCGTGCTGGTGATCGGCGTCGAGCGCGCCACCAAGATCCTCGGCCTGATTAGCGGGGCGTCGAAGTCGTACGCCGCCACCATCCGCCTCGGTCAGACCACCTCCACCGAAGACGCCGAAGGCGAAGTGCTGCAAACGCTTTCGGCAGAGCACGTGAGTACCGAAGACATCGCCCGGGCGATGGCCGTTTTGCGCGGGGACATCGAGCAGGTGCCATCGGCCGTCAGCGCGATCAAGGTGGACGGCCGTCGCGCCTACCGGCTGGTGCGCGAGGGCCACACCGTCGACCTGCAACCGCGGCCGGTGCGCATCGACCGCTTCGAGCTGCTGGCGGTGCGAGCTCACGATCGCCTCGTCGACTTCGACGTCGAGGTCGACTGCTCGTCGGGTACCTACATCCGCGCGCTGGCGCGGGACTTGGGCGCCGCGCTGGGCGTGGGCGGGCACCTGACGGCATTGCGGCGCACCCGCGTCGGGCGCTTCGGGCTCGACCAGGCGCGCTCGCTCGACGACCTGGCCGAGGCGCCCCGGCTGACCCTGACCCTGGATGACGCGTGCCTGCTGATGTTTCCGCGCCGCGACCTATCCGCCGAGGAGGCCCTGGCGGCGGGCAACGGCAGGGCCCTGTCGCCGGCCGGCATCGACGGCGTCTACGCGGCCACTGACGCGGGCGGCCGGGTGATCGCGCTGCTGCGCGACGAGGGTTCGCGCACCAGGTCCGTCGTGGTGCTCCGCCCGGCGACGATGCAGTCCGGGACGGACTGATGTGGGGGTACCCCCAGCCGCGGAGCGGCGAGGGGGAGAGTCGGGCAATCCGACCTCCGCCCGGCCACGCTCTGACGCGTCAGAGCCGGCCGAGGAGTTCGGTCTTCTTCGCGGCGAACTCCTCGTCGGACAGGATGCCGCGCTCGTGCAAGCCGGCCAGCGATTCGATGGCTGCGAGGATGGCCTGGGAATTTCCGGAGTCCTCCGGTGGGCCGGCAGGTTGTTTGGCTGCCGGTGCCTCGGGTGGGAATTGCACCTCGGGCGCAAATTGCGGCGTCGGGCCGGACTGGTACTGCGCCTGGTAGCCGGGGACGGGTGGCGCGGGGGACTGCGCCGCCTGGTGGCTACCGACCTCATGCAGACTCGACACGCCGAAGGTGCCGAACTGGCTGGTGAAGCTCACCGAGCTGTAGCCGGCGCCCTGCTGCTGTTGCACACCACCGATTTGGTGCTCGCCGGTGTCGAAAATCCTTGTGACGCCGTTGATGTGGATGGCCAGGCGCCGCGTGCTCGGGAAGAACGCGTAGCGCACGTCGTTCTGTCCGCCGACCGAACTTGGCACCCCGAGGTCGGCCGGCCACCAGTTGTTCGAGGCGTACGCGGCCGGGGAGTCCGGGGGCGGGGCGGGAAATACCGCGGTGGTGGCGAGCAGCTGGGCCAGCTCGTTGCACAGCGCGTCGACGCGGGCCTTGAGCGCGTTGTCGAACATGTTGCCGACCATCGTCATGCCGCCCCGCATCCATTGCCCGTTGCCCCCGAGCTCGGGGATGGAGAACTGGGCCATGGTCCCGCCACCGATGCGCAGCGCGACCAGCATCGAAAGCACCGCTTCTTCGGAGAGCCCATGGCGCTTGGCGATCTCGGCGATCGCGCTGGCGGCCTCAGGGGTAACCGTCGCCTTCATAATCGTGAATCTTTCGTCGTCGGTACTGGTTCGAGCCTACGCAAAACCGGCGGCAATGAGCACGGGGTGACGGCGTCGCAGGCGGGGTTCCGGGCGAGGAACCCGCAGAGCTAAGCTGCCGCCTAGACAGGTGTCAAAATTCCCACCGTTCGGAAGGCGCGAGCTATGTCCAACAAGGTTTACGTCGTCGGCGTCGGCATGACGAAATTCGAGAAGCCGGGCCGCCGCGAGGGCTGGGACTACCCGGACATGGCGCGGGAGTCGGGCACCAACGCGCTCGCCGACGCCGGCGTCGACTACCGCGACGTGCAGCAGGGCTACGTCGGTTATGTCGCCGGCGACTCGACGTCGGGCCAGCGGGCGCTCTACGAGCTGGGCATGACCGGCATCCCGATCGTGAACGTCAACAACAACTGCTCGACCGGCTCGACCGCGCTTTTCCTGGCGGCCCAGGCCATCCGCGGCGGGATCGTCGACTGCGCCATCGCGCTCGGCTTCGAGAAGATGCAACCGGGCTCGCTGAGCGGCGGCGCCCAGGACCGCGAATCGCCGATGGGCAAGCACGTCAAGGCGATGGCCGAGATCGACGAGTTCGCGATGCCCGTCGCGCCGTGGATGTTCGGCGCCGCCGGCCGCGAGCACATGCGCCAGTACGGCACCACCGCCGAGCACTTCGCCAAGATCGGCTACAAGAACCACAAGCACTCCGTCAACAACCCCTACGCGCAGTTCCAGGAGTCCTACACGCTCGACGACATCCTGGCGGCGCGGATGATCTCCGACCCGCTGACCAAGCTGCAGTGCTCGCCGACGTCGGACGGTTCGGGCGCGGCGATCCTGGCCTCGGAGAGCTACGTCGACCAGCACGGGCTGGCGAGCCAGGCGGTCGAGATCGTCGGCCAGGCGATGACCACCGACTTCGCGTCGACGTTCGACGGCAGCGCCAAGAACCTCATCGGCTACGACATGAACGTCCAAGCCGCGCAACAGGTTTACGACCAATCGGGGCTGGGCCCGGAGGACTTCCAGGTGATCGAGCTGCACGACTGCTTCTCGGCCAACGAACTGCTGCTCTACGAGGCCCTCGGCCTGTGCGGCCCCGGCGAGGCGCCCAAGCTGGTCGATAACGGTGACACCACCTACGGCGGGCGCTGGGTGGTCAACCCGTCCGGCGGCCTGATCTCCAAGGGACACCCGCTGGGCGCGACCGGGCTCGCGCAATGCGCCGAGCTGACCTGGCAGCTGCGCGGCACCGCCGACAAACGTCAGGTCGAGGGCGTCAACGCCGCGCTGCAGCACAACATTGGGCTGGGCGGCGCCGCCGTCGTCACCGCCTACCAACGCGCCGAACGCTAAGGGCGCCATGTTCGAATGGTCCGACACCGACCTGATGGTGCGGGATGCGGTTCGCCAGTTCGTCGACAAGGAGATCCGCCCGCATCTGGACGAACTGGAAAGCGGTGAGCTGTCGCCCTACCCGATCGCGCGAAAGCTGTTCAGCCAGTTCGGCCTCGACGCGATGGCGGCCGAGTCGGTCAAGAAGATGCTGGAGCGCGAGCGCGCGGGCAAGGACGAAAAGCGGGAGTCCTCAGGCGGTTTCGGAACCGCCCAAGGGTCGATGGTCGCGGTGCTGGTGTCCGAAATCGCCAGGGTCAGCATCGGATTGCTGAGCACGGCGTCGGTCAGCCTGGGCCTGGGCGCGGCGACCATCATGAGCCGCGGCACGCTGGCCCAGAAGGAACGCTGGCTGCCCGACCTGATGACGCTGAAAAAGATTGCGGCGTGGGCCATCACCGAACCGGACTCGGGCTCCGATGCGTTCGGCGGCATGAAGACGACGGTCAAGCGTGACGGCGAGGATTACATCCTCAACGGCCAGAAGACGTTCATCACCAATGGTCCCTGCGCTGACGTGCTGGTGGTCTACGCCAAACTCGATGACGGCTCATCGGTTGACAAGCGCAACCGCCCGGTGCTCGTCTTCGTGCTCGACGCGGGGATGCCGGGCCTGACCCAGGGCAAGCCGTTCAAGAAGATGGGCATGATGTCCTCGCCGACGGGCGAATTGTTCTTCGACAACGTGCGGCTGACCCCCGATCGCCTGCTCGGCGAGAACCAGCGTCAGGCCGACGGCGACGGCCGCGACAGCGCCCGCGACAATTTCGCCGCGGAGCGGATCGGGATCGCGATGATGGCGCTGGGCATCATCAACGAATGCCACCGGCTGTGCGTGGATTACGCGAAGACCCGCACGCTGTGGGGCAAGAACATCGGCCAGTTCCAGCTGATCCAGCTCAAGCTGGCCAAGATGGAGATCGCCCGAATGAACGTGCAGAACATGGTGTTTCACACCATCGAGCGGCAGCAGGCGGGCAAACCGCTGTCGCTGGCCGAGGCGTCGGCGATCAAGCTGTACTCGTCGGAGGCGGCCACCGACGTCGCGATGGAGGCCGTGCAACTGTTCGGCGGCAACGGCTACATGGCCGAGTACCGCGTGGAACAGCTGGCCCGCGACGCGAAGTCACTGATGATCTACGCCGGCAGCAACGAGGTGCAGGTCACCCACATCGCCAAGGGCCTGCTGGCCAACTAGGCCACCACCCAGATCGCGCGGGCCGCGGGGCTGCCGAGGTCGACCGTGCTCTCGGCGCCGTCGGCGGACTCGATCGCCACCGAGATCATGCCGGCGAATTCCCGGCGGGTCAGCACCCGAAGCCGCGAGTCGAGCTGTATCCCGACACCGGTGAAATAGCGCAGCATCTCCGGGTCGGCGTCGGAGATGCGGGCCACCGTCGCGCTGTCCCCGTCGCGGCACGCCCACAGCTGGCGGGCCGGCGGGGTCGGGACCTGACCGTCGGAGGCCGGGATCGGGTCGCCGTGCGGGTCGCGTTGCGGGTAGCCCAGCTTGGCGTCGATGCGGGCCACCAGGCGGTCGGACACCGCGTGCTCGAGCACTTCGGCCTCGTCGTGCACCTCGTCCCAGCGGTAGCCGAGCTCGTTGACGAGGAAGGTCTCCAACAACCGGTGCCGGCGCACCACCTCGAGGGCCGCGCGGCGCCCCGCCTCGGTCAGCGTGACCGCGCCGTACTTCTCGTGGTCGACCAGGCCCTGCTCGGCGAGCTTGCGGATCGACTCGGACGCGGTGCTGGCCGACACCCCGATCCGGTCGGCCAGCATCTTGGTGCTGACCTTCTGCGGGGCCCCGTCCGGCGACCACTCCTGGGCATTCCAGATGACCTTCAGGTAGTCCTGGCCGACCGCGGTGATGCCGCCTGGCTCGTCGTCAGCCCTCACAACCAGAGAGTTTAGGCAAACCACACCTGATTCGGCGTGCGGCGCCGGGATCTCGTCACCCCATGTTCGCGCCCGGCATCGTAGGCTTGCCATCGTGCAGCGGTGGCGCGGCCAAGACGAGATTCCCACGGACTGGGGCAGATGCGTGGTCACCATCGGGGTGTTCGATGGTGTGCACCGCGGCCACGCCGAGCTGATCGCGCATGCGGTGAAAGCCGGCCGCGCGCGCAACGTGCCGACGGTGCTGATGACGTTCGACCCGCACCCCATGGAAGTGGTCTATCCCGGCAGTCACCCGGCGCAGCTGACGACGCTGACCCGGCGCGCGGAGCTGGTCGAGGAGCTTGGCATCGACGTCTTCCTGGTGATGCCGTTCACCACCGACTTCATGAAGCTCACCCCGGAGCGCTACGTCCACGAGCTGCTGGTGGAGAACCTGCACGTGGTCGAGGTGGTGGTCGGGGAGAACTTCACCTTCGGCAAGAAGGCCGCCGGCACTGTGGCCACCCTGCGCAAGGCCGGCGAACGGTTCGGCTTCGCCGTGGAGTCGATGTCGCTGCTGTCCGAGCACCACAGCAACGAGACCGTGACGTTCTCGTCCACCTACATCCGGTCCTGCGTCGACGCCGGCGACATGGTGGCGGCGACGGAGGCGCTGGGTCGCCCGCACCGCGTCGAGGGTGTCGTCGTCCGCGGCGAGGGCCGGGGCGCGGAGCTGGGCTTTCCCACCGCGAACGTGGCGCCGCCGATGCACTCGGCCATCCCGGCCGACGGCGTGTACGCGGCCTGGTTCACCGTGCTTGGACACGGGCCGGTGACGGGCACCGTCGTGCCGGGGGAGCGCTACCAGGCCGCGGTGTCCA
>NZ_LZKK01000110.1 GCF_001672815.1 Mycobacterium sp. E796 | reverse complement strand
GGGATCTCGCTTCGGAACTCGGCGAGGCGATCGGCGAGCGAGGCTGGACGCTGGTGTGGGGCGGCGGCCGGGTTTCGGGGATGGGCGCGGTGGCGAGCGCGGCGCGCGCCGCCGGCGGGCAGTCGGCGGTGGCGCTGCGCGCCTGGCACGAGGCCGTCCGCCTCGGCGACACACGCGCGGTGGACCCGCTGTCCCGGCTGTGCGCCGAGGTCGCCTGCGCGGTGGGCGGCCTCGCGCTCGCCCACGCGCGCGCCCTGGCGGCCGGCGATGAGGCGGCGCTGCGGGCCGTGTCGGACGAGCTGGCGGCGGCCGGGATGCGCGCCGCGGCCACCGACGCCGCCGCGCAGGCGCGCCGCATTGTGCGCCAACCGTGACGCGCCCGTGTTAGCACAGTGACTATTGCGCCTCACTGTTTCCGAAAGTGATTTCGCTCGGGGCTTGGAGGCTGTATGCGTATCCGCCCTTCGCGCGCGGCCCGACTGCTCGCGGCCGGTTTGCTGATCGCCGCGCTGACGACTGACGCGTCGTCGGTCGTCGCCCCGCCCCGCGCGTCAGCGGCGCCCACCGGGCCGACGCTGCCGCTCGGCCACGCCGGCCGCTGGATGACCGACGCCGACGGGCGCGTCGTGATCCTGCACGGGCTCAACCAGGTGTACAAGTTTCCGCCGTACACGCCGTCGGCCGACGGGTTCGGCGACGACGACGCGGCGTTCCTGCAGGCCAACGGCTTCAACGCGATGCGGGTGGGTGTCATCTGGGCCGCCGTGGAACCGCAGCCGCTCAGCTACGACGACAACTACCTCAACTCGATCGCGCAGACCGTCGCGACTCTGGCGTCGCACGGCATCGTCAGCCTGCTCGACTTCCATCAGGACCTCTATAACGAGGCGTTCCAGGGCGAGGGCGCCCCCGCCTGGGCCGTGGCGCAGGCGGGCCTGCCCAACCCGCAACTGGGCTTTCCCGGCAACTACTTCCTCAACCCCGCCGAGGAGTACGCCTGGAACGCCTTCTGGCGCAACGCCCCCGCGCCGGACGGGATCGGGCTGCAGGATCATTACGCGCGGGCGTGGGCGCACGTCGCGGGCTTCTTCCACGGCAACCCGGGGGTGTTCGGCTACGAGGTGTTGAACGAGCCGTGGCCCGGCTTCATCTGGGAGGGCTGCTTCGACTTCGTCCTGGGCTGCCCGGTGCAGGACCACAAGCTGACCGTGTTCTACCGCAAGGTGGTGCCGGTGATTCGCGCGGCCGATCCCACCACGCTCGTGTTCTTCGAGCCGAACACGCTATCCGACGAGGGCGTCCACACCGACCTGGGCGGGGTGGTCGACCCGAGCACCGGGTTCTCCTTCCACGACTACTGCGCCATCGAATCGGTGCTGCACAAGAACATCACCTGCCGCTTCCAGGACGGCCTCACGATCACCAACGCGAACCTGTACGCGTTCTTCCACCGCATCCCTCCGCTGCTGACCGAGTTCGGCGCCACCAACGACCTGAAGAACATCGCCGAGGTGATGCGCCACACCGACCGGCAGCGGATGGGCTGGCTGGAGTGGGCATACACCGGCAACGACAAGACGAGCTCGTCGCCCACCGACCAGGCGCTGGTCTTCGACCCGAGCCAGCCGCCGACCGGCGCCAACGTCAACGCGGCCAAGCTGGCGGTGCTCGCCGCGCCGTACCCGCAGGTGGTGGCGGGCACGCCGCGCGAGTGGTCGTTCCAGTCGGGCGTCTTTCGGCTCTGCTACACGCCCGAGCGGGCCGACGGCGCGGGCAGCTTCGCCGCCGGTGCCCAGACGTTCATCTCGGTGCCGCCCGTCGAGTATCCGAACGGCTATCACGCGAATGTCACAGGGGGACAAGTTGTTTCGCCGCCCAACGCGCCCGTGTTGGCCGTCGTGGCGAACGCCGGCGCGGGCCGGGTCGACGTGGTCGTGACGCCCTGATCCTCCGCCGAGCTGGGGGTACGGCCGTCCACGCCGAGCGTCACGCCAGCGTGGCCGTCGGCGCCGAGCGTCACGCTAGCGCGCCGCTGGAGCCTGCCCGCCGACCCCGCGACCGTCTCGTCAGATCGCCACGACGCGAACAAGCCCTTCTAATCCCGCGAAGTCGTCGCCGTTTCGCGTGTAAAGGTCCAAACGACTGGCGTGCGCGGTAGCTGCGATGAGCAGGTCGGCGAATCGGCTCCTCGGCTTCCGCCCTTCGCGGACCACCGCGGCAACCACGAGCCCGTAGCTGCGTGCGGCGGCCGCGTCGAATGGGATTGGTTCCAGAATCGATTCGACTTCCTGCAATCGAGCTTGGCGCTTGGCAGCTTCCAGAGCTTCGGCGGCCAGGTGCGGGCCCGCCGCCAATTCCGCCACCGTGATTGCGGATATCGCCATCTCGTCGGGCAACGCGGTGACCACCGCCGGGTCATGCCAATCGACGACGACGGAGGTGTCGAGGAGACCGGACGACACTCAGAGGGCCTGATCTATCAACCGGTCCAAGTCCGCCCGGAACCGACGGTGGTCAATGCGCACCGCGGATGTCGCCAGCGCCGCGACCTCATCGCGCGAGACGAACGAGCGACGACCCGCTCTGATTGGACGCAGTTCGGCCACCGGCTCGCCGTTTCGCGTGACGACGAAAGTCTCGCCGGTCGCTACGGCGTCAATCACCCTGGCGTTGTCATTCCGCAGTTCGCGTTGGGCGATCGTCTTAACCATCCGCCTACTGTAGCAGATTGTGCTACATTGCGCTACGCGCTTAGGTAGCGCCGCAGCATCTGCACCGCGGCGGTGATGTTGGCGATCGGCACCCGCTCGTCGCGCGTGTGCGCCAGGTTCGGATCGCCCGGGCCGAAATTCACCGCCGGGATGCCCAGCGCGGCGAACCGCGCCACGTCGGTCCAGCCGTACTTCGCGCGCACTCGGCCGCCGGCGGCCTCGACCAGCGCCTTGGCCGCGGGCTGGGACAGGCCGGGCAGGGCGCCCGCCGCCGAGTCGGTCATCTCGATGCGAACGTCCAGCCCGTCGAACACGTCGTGCACGTGCTGCAGCGCCGCCTCGACCGACCGGTCCGGGGCGAAGCGGAAGTTGACCGTCGCCGCGGCCGCGTCGGGGATCACGTTGCCGGCCACGCCGCCGTTGATGCGCACTGCCGACAACCCCTCGCGGTACTCGCAGCCGTCGATGTCGACGCTGCGCGCCCGATAGGAGGCCAGCCGGTCCAGCACCGCCCCCAGCTTGTGAATTGCGTTGTCGCCCAACCAGGATCGTGCCGAATGCGCACGCGTCCCGGCGGCGCTGATCACCACCCGCAGCGTGCCCTGGCAGCCTGCCTCGATGAAGCCGCCGGTGGGTTCGCCCAGGATAGCGACGTCGGCGGACAGCCAGTCCGGCAGCTCGCGCTCGATGCGGCCCAGACCGTTTGCGGCCGCGTCGATTTCCTCGCAGTCGTAGAAGACCAGCGTCAGGTCGTGCACCGGCTCGGCCACGGTGGCGGCCAGGTGCAGGAAGACCGCGTCACCGGATTTCATGTCCGCGGTGCCGCAGCCCCACAGCTCGCCGTTGTCCAAGCGGCTGGGCAGGTTGTCGGCCACCGGCACGGTGTCGAGGTGCCCGGCCAGCAACACCCGCGACGGGCGGCCGAGCGAAGTGCGCGCGAGCACGGCGTCACCGTTGCGGACGATCTCGAAGCCGGCGGTCTGCGCGCGCAGGGCGGCCTCCACCTCGTCGGCCAGGCGCGCCTCGTCCCGCGACTCGCTGGGAATGTCGACCAGCGCCGCGGTCAGCTCGATCGGATCCCCGCGAAGGTCCAGCACGCCCCCAAGGGTAGTGGCTGGGCCCGGCAAGTAACCTGACCGCCGTGACTGGAGCTGTAGGCATCGGGCTGGCGACGCTGGCCCACGACGGGTCGGTGCTCGACACGTGGTTTCCCGCACCGGAACTGACGGAACCGGGCACGGGCGGCACGTCGCGGCTGGCGTTGTCCGACGTTCCGCCGGAACTGGTCGCGCTGGTCGGCCGCGACGACGAGCGAGCCACCGAGACCGTCGCGGTGCGCACCGTCATCGGTTCGCTGGACGACGTGGCCGCCGACGCATACGACGCCTACCTGCGACTGCACCTGTTGTCGCACCGGTTGGTGGCGCCGCACGGGCTGAACGCCGGCGGCTTATTCGGGGTATTGACCAACGTCGTGTGGACTAATCGCGGTCCCTGCGCGATCGAGGGTTTCGAGGCGGTCCGGGCGCGGCTGCGCCGCCACGGGCCGGTGACCGTCTACGGCGTCGACAAGTTCCCGCGGATGGTCGACTACGTCCTGCCTACCGGGGTGCGCATCGCCGACGCCGACCGGGTGCGCCTGGGCGCGCACCTGGCGCCCGGCACTACGGTGATGCACGAGGGTTTCGTCAACTACAACGCCGGCACCCTGGGCGCGTCGATGGTCGAGGGGCGCATCTCGGCAGGGGTCGTGGTGGGCGACGGGTCGGACGTCGGCGGCGGGGCGTCGATCATGGGCACGCTGTCCGGCGGTGGCACGCAAGTCATTTCGATCGGCAAGCGCTGCCTGCTCGGCGCCAACGCGGGCCTGGGCATCTCGCTGGGCGACGACTGCGTCGTCGAGGCCGGCCTGTACGTCACCGCGGGCACCAAGGTGACCGCGCCCGACGGCAAAACGGTCAAGGCCCGCGAGCTCTCGGGCGCCAACAACCTGTTGTTCCGGCGCAATTCGGTCACCGGGGCGGTCGAGGTGGTAGCCCGCGACGGTCAGGGCATCGCGCTGAACGAGGACCTGCACGCCAACTGAGTCAGCCGGCCACGTCCTGAAGGCCCAGCGTCGTGCCGTTGGTTTCCGGCAACAGGTAGGTGCAGACGAGCCCGACCGAGGTCAGCGCGGCCAGCATGGCGCCGATCGCCCAGCTGCCGTACGTCGCCAGGAGCGTCCCGGCGAGCAGCGGCGGCACGGCCCCGCCGATGACCCCGGCGAGGTTGAGGGCCAGCGCCGACCCGCTGTAGCGGTACCGCGTGGCGAACAGCTCGGGAATGAAGGCGGCGGTGGGCCCGGAGCCGATCGCCCCGCCGAGCGCCATCCCGACGACGGCAACCACGTACAGCGCCGGGTTGCGGGTGTTCAGCAGCGGCATCACCGCGAACGCCCAGGGCAACAGGAGGGACCAGCCCAGCAGCATCAGGCGGCGGCGCCCGACCAGGTCGGACAGGGTGGCCGAAGCCGCCACCGTCGCGATGCTGACCAGCCCGGTCAGCGCGCCCACCGACCAGATGAAGCCGCGGGTGTACCCGAGGTGCGAATTGGCGTAGATCAGCAGATAGGTGTGACCCAGGTAGCCGAACCCGAATCCGCCCAGCAGGCTGCCGCCGGCCAGCAGGATCTCGCGGCGCTGCAGGCGCCACAGCTCCCCGAGCGGCGCCTTGGGCACCAGGTCGCGCGCCTTCTCCTCGGCGAACACCGGGGTCTCATCGATGTTGAGCCGCACGTAGAGCGCGATCCCGATCAGCCCCGCGCTGAACAGGAACGGCAGCCGCCATCCCCACTGCATGAACGCGGCGCTGTGCTCCCCGATGCTGAAGTTGACGCCCAAAAAGGTCAGGCTGGCGAGCACGGCCGCGGTGCCGGCGCCGAGCAGGGTGAACATGCCGTAGCGGCCCCGCTTGCCGGCGGGCGCGTACTCGGCGCTCAGTAGTGCCGACCCCGCCCATTCGCCGCCGACGGCGAACCCCTGCATGATCCGCAACACGATCAGGATCAAGGGGGCGGCCGCACCGATGGCGGCCGTGCTGGGCACCAGCCCGACGCTGACGGTCGAGACGGCCATGATCAGCAGCGTGGCGATCAGCGTCTTCTTGCGGCCCAGCCGGTCGCCGAAGTAGCCGAACACGGCGGCGCCCAGCGGCCGGGACAGGAACGCCGTCGCGAATGTCGCCATCGAGGCGACGACACCCAGCGTCGAACCGAGTCGCGGGAAGAACACCGTCGGGAACACCAGCGCGGCCGCGGTGCCGTAGATGAGGAAGTCGTAGTACTCGATCGCCGAGCCGACCAGGCAGGCGGCCGCCACCCGCCGCATGGGCGTGCGCACGGGCGCGGCCGCGACCGTCGGCAGTTCCGTCACGAGTACGACGGTAGGTGAAGGTGCGCCGTCACGCTCGATGGAAAACCTGGCAAAACGCTGCGTGTCTGGCCCGGACCGACGGCCGCGAGCGCGCGCGTTTGCACAGCGACACGCCGTGAAGGACGTACATTTGCGCGCGCTGGCGCCAGACAGCCCAGCGCTCAGCCCTCGGATAGCAGCTGCTTCTTGAGCACCTTGCCCATGGCGTTGCGGGGCAGCGCCTCCACCAGGCGCACCTCGCGCGGGCGCTTGTGGATCGAAAGCTCTTGGGCCACGTAGTTGATCAGCTCGTCGGTGTCCAGGTCCGACGAGCCGACGACGAAGGCGACGATGCGCTGGCCCAGGTCCTCGTCGGGCAGCCCGACGACGGCCGCCTCCCGCACGCCGGGGTGCCCGAGCAGCGAGGTTTCGATTTCGCCCGCGCCGACGCGGTATCCGCCGGACTTGATCAGGTCGACCGACTCGCGTCCGACGATGCGGTGCATGCCGCGGTCGTCGACGACCGCGACGTCGCCGGTGCGGTACCAGCCGTCGTCCCCGAACGCCTCGGCGGTGGCCTCGGGCCGGTTCAGGTAGCCGTCGAACATCATCGGGCCCCGAACCTGAAGCCGCCCAACGGTTTCCCCGTCGTGCGGCACCGGGTTGTCGTTGTCGTCGAGCAGTCTGGTCTGCACGCCGGCGACCGGCAGGCCTACCCAGCCCGCACGGCGCTCGCCGTCGGCCCGGGTGGAGATGGTGATCAGCGATTCCGAGGCGCCGTAGCGTTCGATGGGCTGATGCCCGGTGAGCTGGGCCAGCCGGTCGAACACCGGCACCGGCAGCGGCGCGCTGCCGGACACCAGGAGCCGCGCCGGTCGCAGCGCCTCGGCCGCCGAAGCGTCGGCGACCAGGCGCGACCACACGGTCGGCACCGCGAAGAACAGCGAGCCCCCCGACTCCGAGGCGGCTTTCGCGTAGCCGGCGGGCGTGGGTTTTCCGGTGTGCACGAAGCGGTTTCCGATCCGCAGCGACCCGAGCAGGCCCAGCACCAGCCCGTGCACGTGGAACAGCGGCAGGCCGTGCACCAGGACGTCGTCGGCGGTCCACTGCCACGCCTCGGCCAGCGCGTCGAGGTCCGCGGCGATCGCCCGGCGGCTCAGCACGACGCCCTTGGGCAGCCCGGTGGTGCCCGACGTGTAGATGATCATCGCGGTGGCGTCGGGTGAGGGCTCGGGGTAGCGGTGCCAGGAGCGGGCGTGCAGTCGCACCGGAATGTGCGGCAGCCCTTCGAGTTCGTCCGGCTCCGGGCCCAGCCACGCCCGCGCGCCGGAGTCGGTGAGCATATGCCGCCGTTCGGCCACGCCGACGTCGGCGGGCACCGGCACGAACGGCACGCCCGCGATCAGGCAGCCGGTGATCGCCAGCACGGTCGCCGCGGACGGCGTGGCCAGGACGGCGACCCGGTCCGCGCCGGCCACCCGCTCGGCGACCGAGGTGGCGGCGCCGACCAGGTCGCTGCGGCTGAGCGTGACGCCGTCGATGCTGACCGCGTCCGCGATGTCGGTGGTGGTAACGGCCGAGGGGTTCAGCGATGCCAGCAGCACGACTGCAGGCTACCCGGCAGCGTCAGGCTTGCTCATCCCAGATCTTCATCAGGGTGGACAGGATCTCCTCGCCGCGGCCCAGCCCGGCCAGATGACTTTCACCGGGCAGCACGAACAGCTCCGCGTCGGGCAGCAGCGAGACGACGTGCTCACCGTGGGCGAACGGGACGATGTGGTCGCTGTCGCCATGCCACCAGCGGACCGGGACTTTGACCTCGTCGAGCCGGAATCCCCAGTCCCGGGTGAAAAGGATCACGTCGTTGAACGGGGCCGCCAATTGCTTGCGGCTGCCGTTGAGCAGGTCGTCGAGGAACATCGCGGCGAACTCCGGCCGGGTGAGCAGGCGCCGGTCGCCCTCCGGCGATATCGCGGCGTACAGGTACAGCGCGGGATTGGCGACCGGACGGATCGCCCGGATCACCAGGCTGGCGCCGATCCGCAGCGGGTCGCCCCACAGCCGCAAGAACGGCGCGGCCCGCTTGCCCAGGTTCATCAGGCCGCTGGTGATCCCCTCGTCACCGAGGAACGGTGCGACGCCGCCGAGCACGCCGACCGCGACGACGCGATCGGGCAGCACCGCGCCGGACGCGAGCGCGTACGGCCCGCCGCCGGACAGGCCGATGACCGCCATCTTGTCGATGCCCAGCGTGTCGGCGATCGTGCGCAGATCCTCGCCGAAGGCCCGGATGTTCTCGTACCGATGGGGCGTCGACGAACCGGTGCCCGGCCGGTCCATGCCGATCAGCCGGATGTCGTTCTGTTCGGCGTAGACGCGAGCCTCGACCGGGATCTGCCGGCGGGCCCCCGGCGTCCCGTGCAGCCAGAAGACCGCGCGACCCCAGGGCGCGCCGAACTCGGCGAACCCGATTTGGCGGTCCTCACCGACCGCGATGTTGCCTTCGAGCTTCGGGCGGGCGATCGCGATGGCCATGCCTGAAAGCCTTTCATGTGACGCGCGGTTTACGAAAGGCTCACACGGCTACGCGTTCAGCGGCCGCTCGCCTATCACCCGTTCGGCCCGCAGGGCGGCCACCTCGTCCGCCGAAAGGCCCAGCCTTGACAGGATCTCGTCGTTGTGCTGACCCAGCGTCGGCGGGGCGCCGCGGTGGTGGCGCGCCGGCCCGGGCGTGATGCGAACGGGCCAGCCGGGGTAGCGGTGCGCTCCGGTGACGGGGTGCGTGAACTCCTCGTAGTATCCGCGCGCGTCGAGCTGAGGCAGGTCGTACATCTTCTCGCCGGTGATCACGGGCTCGGCCGGAATGCCTTGTGCCTGAAGGGTTTCGACGATCGCCTCGGGGGTCTGGGTGCGGGTCCAGGCGGCGACCATCTCGTCGAACGCGTCGTGGTCGATTCCCGGCTTCTCGGGCAGCGACAGCGCCACCCACGCGTGGTCGGCGTTTGTCGGGTACACGCCCTGCAGGTAGCCGCGCCGGCGGTTGCCTTCCCGCGCTTGCACGACGCTGTTCATCGAGTATTCGATCACCGGTTCGGCGGTCACGGCGGCGGCGACCTCGATCTGGGCGACCTCGATCAGTTGCCCCTCCCCCGTCCTGCGCCGATGCTCGAGCGCGGCCAGCAGCGCTACCCCGGCGTGCACACCGACGATCGGGTCGGCCGGCCCCTGCGGGTTGCACGGCGGCCCGTCCGCGTACCCGGTGACCGCCGACATCCCCGCGGTCTGCTCGAAGTTCAAGGCCCAGCCGACGTAATCGCGCCACGGGCCCTGCAAGCCGAAACCGGGCATCCGGACCATGATCACGTCGGGCTTCAGCGCCACCAGTGACTCGTAGCCCAGACCGAACTGCTCCACTACTCGCGGGGAAAAGTTCTCCACGACGACGTCGGCCTGCGCGGCCAGCCGCCGGACGATTTCCCGGCCGCGCCGCGAGGTCAGGTCCAGCGTCAGGTCTTTCTTGTTGAGGTTGGTGGCCTGCCACAGGCCGCTGCGCTCGTACCAGTCGTCACCCTCGAAGGGAAACGCGCCGGAGTAGCGAAACCCGTCGGGCCGCTGGATCGATTCGACCTTGACGACGTCGGCGTCGAACGCGCCCAGGTAGCAGGTCAGGTACGCGCCCGCCCAGAAGGTGCTCAGGTCAAGGACTTTCAGTCCCGCGAAGGGCCCTTCGGTTCGCGAATCGAACGGCACCGCGATTTCCGGGCCGCGATTTCGCAGTGTGGTTCGGTTCGCGGCACCGCTGAACCGAAACGCCTTCCCCGGGCGTCGGAAACCGGCCTGCTGGACGAAGAACTCGCGTTTGGCGTATTGCGGACATTCCAGGACGGTGGCGCCGTCGTTGACCGGGGTTGCCGGAATGCGCATCGCCTGGGCGAGGTCGACGATCTCGGCGACGGTTTGCTCGGCGATCAATGGCTCTGCGCGCGAATAGAATTCGGCGCGTTCGGGGCCGCCCAGCATGATCGCGATCTGCTGCTCGCCGAACTCGGGCAGGCCCAGCATCGCGCACACGTCCAGCCAATGCTGGCCGGTCAGGCAGTTGATTCCCACCCAGCCGTCCGCGGCTTGGACCACGCCCAGCATGGGGGCTCCCCGAGCGTTGAGGGGCAAGCCGAGACTCTGCATCTTCTCCGCCATCAGCATGGGATATGGCAGCGTCGACAGCAACGATTCGAATTCCGAAACATCCACCTGCACAACCTGATCGGATACGCACCGCAGCGCGGTCAACGCGCCCAGCGCGCCGTAGGCACCCGCGACGTACTCGGCGATCCGCGCGCCGACCTGCACCGGCGGGCGGTCGGGATCGCGGGCGCTCACCCAGCCCGACACCGCCTGCAGCGTCAGCGACGTGGCCGGCCGATCCCGCCACGGCCCCGACTGCCCGAAGGCAGATATGCGGAGCAGCAGCAGGCCGTCGAGATCGAAGCCCAACGCTTCCAGCTCTCCCGGGCCGAGATTCTCCACCAGCACGTCCGCCCGAGCGATCAGGTCCGGGGCGTCCTCAAACGCCACAATTCGCTTGCCGGCGTTGAGGTACTCGAACAACCCACCACTGCCCCAGTGGCGCAGCGGATCTCCGCCCGGCGGCTCAACCTTGGTGACCTCGGCACCGAGGTCGACGAAAAGCTTTGCCGCATAAGGGCCGGAGATTTCCCTGGTGATTTCGACGACGGACAGCCCCGCGAGGGGTCCGCTCACGCGGGAACCCCGATGGCCATTGCCTCCATGTACTGGTGCAGGCCGCCGACGCCGCCGCCCTCGCGCCCCAACCCGCTTAGCTTGAACCCGCCGAACGGCGCGCCACCGGGACCGCACCCGTTGACCGCGACCTGCCCGGTGCGGATGCGTCGCGCGACGCCGACGGCACGGTCCACATCGCCGCCCCACACGGCACCGGAAAGTCCGTACTGGGAGTTGTTGGCGATGGCGACGGCGTCGTCGTCGTCGCGGTAGCGCAGCACCGTCAGCACCGGCCCGAACACTTCCTCCTGGGCGATGGTCGAATCCGGGTCGACGCCGGTGAGAATCGTCGGCTCGAGATAGAATCCGACGTCCAGGCCGGCCGGACGACCACCGCCGGTCGCCAGCCGGGCCCCGTCGCGGACCGCCCCGTCGACATGCGCCTGGACCCGGTCCCGCTGCGCGGCGCTGATCAGCGGCCCCATCTGCACGTCGGGGTCGGCGGGATCGCCGACCTTGACCTTGCGGGCCAGCGCCACGAGCCGGTCGACCACGTCGTCGTGCAGCGAATCGGGAAGCAGCATGCGGCTGTGCAGGATGCAGGCCTGTCCCGCGTGCAGCGAGCAGGAGTCGAACAGCATCTGCTGCAACATCTCGTCGGTGACTTGCGCGTCGTCCAGGACGATGCTGGCCGACTTGCCGCCCAGCTCCAGCAGGATCCGCTTCATGGTGTCTCCCGCGGCGGACATGACTTGGCGGCCGACGACGGAACTGCCGGTGAAGCTCACCATGTCGATCCGCGGGTCGGTGGTGAGCAGCTTGGCCGCCTCGATGCCCGACGGCGTGACGACGTTGACCACGCCGGGTGGGATGTCGGTCTCCTCGTCGATGATCCGCGCGAGCGCGAGCCCCGCGAGCGGGGTCAGCGGCGAGGGCTTGAGCACGACGGTGTTGCCCGCGGCCAGCGCGTGGTTGAGCTTCATGACGTTGAGGCAATGCGGGAAGTTCCACGGCGTCAGGACCGATACCACGCCCAGCGGCTGGTGACGCAGCAACGTGGTGCCCGCGCTCATGCCGGTCACGGCTTCCTCGCCGAGCTGCGTGGCGAGCTGCGCCGCGTGCATCGACATGTATGCGGCCCCGTCGATTTGCATCATCCGCTCGTTCGAAACGCAGCCCCACTCCGCCTGCGACAGCGCGAAAAACTCGTCGGCGTGGTTCAGCAGCGCGGCGCCGACCTGGTTGAGGCAGCCGGCCCGCTCCTGTGGGCTCATGCGGCCCCACGGCCCGCTGTCGAAGGCCCGTCGCGCGGCGTCGATCGCCGCGCCGACCTGAGCGATGCTCGCGTCGGGCGCGGTGCCGATCGATTGCTCGGTGGCCGGATTGATGTCGTCGTAGCGACCCTCCTGGGCGTCGACCCATCTGCCGTCGATGTAGAGCTGGTAGGTGTCGACAAGAGTTCCCGGAGTTTGTAGCTCGGTCATGCGCGCTTCCTCACCCGAACGTCGGTCATCTAGACAGATAGTGTTCACCCGCGGCCCTCTCGCGTCAATCATCCAATTGAGCGAATTCCCCACTATTTCAGCCAGTTGGTCGTCCATTGACAGACCTGGCCGGACCGAGTAGACACAACGTCGCAAGACACATTGATGTGATGTGTCGGATCGCCTGTCGAGGGAGGCCCGCCGTGCGGACTACCTTTCCCCTGCACTCCCCCGACTTCTACGCGGATGACCCTTACCCGGCGTACCGGGAGCTGCGGGCGTCGTCGCCGGTGTGCTGGAACGACGTGACGAACTTCTGGGCCCTGCTCAAGTACGAGGACATCCGCTTCGTGTCGAGCAACCCGGCGCTGTTCTCGTCCACCGAGGGCATCACGATCCCCGATCCAGCACAGCCGAGCCCGGTCCAGCCCGGCAGCCTGATCTTCACCGACCCGCCGCGGCACCGGCAGATGCGGAAGCTGATCAACTCCGGGTTCACCCGGCGTCGGGTGGCCGTCCTCGAGCCGAAGATTCGCGAGATCGTGCGGGACATCCTCGACGACGTGCAGCCCGATTCCGTCCACGAGTTCGCCGAAGAGATCGCCGCGCCGCTGCCCACCCGGATGATCGCCGAGCTCATCGGCGCCCCGCCCGACGACTGGGAGCAGTTCCGGGCCTGGTCTGACGCCGCCACCGGCACCGCGGACCCGGAGATCGAACTCGATCCCTTTGTGGCCATGGGCCAGCTTTTCGAGTACTTCCAGAAGCTGATCGCCCAGCGGCGCCTCGAGGCGCGCGACGACCTGCTGTCGGTCCTGGCGGGCGCCGAGATCGACGGGGTCCGGCTCACCGACGAGGATCTGCTCAACTTCGCCTTCCTGCTGTTGGTCGCCGGCAACGAAACCACCCGCAATCTCATCGCTTTGGGCACGTGGGCGCTGATCGCCCACCCCGACCAGCGCCGGCTGCTGGTCGAGAATCGCTCGCTGATCCCGGGCGCAGTCGAGGAGATGCTGCGCTGGAACAGCCCGGTGGTGCACATGGCCCGCACCGCGACGGCCGACGTCGAGATCCGGGGGCAGCGGATCGCCGAAGGCGACACGGTGGTGATGCTGTACGGGTCGGCCAACCGCGACGAGGACATCTTCGGCGCCGACTCCGAGGAGTTCAAGGTGACCCGCCACCCGAATCCGCACATCGCGTTCGGGTGTGGCGAACACTCCTGCGTCGGTGCGCAATTGGCCCGTCTGGAGGCCTCGGTGCTGTTCGACGAGCTGCTGAGGCGCTTCCCCCGGCTGGAACTAGTTGGCGAGGTGGACCGGATGCGCGCCACCATGGTGCCCGGCGTGAAGCGGATGCCCGTGCGGCTCGGGACGGCCGAGTGATGGAGCTCGACTACACGCCCGAGCAACAGCAGCTGCGCGCCGAGATCCGCGCCGCGCTGGAGCGGGTGATGACGCCCGAACGCACGATGGCGCTCAGCGAGCGCATGGAGGGCGGTCCCGAGGTGCGCGAGTGCGTGCGGGCCCTGGCCGCGGCCAACCTGCTGGGCGTCGGCTGGCCCAAAGAGTATGGCGGACGCGGTTTTTCGGCCATCGAGCAGTTCATCTTCGCCCAGGAAGCACAGCGGGTCAACGCGCCGATCCCGCTGGTGACGCTCAACACGGTCGGACCCACCCTGATGCAGTGCGGCACCGAGGAACAGAAGCGAAAATTCCTGCCCGCCATCCTCGACGGCAGCGTGGAGTTCGCGATCGGCTACTCCGAGCCGGGGGCCGGCAGCGACCTGGCGTCGCTGCGCACCACCGCGGTGCGCGACGGTTCGGACTACGTGATCAACGGCCAGAAGATGTTCACCAGCGGCGCCGCCTACGCCGATTACGTCTGGCTGGCCGCCCGCACCGACCCGAACGTCAAGAAGCACAAGGGCATTTCGATCTTCATCGTGCCCACCTCGTCGCCCGGCTTCTCCTGGCAGCCGCTGCACACGATGCCGGGCATCTCCACTTTCTACACGTTTTACGACGACGTCCGGGTACCGGCCAGCGCCATCGTGGCCGGGGAAAACCAGGGCTGGCAGCTGATCACCACCCAGTTGAACTTCGAGCGCGCCGCGCTGGGCAACCTCGGCGCGCTGGAGCCGCTGTTCGAGAAGACCCTGGATTGGGCCGTCACCGCCGAGCTCGACGGTGGCCACGTCATCGACCAACCCTGGGTGCGGCTCGCGCTGGCCAGGGTCGAGGCGCAGGTCGCCGCGTACAAGCTCGTCAACATGCGGGTGAACGCGGCGATGACGAAGGGCGAGCTCAACATGGGAGAAGCGTCGGCGGCCAAGGTTTTCGGCACCGAGCTCACCCAGCAGGTCGCCCGCCAGCTGCTGGAGGTGTTCGACGGCAACGGGGTGCGCGGCGGCGACGACGCGCCGTTGCGCGGCGCCCTGGAAACCGCGTACCGATGGGCGGTCATCAACACGTTCGGCGGTGGCGCCAACGAGATACAGCGTGACATCATCGCCATGGCCGGGTTGGGGATGCCGAGGGCGCCCCGCGACCTTCGCCCCCAGCAAACAGGAGGATCATGACCGACCAAGATTCCGAGGTGCTTACGAAGCTGCGGGCGCTCGTGGGCCAGCCCACCGGCGGCACCGGAAAGCCCACGGTGGCACCGGATCCGGTCAACCAGCCGATGATCCGGCACTGGGCCCACGCGCTCGACGACATGAACCCCGTCTACCTCGACCCGGAGTTCGCGGCGTCGTCTCGGTTCGGCGGCATCGTGTCGCCGCCGGTGATGCTGCAGACCTGGACGATGCCGTCGCCGAAACTGGAGGGCATCGGTGACCGGGGCGGCTCCCCCGTC
This sequence comes from Mycobacterium sp. E796, assembly GCF_001672815.1. Lineage (GTDB taxonomy): Bacteria > Actinomycetota > Actinomycetes > Mycobacteriales > Mycobacteriaceae > Mycobacterium. Next base: position 8,805 of record NZ_LZKK01000110.1, on the reverse strand, counting down.
GAGATCCTCAGCAACCCAACGGCATTCCTGGACGAGGCCGGATACACCAGCACGGTGGCCACCAACTCGGAGTTCGAGATCGAACGCTACCCGCGGCTGGGTGACGTCATCAGCGCGACGTCGGTGTTCGAGGAGGTCTCCGACGAGAAGAAGACCGCACTGGGCACTGGGTTCTTCTTGACCTGGGTGATCACCTACATGGATCAGGACGGTGGGGTGCTGGGAAGACAGCGATTCCGCGTGCTGCGATTCAGGCCGGCCCGCTGATGGCCCCCCGGCTGGCGCCGGCGATCAGCCCGGACACCGAGTTCTTCTGGAATGGCCTGCGCGAGCACAAGCTGCTGGTCCAGCGCTGCGGCGGATGCGGGACGCTGCGCCACCCGCCCCGCCCCATGTGTCCTCACTGCCGGTCCCTGGACTGGGAGGCGGTCGAATCCTCGGGCCGCGGCACCGTCTACAGCTACGTGATGCCGCACGAACCGCGGTTCCCGTTCTTCGACTATCCCTACATCGTGGCGCTGGTGCAGCTCGACGAGGGGGTGCGGGTGGTGTCGAACCTGTGTGGCATCGACCCCGCCGACGTCACGGTCGGCATGCCCGTCGAGGTCTACTATCAGGCGTTCGACAACGATCTGGTCCTCCACCAATTCCGGCCTATTCGATAGGCGGCACAATGGATTTCACGTTCACCGAAGAGCAGGAGACGATCGGCAAACTCGCCCGCGACATCTTCGAGCGCCGGGCCACCCCCGAACGACTGACCGAACTGGAGGCAGGAGACACCCGTTACGACGCCGCGCTATGGGCGGAACTCGCGGCCGCCGACCTGTTGGGCACCGCGCTGCCCGAGGCGGTCCGCGGTAACGGCGGCGGCTTCGTGGAGCTGGGCGTGCTCCTGGCCGAGGTGGGCTTCAGCGTCGCGCCGGTGCCCGCGTACGCGACGCTCGTGCTCGGCGCCGACCCGATCGCCCGGCACGGGACCGCCGAACAACAGCGGCGATTCCTGCCCGGCGTCGTCGCCGGAACCCGCATCCTGAGCGCGGGCCTGCAAGAGCCCGGCCGCTCCGATCCGACGAGGCCGTCCACCAAAGCTCTTCGCGACGGCCCGAATTGGCGGCTCGACGGCGCCAAAGAACTGGTGCCGGCGGCCCAGCTGGCCGATACCGTCCTGATCCCCGCCCGCACCGACGAAGGCGACGTCGCGCTGTTCCTGCTGCCCACCGACGCCCGCGGCGTCGAGATCCGCCCAGTCGCGACCACCAACCACGAGCCGCACGCCGACGTATTCATCGACGGTGCAACGGTTTCCGCCGACGACCGGCTCGACGGCCCCATCGACTCGCTCCATACGCGGGCGCTGGTCGGCCTGTGCGCGATTCAGCTCGGCGTCGCCGATCGGGCCCTGCGCATCGCGGCCGACTACACCAGCGGCCGTGAGCAGTTCGGCCGACCGATCGGCAGCTTTCAGGCGGTGCAACAGCGGATGGCCGACGCCTTCATCGACGTCGAGGCGATCCGATGGACCACCTGGCACGCGGCCTGGCTCGTAGCGCGGAGACGTCCCCCCGAAGAGGCACACCGGGCGGCCCGCATCGCGAAGTTCTGGGCCGCCGAGGCCGGCGCCCGCGTCGCCGCCACCGCCCAACAGGTGCACGGCGGCATCGGGATCGACGTCACCTATCCGCTGCACCGCTACTTCTTGTGGGCCAAGCACAACGAGCTCGCCCTCGGCCCGGCCACTGCGCAGCTGGCCAGTATCGGCAGCACCTATCCGGAAGGAAACCGATGACAGCCGCCAACAGCCGCACCACCCTCAAGTGGGCCGACATCAACGTCGGCGACGAGGTGACGACGCTCGAAATCCCCATCACCACAACGATGATCGTCGCCGGTGCTATCGCGTCGCGGGATTTCATGCCGGTGCACCACGACCGCGAGTACGCCAACAAGCAGGGATCGCCGAACCTGTTCATGAACATTCTGACGACCAACGGCTATTGCGTGCGCTTCCTCACCGATTGGGCCGGTCCCGAGGCGATGGTGAAGAACCTGTCGATCCGCCTTGGCGTGCCGTGCTTTCCCGACGATCCGTTGCGCTTCACCGGCAGCGTGACGTCGAAGAGCGAAGGTTCGGACGGTGAGAACTTCGTCGAGGTGACGTTCAAGGGCTCCAACAGCCTTGGCGATCACGTCTCCGGCACGGCCGTCCTCAGCCTGCTCGACGGGGCCGCCTCATGACCCGCTTGCTGCCCGGCAGCTGCGCCATCGTCGGGATCGGCCAGACCGAGTTCTCCAAGGAATCCGGGCGCAGCGAGCTCCAATTGGCTTGCGAGGCGGTCAGCGCCGCGCTCGATGACGCCGGCCTGGCGCCCGCCGACGTCGACGGCATGGTCACCTTCACGATGGACTCCAGCGACGAAATCGACATCGCCCGCAACGTGGGCATCGGCGACCTGAGCTTCTTCTCCCGCGTTCATCACGGCGGCGGCGCCGCGGCCGGCACGGTCGTGCACGCGGCGATGGCCGTCGCCACGGGTGTCGCCGACGTCGTGGTGTGCTGGCGCGCCTTCAACGAGCGGTCCGGCTTCCGTTTCGGCGGCAGTGGGCGCGACATGTCCGCGACCCCGCTGTTCATGGCGCATTACGCGCCGTTCGGGCTGCTGACCCCCGCGTCCTGGGTCGCGCTGCACGCCCAGCGCTACATGTCGACGTACGGGGTGACCAACGAGGACTTCGGCCGCATCGCCGTCGTCGACCGGGCGCACGCGGCCAAGAACCCCGACGCGTGGTTCTACCAGCGCCCGATCACCCTGGAGGACCACCAGAACTCGCGCTGGATCGTCGAACCCGTGCTGCGGCTGCTGGATTGCTGCCAGGAGAGCGACGGCGGGGTCGCTCTGGTGGTGACGAGCGCCGAACGCGCCCGCGACCTTCGTCAGCCGCCGGCGGTGATCACCGCGGCCGCCCAGGGTGCGGCCGCCAACGGGGAGATGATGACCAGCTACTACCGCGACGACATCACCGGGCTGCCGGAGATGGGGGTGGTCGCCAACCAGCTGTGGCGCGATTCGGGCCTCAAGCCCCAAGACATCCAAACCGCTTTCATTTACGACCATTTCACTCCGTTCGTGTTCACTCAGCTCGAGGAGCTCGGCTTCTGCGGGCGGGGCGAAGCAAAGGACTTCGCGACGGTCGAGCGGCTGTCGCTGGGTGGGGAATTTCCGATCAACACCAACGGCGGCCTGCTCGGCGAGGCCTACATCCACGGCATGAACGGCATCACCGAGGGCGTGCGGCAGGTGCGCGGCACGTCCCACAACCAGGTCGAGGGCGTCGAGCACGTGCTGGTCACGTCGGGAACCGGCGTGCCCACCAGCGGCCTGATCCTCGCACCCGCCGACTAGGGACCCTCATGCCCAAGCTCGCGGTATTGACCGCACCCGGGGGGCCGATCGAGCTGGCCGAATTCCCGCTCACCGCGCCCGCGCCGGGCACCGCGGCCCTGCGGCTGCGGATGGCGGGGATCTGCGGGTCCGACCTGCACATCTTCCGCGGCGAGTTGCCGTTGCCGTGCCCGTTTGCCCTGGGTCACGAAATGGTCGGCGAGATAGTCGAACTCGGCGAGGGGATGACGACCGACGCGACCGGCAAGCCGCTCAGCGTCGGCGACCGCGTCGTCACACCGTACTTCTGGACCTGCGGGCAGTGTCACGCGTGCGCACGCGGCAGGTCGCACGCGTGCCAGAACCTGATGGCCGGCGAATACCGCACCCACGAGCAGGCCCCGCACTTCGTGGCCGCGCACGGCGAGTACTACTACACCAGTCGGCGGCAGCCGTTGTACAAGGTGCCCGAGGAACTCCCCGACGAGGCTGTGACGCCGCTCAATTGCGCTCTGGCGCAGGTGCTGTTCGCGCTGCGCGACGTGCGGCTGGGCGACACCGTCGTCATCCAGGGCGCGGGCGGGCTGGGCATCAACGCCGCCGCCGTGGCCAGGACCGCCGGCGCGGCGGCCGTCATCGTCATCGACAAGATCGCCGAACGGCTCGACGTCGCATCAGATTTCGGCGCGACTCATTGCATCGATGCCAGCGGCATCTCTTCGTATGAGGTGACCGAGCTTGTCCGTGCACACACCGACGGCATCGGCGCCGACTGGGTGCTCGAGGTCGTGGGTGTGCCGGGCGTCATCCCCGACGGAATAGGCTTTTTGAACAACGGCGGCACCCTGCTCGAGGTCGGCAACGTCGGGATGGGGCGCACCTTCGAGCTCGACCCCAGCGCCCTCGTCTACGGCAACAAGTCGGTGCGCGGCGTGATGCTCTACGACCCGGTCACGCTGGCGATCGGCTTATCCTTCCTGCGGCACACCGATTTTCCGTTTGATCGGCTGATGCCCAAGCCCTTCCGGCTGGACGACGTCAACGAGGCCTTCGCCGCGGCCGATGCCGGGCTGGTGCCGCGGGGGGCGTTGGTGCCGTGATGTCCGAGGCTTCCGCTTTTCCCGAAGCGACCGATACCCGGGAGCTCATCGTGGAATCGGCGTACGCCTGTTTCCGGAAGCAGGGGCTGCAGAAGGCGACGATCGTCGACATCGCCAGGACGGCCGGCGTGTCCCGCAGCACCATCTACGAGTACTTCAGCGACAAGGCCGAAATCATCGAGGCGTGCGCCGAACACGCGTCCGAACGCTTCTACCGCGAGATGTCCAGGGCGATGGCCCAGGGCAGCTCGCTCGAGGACAAGCTCAGCCGCGCAGCGGTTTTCGTGACCCAGGCGCGGCGGGTCATCGCCTCCGAGAAGTACTTCGATGAGGACGCGGTCAGCCTGCTGCTGACCAAGGACGCCGCCGTGTTGCTGCGCGAGTGCGTCGACTTCTTCGCGCCGTATCTGTCCGCAGCCCGGCTCACGGGCGAGGTACGTAAGGACCTCGACGTCGAGGCGGCCGGCGAATGGTTCGCCCGGATACTCTTCTCGCTCTTCAGCACCCCGTCGTCGACCCTGGACATGGACGACCCCGAGGTGGCGGCGGAGTTTGTGCGCGCACACGTGGTGCGGGGCTTCGCCGGGGATCGCCCGCGGCCGCGACGCGGCCACTGAGTCGCTTCAATTGCCGATCCCGGGCGGTGCAGGCCGTTAGCATTCACGGTGTGCGACGCGTGCTGGCACTGACCGCGGTCGCGGTGGCAATGACGTCCCTGTTGGTCGGCTGCGGCGGGTCCGGCGGCAAGCGCTCGGAGGCGCAGGCGGTTGTCATCGTCTCGGGCGGGGATGCGACGAGCCCGTTCACCACGCCCGACCAGGCCTGCTCGACCGGGCTGGCGGCGGGCAACACCGACACGGCGATCCGCGAGTACCTGCTCAAGGAGGGCTACAAGGTGTTCACCTCACCGGCGATGGCCGGCCGAGGACAGGTGGTGGATCAGACCGGCTTCGGCCCGTTCGGGATGTGCCCGATCACGTTGGCGGAGAACATGACCGTGAACTCCACCGGCAGCATCGACACCGCGGGTGAACACCTGGCGCGGTTCCTGACCTACCTGCACACCGACAAGCACGTCGACGATGTCGACCTGATCGGCCACTCGATGGGCGGCCTCTACTCGCGTGCGGCGATCCGCGTCCTGGCCACGACGAACTCTCCGGTGCACGTCCGCTCGCTGACCACCATCGGGACGCCATGGCAGGGTTCTTACCTGTCCGACTACGCCAACGACACCCTCCCGCTGACCGACTGCGGCGGCGACCCGCTTTGCGAGAATGCCATGAAGGGGTTCAAAACCGAGGTGCTGCGCCTCGTTTCGGGCTCCGGTCGCGAGGTCAGTCAGGCCTACCTGATGGGCAATAACGGCTGGAATCAGTTCCAGGCGGGGGTGCTGGACAGGGTGCCGGTGGTGCTGATCAGCGGAAAGAAGTTCACCGAGGCGGGCCAGGTCAACCCCATGGTGTGGCCCAACGACGGGATCGTGGCATTACGCAGCGCTCTGGCGGTCGATCTGGCAGACTCGGTGCTGCCGCACCGGCGCTGCTACGAATTCGATGACACGCACAGCATTTTCGTCTCCAACGAGGCGGGTCTCGATTGGAAGACGGCGCTGACCTGGGATCCGCAGGTGTTCGATGCGCTGCACTCCGCTCTCGAGGACGCGCCGAAAGCGCGTGACACGGCGAACCGTCAGGGCTGTCCCGGCGCTTAGCTCACGTCAGCGGCGCTGTTGCAGCCAAACGGTTTCGGCGTGGTGGACGGGTCGGCCGTGACCGGGTAGCAGGTGCGCGACGGGTAGCTCTTCGAGGCGCTGGCGGGTGGCGGCGGCGGTTGACGCGTCGACGATTTCCGGTGTGTGCCAGGCCTTGCCGCCAACGGTGAGCACGGCATCGCCGGACAGCAGCGTCCGGGTCGCCGGGTTCCACAGGGCGACGCTGTCGTCGGTGTGACCGCTCGCGCCGATCACGGTCCACTGCGCCGCGCCGGGCAGCGGCCGGCCGTCGGCGAGCCCGCCGGCGGGCGACGGCCCCCTCCACCGCATACCGAGCGGGGTGCCGTACCCCGCCACCCGGGCGCCGCCGAAGAGCCCCGCCACGCCGATTCGATCGAATGGCTGGTCGATCATGGTGGGCCAGATGGTTGCCGCCTTCGCGGGCGTCGGCGTTCGCGGCCTCATGCCGTCGAGATAGGTAAGCGTCTTGTCGGGCAACCAGATTGGCGCGCCGTAGCGGGCGGCGAGTGTTGACGCGCCCGCGACGTGATCGCTGTGCCCGTGCGTCGCCACCACGGCGTGCAGGGTTCCGCCGAACCGACCCACGACGGGCGCCAGGTCGCGGGCGACCCGCGGTAGCCCGGCGTCGACGACCACCGCGCCGCCGTCGCCGCTCAGCACGTAACAGTTGAAGATCCAGCGCGACACCCGCGTGATGCCGAGCTCGGGCATCTCGTCGATAACAAGGCCCATGCCCGAGAGGCTACGCCCGGCGCAGCCGCCTACTAGCCCGCGCCCGGCACCGGAATCGGGAAGTCGAGGGGCGGGGACCACGGCGGCGCCTCGGGCGACGGCGGGGCCGGCGGTGGCGGGGGCGACGGGCTCCAAGGTTGCCCTGGCGGTGGCGGCGGGTCGGCGTGCGCCGCGCCGGCGCCGATACCGAATGCGCCCACCCCCAGCGCCGCGGCGACGGTGAAACCGGCCAACAGCTGCTTCATACGCATGGCCCGAATCTATCTGCGTGTGCTCCAAGGACGGGCTTCTCGCGAAATCTTCACCCTGCGTTCACAATCGGAATTCGAAATCCCCTGCGTCATAGCCCCATTCGCCCCGTGGCCCCAACACGCGCCGCCTCGGGCCACATACACCTAGAATGAAGCGGCGACGGGGGACGCGGCGGAGGAGGCGGGCGTGTCCCTACTCGTGGTGGCCCCGGAATTGCTGGGCGTGGCGGCGACGCAGTTGCAGAGCATCGGTTCGGCGGTGGACGCCGCGAACGCGGTGGCCACCGTCCCGATCACCGGGCTTGCCGCCGCCGGCGCCGACGAAATCTCGGGCGCGGTCGCGGCGGCTTTCACCGGCTACGGTCAGCAATTCCAGGCGCTCGCCGGGCAGGCGGCAGCCTTCGGTAACCAGTTCCTGCGCAACCTGGTTGCCGCTGCGCATTCGTACGAGGCCACCGAGGGCGCAAGCATCGGGCAGATGTTGACGCCCGCAGTCAACGCGGTCAACGGGCAGGTCGAAGAGCTGACCGGCCGCCCACTGATGGGCAACGGCGCCGACGGGTACACCAACTCCCAAGGCATCGGCACTCCCGGCGGGGCGGGCGGTTGGCTGTACGGCGACGGCGGCCGCGGCGGCAGCACCACTTGCTGGCCGCCGCGGTGCTGGGCCCAGGCCAGGTTGAGGTCCTCGAGCAGGATCCGCCACGACACCCCATCGACCGCCAGGTGATGAACGATCAACAGCAACTGCCCGGTGGGAGCCGCCCACAGCGCGCTCAGCATCACCCCGGCGGCCGGGTTCAACCGCGACCGCGCCGCCACCAAGGCCTCCTCGGACAGCACGTCCACCGCTTGCAGGCACCCGCGCGCATCCACCGCACCGGGCTCGGGCACCGTCACCGACCACCCGTCGGTGCCGTCGGCGTTGTTGTCATCGACGCGCATCCGCAACATCGGGTGCCGATCCAGCAAGGCCTGCAACACCGCCGCCACGTCGGACGACGTCACCCCCACCGGCGCCTGCACCAGCACGGTCTGGTTAAACTCGTCGACCGGTCCATCCACGCTCTGCAGCCAGCGCATGATGGGCGTGGCCACCACCGCGCCGACGCCCTGGTCGATCACCTCGGCATCGGCGTCGACCACCCCGGCCACTCGGGCGAGCTTGGCCACGGTCTGCTCGACGAAGATGTCGCGCGGCCGAACCACCACGCCGGCCGCCCGCGCCCGCGCCACCACCTGCATCGACAAGATGCTGTCCCCGCCCAATTCGAAGAACGACTCCTCCACCCCGACCCGCTCCAACCCCAACACCTGCGCATAGATACCGGCCAGGATCTCCTCGACCGCATCAGCCGGGGCGCGGTAGTGGTCGACGTCCTGATACTCCGGCGCCGGCAACGCGCGGGTGTCCAGCTTGCCGTTGACCGTCAGCGGCAACGCCTCCAACACCACCACCGCGGCCGGCACCATGTAGGCCGGCAGCCGGTCGGCCAGCGCCGCGCGCACCTCGGCCGGATCCACTGTCCCGGTCACGTAACCCACCAGGCGCTTGTCGCCGGGGCGGTCCTCGCGGGCGATCACCACCGCCTGCTCGACGCCGT
>NZ_LZKK01000109.1 GCF_001672815.1 Mycobacterium sp. E796 | reverse complement strand
GTGCAGCACCTGATTGCGAGTGCCGCCTCCTACGCCAGCGCTGAGGCGGCCAACATGGCGTCGTTGCTAAAGCCCTTGACGGCAATTACGGCCCCGGTTGCCGCAGCCACGGCCGCCCAGTCGACATTAAATGATTTGATAACAAATGTAGTGACGAATACTGTCTTTGTTCTAGGTGCCGCCGCCGTGGCCGGCTTCGTCATTGGTTTTCTTTCTTGGCTCATGGCAGATCTCGTCGTACTGTACTTCGCGTCCGCTGCGGCAAACATCATCCAATCGTTCCCGTTCTACGGCTTACTATTGAACGTTTTGACCGACGCGATAAACCCATTACTCACGGCGTTTCCCGTTGTAGGCCAGCTCGTTTCAGCCGGCACTCAATTAGTCCAGTCGTTCACCACTGCGTTCTTCTGGCCGGCGAATCTGACAGTACAAATTCTCCGCGCACTATCCGCCTTGGTGAACCCGCTGGGCCAAACAACGGCCTCCTAACATCCAATCTTTGGCCCTTCTCAGCAGCCGGGTGTCTCACCGACTCCTGTTCATCGGGACGCAGGAAATCCGAATCGAGGTCTACGGGAGCCCTCGGGGCCGCCCAGAGGCGCGCCTCGCGCCCCTGCTGACCCGCCGACACAGACGCCGCCGCACCTGACCGTGACTCTGCGGCCTCGGCCCACGCCTTTGTGGCGCGGGTCGCCGCGTTAAGGGGATTCAACCTCTAGCCGTGCATCCGGCCGTTACGCCGCACGCTGGGGCGGCCCCGACGCCCCTGCCTGACGTCGCCAGCGCCGGGCGACGCGTGCATGATTTTAGGCCCGACCACAGAGGGCGAAAGTCCCTATTTGGATTTGCCGGCTCGCGGTGAAGATCCTGTCCTAC
>NZ_LZKK01000108.1 GCF_001672815.1 Mycobacterium sp. E796 | reverse complement strand
GCCCGCAGCGCCGTGGTGGGAATGGGCGGCCCCGGGGTGAGCGCGAACGGCAGCTGGTCAAAGGTGTTGCCGTCGTTGCCGACCCGCTCGACGATGGTCACCTCGGTGGGCACCGCCGGATCGTCGACCGCCAAGATCTCGGCGCGACCGGCCGCGCGCCGGTCGGGGTTGTCGGCCATGCTCGGCGGGGCCGGGGGCTCGTAGAGCGCGAAGACGTCGGTCGTCAATTCGCCGCGCGCCAGCTCTCCCTTGAGGCGCACGCGGCGCCGCGGCTTTCGTGCGCGGGGCGGGGTGTGCCAGTCGGCGTCGACCGACGCCTCATCGGCGATGAAGACGTCGGTGTCGTCGGCCCACTCCTCGACCGGGAAGTTCAGCCGGTCGAAGTGCGCCCACCAGAACGGCTTGTCCTCGCGGCGGTGGTAGCCGCGCGCCGCGGCCACCAGTGCGATCGCGGTCTGCTCGGGCGTGCGGTCGGCGACGCCGGCGTCACCGGTGAACGCCGACAACGTCATCGCCAGCTGGTCGCGGTCCTCGACCCGGTTGCCCTCCGGAACCGGTTGCGCGCCAACGGGTACGACGCCGGATTCGTAGGCGCGCAGCATCAGCCAGTTGCGCAATGCCTGCGTCGAGCGGCAGTCGTAGTGGTTGTAGTCCTCGATCTCCTTGAGCAGGGACGCGGCGTCGTCCAGTTGGCCCTCGTCCTTGAGCTGGCAGTAGCGGGCGTATGAGGTGATCGACTCGGCGGCCGTCGTGACGTCACCGGCGCGCAGCAGCGAGCCCATGTACAGCGGCTCGAGCGCCTTGAGGCCGAACGACTCGGCGCCCACCCGAATGCTCTTGCGCACCAGGGGATAGAGGTCGACCAGCGTGCCGCTGCGCAGCAGTTCGTCGACGTCGTCCTCGCCGACCCCGTACCGGCCGGCGAGCCGCAGCAGCGCGGTCTTCTCGTAGGGCGCGTAGTGGTAGATGTGCATGTTGGGGCGGCGCTTGCGGCGCTTTTTCACCATCGTGAGGAAGTCGACGAGCGCCTTGCGCTCGTCGACCCGGCTGTGCGCCCATAGTGGGTGGAAATTCCCGCCGGCCTCCAGGACGCCGAACAGATACTCGAGGCCCCAGTCGTGCCCGTCGGCCGTCCACAGCGGGTCGCCTTCGAAGTCGAAGAACAGGTCACCGGGGTCCGGCTCGGGCAGCAGGGTCAGCGGCTGCGGGTCGACGACCTCGAACTGTGGGGTGCCGGTGTCGCGTTGGCGGACTTGCAGTTTGGCCTGTGCGGTCAGCTTGGTCAGGGCGCTGGGCGCCAGCTCGTGCACCGGCGTCGTGCGGTCGGCCAGCTCGGCGACCGTGGTGATGCCGGCGTCGATCAGCTTGTCGCGCTGGGTGACTCGCATCCCGGCGACCAGCAGCAGGTCGTCGGTGGCGCGCAACTGCTCTGTGCACAGCGGGCAGTGGAAACACGCGCTGACGTTTTGGTCGTCCCAGCGCACCGGGGTGCCCGCGGCGTAGTGCTCGTCGAGCAGGCGCTGCAACAGCGCGCGCCGGAAACGGTAAACGGGGACCAGGTCGCCGACGCGGTAGCGCACGACGGCGCCGTCGCCCAGCTCCAGCTCGGCCTCGGGCGCGACCGGGACGCCCGAGCCGGCGAGCGCGTCGGCGTAGGCGGCCAGCTGCAGCAACGCGGGCACTTTTGGCGAGCGGGCCAGTTTGGTGTCGGCAACCCGGTACTGCTCGCCGTCGAGCACCAGGAAATCGGCGAAGCCGACGAATCGGCCGTCGAACATAGCGGCCTGATACACCACCGGGGCTCGGTTGGCGATCGCGCGCCGGGTTGCCTCGGCGGCGGCCGCGAAGCCGGCCAGCGTGTGGGCCGGGCGACCGATGACCGCGACCGCGTCGCCGAACTCGTCGCGGTATCGGTCGAGGCGGCGTCGTTCGTGTTCGGTGCCCAGGGCGGAGGTTCGGGCGAGCAGTTCGTCCTCGGCAAACACGGTGGGGCCGCGGCCGAGTTTCGCGTCGAAATCCCGCAGGAGCGCGTATTCGCACCTGGCGGCGGACGCGAGGTCCGACGCGCTGTAGACGACGGTTTCACCGGTGACGAACACAGCTGCAACTGTAGGTGAGGGCACTGACACGGCCCGGCCCGGCGAGCGGACTGGCGGTTGGGCGTGCGCATTCGACGTTCCGCGTGAAAATCGCTGTGCGGCAAGGTAACCGAGGGAGGCCGTGGGGGGCACGCCGCGGCCGCGGTGGTCGAGAACAAGCTGAACGTCACCGTCGGCGTGCTGTCCCGATTCTTGGTCGCGCCCGACCGGTTCGCCAGCTTTCTGCTCGTGGTGCTGACGCAGTCCGATGCCCACGACGCTGACCCGACGGGGTCGCGGCTTCGGGCATCAATCGCCCCAATGGCCATCGGGCCGGGAGGCCGGCGAAATATATGAAAATACCAAAAGTCGCTTTACATCCGTCCAAACATGCCTATAGTACGGTTCTGAGGTAAATCCCCTAATGTGCGGAATGTTCGATGGGAGCCCAAGATGTCGTCCTACCTGATCGCAGCACCTGAGGCCTTGGCCAGTGCCTCCACCGACTTGAGCGCGATCGGGGAGGCGATCAGGGAAGCGACCGCGGCGGCGGCCCCGTCGACCACGGGAATTGCGCCGGCGGCCGCCGACGAGGTGTCGGCGGTGCTGACGCAGTTGTTCGGCGGTTTCGGACAGCAGTTTCAGGCGCTCAGCGCGCAGTCGGCCGCCTTCCATGACCAGTTCGTGCAGTTGATGTCCTCGGGCGGGATCGCGTATGCGGCCACCGAGGCCGCCAACTCCTCACCGTTGGGCACGTTGGAGCACGACCTGCAGGCCCTCGCGGCGAACCCGTTCTCGCCGGTGAAGGACCTGACCGGGCGCCCGCTGTTCGGTGACGGCGCCAACGGCGCGGCCGGTACCGGGCAGGCCGGCGGCGATGGCGGGTGGATCTTCGGCAACGGGGGCAACGGCGGGTCGGGCGCAAACGCCGCCAACGGCGGGAACGGCGGGGCCGGCGGGTCGGCCGGGCTGTGGGGCCACGGCGGCGCCGGTGGGGCGGGCGGCAACGCCACCGCCGCCGGCGGGAACGGCGGCAACGGTGGGGCCGGCGGTGCCAACGGGCTTCTGGGCGGCGGTAACGGTGGGGCCGGCGGGATCGGCGGTATGGGTGCTCAAGGTCTGGTCGGGCCGACCGGCACGGTGGGCGTCAGCAACGGCCACGGTGGTGACGGCTTTGCCGGTGGGGCCGGCGGCAACGGTGGGGCCGGTGGGGCCAACCAGGCGCTGTTCGGTGGGGCCGGCGGCGCGGGTGGGGCCGGCGGTCAGGGCGGCATGGGCGGCACCGGCGGTGCCGGGGCGAGCGGCGTGGGCTCCGGCGTGGCTGGCGGCGACGGTGGTACCGGCGGGACGGGCGGTAGCGCCGGTGCCGGCGGCGCCGGTGGCGCCAACAGAGGGATGATGGGCGGGACCGCCGGCGTGGCGGGTCACGCGGGAACCGGCGGCCAGGGCGGCACCGGCGGTGCCGGTGGCGCAGGTGACGTCGGCACGCCCGGCGCGGTGGGCGTCAGCTCCGGCCAAGGCGGTCAGGGCTTCGGCGGGGGGACCGGCGGGGCCGGCGGCACGGCGGCAGCGCGGGCGTCGGCGGCGTCAACGGCAATGGTGGGGTCGGCGGCCATGGCGGCCAGGGCGGCGACGGTGGCGAGGGCGCCAGCGGCGCGGGTCCAGCGCGGCCGGCGGCAACGGCGGCGCCCCCGGCACCGGCGGCGACGCGGGTGCTGGCGGTGCGGCCGGCACCGGTGCGGGTGCTGCGGGCACCGCGGGTCACGCGGGCACCGGCGGTGACGGCGGCAAGGGCGGCGCCGGCGGCGACGGTGACGTCGGGGCGGCCGGCGCGGAGGCCGTCAACGCCGGCCAGGGTGATGTCGGCTTCGACGGTGGGACCGGCGGTGCGGGCGGTCACGGCGGCAACAGCGGGGCGGGCGGAACGAACGGTTCGGGCGGCCAGGGCGGTGACGGCGGTCGTGGCGGCGACGGCGGGACCGGCGCCAACTTCACCACGACGGGCAATGACCTCGACCACGGCGGCATCGGCGGCAAGGGCGGCCACGGCGGCGCCGCGGGCGCCGGCGGCGCGGTTGGCACCGGCGGCACCGGCGGCACCGACGGCAACGGTGGCCACGGCGGCGACGGCGGACCGGGTGGCCGCCGACCAGGGCGGCCCGGGCGCTGCCACCCCCGACCCGTCGCGGTCCAGCGGCGT